>NZ_CM129662.1:0-318869 GCF_052978205.1 Rhodanobacter sp. UC4452_H20 | reverse complement strand
TCTTGTAGCGGGCCTCGACGCGCTTCTTGATGCGGTTGATCTGCAGCTTGACGATCTTGCCCAGCATCTCCGGGCTCAGCGGGTAGTACGGGATCGTCACCAGGCGGCCCAGCAGCGCTGGCGGGAAGATCTTCAGCAGCGGCTCGCGCAGTGCCTTGGCCATGCCCTCGTGATCGGGCATCAGCTCCGGGTCCTTGCACAGGCCGGCGATCATGTCGGTGCCGGCGTTGGTGGTGAGCAGGATCAGGGTGTTCTTGAAGTCGATCTGGCGGCCCTCGCCGTCTTCCATCACGCCCTTGTCGAACACCTGGAAGAAGATTTCATGGACGTCCGGATGGGCCTTTTCCACCTCGTCCAGCAACACTACCGAATACGGCTTTCGACGCACCGCTTCGGTAAGCACGCCACCCTCGCCATAACCGACATAGCCCGGAGGCGCGCCCTTGAGCGTGGAGACGGTGTGCGCCTCCTGGAACTCGCTCATGTTGATGGTGATGATGTTCTGCTCGCCGCCGTACAGCGCCTCGGCCAGCGCGAGCGCGGTTTCGGTCTTGCCCACGCCGGAGGTGCCGGCGAGCATGAACACGCCGATCGGCTTGTTCGGGTCGACCAGGCCGGCACGCGAGGTCTGGATGCGCTTGGCGATCATCTCCATCGCGTGGTCCTGGCCGATGACGCGCTGGCCCATCAGCTTGGCCAGGTTCATCACGGTCTCGACTTCGCTCTTGACCATGCGACCGACCGGGATGCCGGTCCAGTCCGAGACCACCGAACCCACCGCCTGCTGGTCGACCGAGGCCAGGATCAGCGGATGCTCGCCCTGTAGCTCGGCCAGCTGGCCCTGCAACTCCTGCAGTTCCTTCAATGCAGCAGCGCGATCATCCCCCGCAAGGGCAGCCTCTCCCGCCGATGCCTCCTTTGCTTCGGCAACCTGGTTGGCCGACTCTTCCAGCGCACTGCCGGTGCCTTCTACCGGCGCCGAAGAACCGCGCAACTTCGAGCGGATGTCGAGGATCTTCTCGACCAGATCCTTCTCCTTGATCCAGTTCGCCTCCAGCGTTTCCAGTCGTGCCTTCTGCGTGGCCAGCTTCTCGTTGGCGGCGTCTTCGCGGGCAGTGACGTTCACGCCGACGTTCTTTTCGCGCGCGATGATGCCCAGCTCGGTCTCCAGCGCCTGGATGCGCTTGCGGGTGTCGTCCACCTCGGCCGGCACGGCGTGCTGGCTGATCGCCACGCGGGCGCAGGCGGTATCGAGCAGGCTGACCGACTTGTCCGGCAACTGGCGCGCGGGAATGTAGCGGTGCGACAACTTCACTGCCGCCTCCAGCGCCTCGTCGAGGATCTGCACCTTGTGGTGCTTCTCCATCACGCTGGCGACGCCGCGCATCATCAGGATCGCCTTCTCCTCGCTGGGCTCGTCGATCTGCACGGTCTGGAAGCGGCGGGTCAGCGCGGGGTCTTTCTCGATGTGCTTCTTGTACTCCGCCCAGGTGGTGGCGCCGATCGTGCGCAGGTTGCCGCGCGCCAGTGCGGGCTTGAGCAGGTTCGCCGCGTCGCCGGTGCCGGCCGCGCCGCCGGCGCCGACCAGGGTGTGCGCCTCGTCGATGAACAGGATGATCGGCTTGGTGGACGACTGCACCTCCTCGATCACCTGCTTCAGGCGGTTCTCGAACTCGCCCTTCATGCTGGCGCCGGCCTGCAGCAGACCCACGTCGAGCACGCGCAGTTGCACGTCCTTCAGCGGCGGCGGCACGTCGCCGATGGCGATGCGCATGGCAAAGCCCTCGATCACCGCGGTCTTGCCCACGCCGGCTTCGCCGACCAGCATCGGGTTGTTCTGGCGACGGCGCATGAGGATGTCGACCAGCTGGCGGATCTCGTCGTCGCGACCGACGATCGGGTCCATCTTGCCGTCGCGCGCCTGCGCGGTGAGGTCGATGGTGAACTGCGCCAGCGCTTCCTGCTTGCCCATCTGTGCCGGCGACATCGCGCCGCTTGCCTCGCCCGGCGCGCTGCCACCGCCCATGCGGAAACCGTCGTTCGCATGCTGCCCGTCCTCGGGCGAGCCGCCGACCACCTCGGCGAACTTCTCCACCAATGCTTCGGGCTTGATCTTGTCGAACTCGGCCGAGATGTTGACCAGCGCGCTGCGCAGATTGCGCGTGCGCAGGCAGCCGACGATCAGGTAACCGGTGCGCACCTGCGCCTCGCCGAACATCAGCGTGGCGAACACCCAGCCGCGCTCGACCGCTTCCTCGACGTTGCTGGACAGATCGGAGATGGACGAGGAGCCACGCGGCAGCCGGTCCAGCGCATCGGTGATGTCGCGCGCCAGGTTCGACGGGTTGAGGTTGAACTGCTTGACGATGCGGTGCAGGTCCGAATCCTGCAATTGCAGGATCTGGTGGATCCAGTGCACCAGTTCCACGTACGGATTGCCGCGCAGCTTGCAGAACACCGTCGCGCTTTCGATGCACCGGAAAGCGAGCTTGTTGAGTTTTCCGAACAGCGCGCCGCGACTGATCTCGGCCATGTCATTGATCCTCTGAGTTGATTGCCAATCCCATCATGTCTGTTGCCACGTCGACCCGGCCGCCAGCGGCTATCCCACCGGTTGCAGCACGACCTCGTCGACGTCGTCGTCGTGCCGGGGCGAGCCCATCCACGTCGTCAGGCCCATCCGTCCTTCGCGCCCCAGGCGCGTCACCGGGACATCGGCCTTCTTCAGTACCAACTGCACATCCCAGGCTTTTTCCTCGCCGACGTAGGTTTTCACCGCGGCCACCAGTTGCCGCAGCGCTTCGCCGCCGGGCAGGAAGTTGTTGAACTGGGCGCGGGTGAGCGGCCCCAGGCGCAGGCGGAAACGCTGCTGGCTGCCGCGCACGTATTCGCCGGTGACCGTGGTCAGGCCCAGTGCTGCAACCTCGCGCGAGGCGCCCAAGCGCAGCTGCGAGGCGGACGGCAGGCGCATCCATTCGGCGATGAACTCGACGACGCCCACCGGCACGCGGAAGAAGCGCTCCAGCATGCCCTGCAGGCCTTCGGCATTGCGCGCCTGCTGCAGCAGGCGTGCGGCGAAGAACCGCTTGAACTGGTCCGGCAAGGCGTCGCGATCGCCCAGATCCGGCGTGGCCAGGCCGACCAGCGCGCCCATGTACAGCTGGAAACGATCCTCCTCGGGGCGATCCAGCTGCACCGTGGGCTGGGCGTCGGCCCAGCTGCGGTAGAACAGGCTCATCATGCGATGGTGGAAGATGTCGGCGAACGCGCGGAAGGTGGAATCCCGCGCGTTGATCTCGCGGTCCATCGCGTATTCGGTCAGGTGCAGCGGCAACGGCCCGTTCGGGCCGAACAGGCCGAAGAACAGGCCTCGCATGCGCGCCGGCCGGCCGCCGCCACCGGGCTGGTAGCTGTCCACGGTGCGTGGCGCAAAGGCCAGCGAAGGGGTCTGGCCCAGGCGCACGAAGTCATCGCTGACCTTGGTCGACTGGCCCAGCCGCGGACGCTCCGGGAATGCGCACTCCAACCGCCGGAGCGCTTCGAAGAACTCGAAGGACTCGGGATGGTCGCGCAGCGCGTTCTCCAGCGCTACAGCGTCTGCCGTGTTCCCAGCCGGGCGGGCCATCGGGCGACCTCGTTGCGTTCCAGCGTGCGCAGAACGGTTTCAGTGAAGGAGTTGATCGATACGTAACGGGTAAAGAACTGCTGCATCACCGCGCCCAGCAGGAACGCTCCGGTGCCCTCGAAGGCGCCGTCGTCGCAGGTCAGGGTGATCTCCAGGCCGCGGCCGAAGGTGATCGGCCCGGGCAACGGGATGCGTCGCACGATGGATTGCGAACTCACCGCCTTGAGCCCCTCGATCTGGCGCAGTGCGCTGGAGTCGAACTCGTCGCAGTACAGGGTCAGCATCTCGCGCAGTGCCGCGGCGCCTTCGCCCGCGTTGTTTTCCAGCAGCGACACGTAGTTGAGCTGCAGGTGGCTGAGCAGGCGCCACGCGGTCTCGCCGGTGGCGACCGAGGCACGCGGCTTGGTCGGACCGGCGACGCAGCGGATCGATTCCACCGGCGCGCCCGTCTCCAGGGTGAAGTCGGTGTGGGACTTGCCGACCGGCATCTGCAGCGGCAGGTCGCGGTTGGTGCACATCAGCTGCATGCCGATCTGGCGCAGCTCGGTGGAGTACGGCGCCTCGCTGGAGTCGACCAGCGAGATGAACATCTCGTTGCCGATGTAGCTGGAGCGCGCACCCTGGCGCTTCTGCCGGGAGGACAACAGCCGCGGCTCGCGGCGGATCGTGTAGTAGGCCGAGTGCCGCGCGTGCCAGGTGCGCTCGTCGCAGCCGTAGAACGGCAGGAAGCGCTGCTCCGGCTCCTGCCGGTCGCCGAACCCCTCGACGTTGCCGATGCTGTGGATTTCGAAATCCATCGGCCGGGTGCGATCGGCGAGGATGTGGTATTCGCTGGTGCCCTGCGTCAGGTGGATGCGATCGGCACGCCGCGGGAACAGGTTGATCGCCGGCGTGCAGAACAGCCGGAAGTTGCTGACGTCGACGGCGTTGTGCAAGCTGGCCACGCTGCGGTCGAACAACACCACGATCTCGAACTCGTTGCCCTTGGCCCGCGCCAGCAGCGACCGCAGGCCGGTGAACTCGGCGAACAGGAAGCGCTCGGGGCAGGCGAAATACTCCTGCAGCAGCCGGTAGCCGCTGAACGAGCGCCCGGAGTAAGGGATCAGCGCCTCGTCGTCGTCGTAGCCGCGACGCTCGATGTGGCTGGCGTCGTGGTTCTCGTTGATCGCCCCCGACGCGCCCTGCGCGCGGACCTGGTAGCCGACCGCATTGCCGAGCAATTGCTCGTACAGGCGTTTGGGCAGTTCATCGGCGCCGGCAAGGAATATCGGCAGCCGGTCCAGCGCCAGCATGTTGGCCTGGGCACCGGCGGTGACGCGGAACTTCAGGCGCAGGCCGGCGCGTACGATCTTGCCGGCCGGCAGCACCACCCCGGCGGCGGCGATCGCGGCGGGGGTCTCGAAATACTTCGCCTCGGCCAGCTCCAGCGGCCACAGGGTGACCTCGTGGGCGGTGCGGTATTCGCAGGCGGTGCGGTCGTCCTTGCCGATCATGCTGCGCAATGCCGTGTGCCGGGCCACCTTGTGGCCGGCCAGCAGGCCGCTTTCCTTGAGGTCCGGGTGCATCTGCACCACGGCCATCGAGGGCACCGGCGCCAGGTAATGCGGATAGATCATCTCCAGCAGGTGCTGGGTGAACACCGGATACTGCGCGTCGAGTTTGAGCTGCACGCGCGCGGCCATGAAGGCAAAGCCTTCCAGCAGGCGTTCCACGTAGGGGTCGGCGCACTCGAAGCCTTCCAGGCCGAGGCGGCCGGCGATCTTCGGATACTCGCGGGCAAACTCGCCGCCCATTTCGCGTACGTGTTGCAGTTCCCGGTTGTAGTAGCGCAGCAGTCTCGGGTCCATGGGCGATCAGCCGAAGCCCTCCGACACCTTGAAGTTGCCGGTCTCCAGGTCGACTTCGGTCTTCAGGTACAGGTTCAACGGAATCGGTTGCGCCCACATTTCCGATTCGATGTTGAAAATCAGCGCCTGGCGATCCATGCGCTTGGTCAACGCGTTGACGTTGACGCGCAGGGTGTTGGCGGTCAGCCGTGGCTCGTAGGCCACGATGGCATCGCGTACACGGCGCTGCAGCGCTTCGGCGTTGATTCCCGACAGGGCCGCACCGGTAAGGTCGGGGATGCCGAAGTTGAGCACCGAGCGGGAAACCTCGGGATATTCCTCGAGCTCGACATTCGCCTCCAGGCTCACGCAATTCAGCAGCCAGGAGATATCGCGGGTGACGCATTCGCGCAGTCGGGACACCGAGATCACGCGCTTCTCGCGGCTTTCCTCCAGCTTGCCCGGCTCGTCGTCGGTCAGGCGATCGAGCAGCGAAGGCTGAAGTCGTTCCTGGGTGGTGAGCTCAGCCATGGAAAGTCGGCACTCCGGCTCAGGCGACGTCGAAGGTGATCAGTCGCGCGTCGAGCAGCGGATAGTCGGCCACGTCGGTGGCCAGCATGCGCTGTCCCAGACCGATCTGGTCGCTGCCCTGCTCCACCCAGTCGGTCTTGCGCCCGAGCACGATGTCCTGGTCCTCGGACCGTTCGCTGCCGGCGTAACGCCCCGGAATGAAGCCGATGGCCTGGCCGCCATTGCTCCATGTCACCTGGGTGGGCACCCAGATCTTGTCGCGCAGATCACTCGGGGCCTCGAATTTCAGCTCGCGCAGGCGCGAGAACGGTACCCAGGAGTAGCCGCCGTTGACGATGATCTCCAGGCACGGCCCGATGCGGGGGTCGGCATCGGCGATCCACTCGAACGCGGCGCCGTCGATGTTGCCCGCCACCGCGGGAGCCTGTTCCAGTGCCTGCTCGCGCAGCGTCGCGGCCTGCTCGTGCCTGCCTTCGGCGCCGAGCTTGAGCGATTGCAGCAGCCACGCCAGCCAGGGTTCCGGCTCGCCGATGATCACCGGCATGCGTTTGCCGGCGAAGACGTCGGCGCGCACCAGTTCGCCTTTCAGCGCCTCCGAATAGGCACCGACCATCATGGCGTTGAGCGGGTCGAGTTCGCCGCAGACGCTGAGCTGGTTCTGTGCCCGCTCCCATTGTCCGAGCAGCGCCAGCAACTGGAATAAAAAAACCCGGCGCTTGGCATCTGCCGGGTTGTTGCGTACTTCCGCCGTGAGCAGTTGCAACGCTTCGTCCGGCCGGCCTTCTTTGAGCTTGCTTTCGGGTGTCATGTCGTCTCTCGATGCCGGCGCCCCGTCGGCAGCGGGGCCGCGGGCGCGGGAAGGTCGCCGTCACCCCGACCGGACGATCCCGGGTGCAGGCGGACAAACGCCGCTGGTCGCACCCGGAAGTCCGGGGTGCGACAAGCCGTTGCATTCGTCCCCTGCACCTGGACCGCCGGACAGCAGGTGCCGGCGAAGCCTGGTCAGGCGCCAGCTCAGCTCGCCGCGACTTCCTCGACGCTGTACCCGACCGTGCCGGCCGAAGCCACCACGCCCTTGTCGTTCTGGGCGAAGTACTCGACGTCGAACTTGGCGAAGCTGATCGAGATGTTCTCCGTCAGCATGTCCTCACCGCCCGAGCCGCCGGTGGAATAGCTGGTCACCATCGCGCTGGTCAGCTTGATGGTGAAGTAGTCCTCCTGCTTGCCGCCGGCCTTGGACACGAACAAGGTCGCGGTGCCGATGTGCGCGCCGGTGACCAGCGCCTTGATGAAGGACGTGGTGCTCTTGTCGAGGTACTTGGTGAAGCTGATGTCCTGCACGTTGGCCTTGCCCGCGCCGCCGCCGGTGCCATGGCCGAAGGAACCGCTCTGCGACATCCCCCAGGACCAGGCCAGCAGCTGGATCTGGTCCTTGTGCTTGGTGTGCTTGGATTCGCCGGTGAAGGTGACGTCGCCGCCCTCCAGCTTCAGGTGCATGTCTAGTGCCATGAGAATTCTCCTTGTCTGTTGAAATCAGGTGAACCGGACAGTTCTCGCTCGGAGGAAGCTGCTCGGCGATTGACTGGTACTGCCAGTTGAAACCGTGGAACGAACCTGCGAGAAACTTCCGGGTCAGCTCTTGGCCGCCGAAGGAAGACGGGACACCAGCCTCAGGGAAACGGTCAGGCCCTCCAACTGATAATGCGGCTTGAGGAAAAACTTCGACGTGTAATACCCAGGTGCTCCTTCCACCTCTTCCACCACCACCTCCGCGGCCGACAAGGGTTTGCGGGCCTTGGTCTCTTCGCTGGAGTTGGCCGGGTCGCCGTCGACGTACTGGTTGATCCAGGACGCCAGCCAGCGCTCCATCGCCGTACGATCCTTGAAGGAGCCGATCTTGTCGCGCACGATGCACTTCAGGTAATGCGCGAAGCGGCAGCAGGCGAACATGTACGGCAAGCGCGCGCCCAGCGCCGCGTTGGCGGTGGCGTCCGGATCGTCGTACTCCTCCGGCTTGCTCAGCGACTGGGCACTGATGAACGCGGCCATGTCCGAGTTCTTGCGATGCACCAGCGGCATCATGCCCATCTTGTCCAGCTCGGCCGAGCGGCGATCGGTGATCGCGATCTCGGTCGGGCACTTCATGTCCACGCCGCCGTCGTCGGTCGGGAAGGTGTGTGCGGGCAGGCCTTCCACCGCGCCGCCGGACTCGATGCCGCGGATGCGCGAGCACCAGCCATATTCCTTGAACGAGCGGTTGATATTCACCGCCATCGCGTAAGCCGCGTTCTGCCAGGTGTACTTGGACGAGTCCGCGCCGGCAGTGTCCTCCTCGAAGTTGAACTCCTCCACCGGATCGGTGTTGGCGCCATACGGCAGGCGGGCCAGCGTGCGCGGCATGGTCAGGCCGATGTACTTGGCATCGTCCGACTCGCGCAGCGAGCGCCACGCGGCGTAGTCCGGCGTGGAGAACACCTTGGCCAGGTCGCGCGGGTTGGCAAGCTCGTTCCAGCTGTCCATGCCCATCAGGGTGGAAGCCGCGGCCGAGATGAACGGCGCGTGTGCCGCCGCAGCAACCTGCGCGATGCCCGAGAGCAGCTCGACGTCGGGCGGGCTGTGGTCGAAGTAGTAGTCGCCGACCAGGCAGCCATAGGGCTCGCCGCCCAGTTGGCCGTACTCTTCCTCATACAGCTTCTTGAAGATCGGGCTCTGGTCCCAGGCCGTGCCCTTGTAGCGTTTCAGGGTCTTGCCCAGCTCCTTCTTGGAGATGTTCATCACGCGGATCTTCAGCAGCTGATCCGTCTCCGTGTTGTTGACCAGGTGATGCAGGCCGCGCCACGCGCTTTCCAGCTTCTGGAAATCGGGGTGGTGCATGATCAGGTTGATCTGCTCGCTGAGCTTGCGGTCGATCTCGGCGATGTAGGCGTTGATGGTCTGGGCGACGTCGTCGGAAACGATGTCGGCCTTGTTCAGCACCTGCTCGGCCAGGGTGCGCACGGCCGATTCGACCTCTTCCTTGGCGCGGTCGCTCTTGGGTTTGAACTCCTTGCTCAGCAACGCAGCGAAGTCGCCGGCGTCGAGAGTCTGTACGGCGCCTTCCTGTTCGGCTAGCTTTTCGGTGGCCATGCGTGCTTACTCCCCGTCTTTGTTGGTGTCGTCGGCGGGCTTGGGCGCCGAAACCAGCGACTGCAGCAGCGCCGGGTCCTTGAGTGCCTGGGCAATCAGGTTTTCAGCGCCTGCCTTGCCGTCCATGTAGGTATCCAGGTTGGCAAGCTGCGTGCGCGCCTCGAGCAGTTTCGCCACGGCGCCCACCTTGCGGGCGACCGCCGCCGGCGAGAAGTCGTCCATGCTCTCGAAGGTGATGTCCACCGCCAGGCTGCCTTCGCCGGTGAGCGTGTTCGGCACCGCGAAGGTCACCCGCGGCTTCATCGAATTCAGGCGGCTGTCGAAATTGTCGACGTCGATCTCCAGCGCCTTGCGATCCTCGATAGGCGGCAGCTCGCCCGCATTGGCACCGGACAGGTCCGACATCACGCCCATCACGAAGGGTACCTGCACCTTCTTCTGTGCGCCGTAGACCTCGACGTCGTACTCGATCTGCACGCGGGGCGCACGATTGCGCGCGATGAATTTCTGACTACTTTGCTTGGCCATGCGACTCTCCCGGTGGGCATGCTTGGGTTTTCAAGATGCAGCATTCATCCGCCCCGGCGCGGCCGGGACCAGCCCGGCGGCAACGGAACGAAAAGTCATTGAAGGCAGGTGCGCAGACGCGGCGGCGACCTTGCACGGTCGTGACCGAGACATCGTGCGCGCGGCATTGGCGATCGGCAGAAAGATCGGGCGACACGGCAACGCGCCCGCGCGAACCGCGTCGACGTACGGGAGCAAGGCACGATTCCGATGGCGACTGTGCACGCAAGTCCATACGTCCCCTTCGTTCCCCCCGGCGGTTCGGCAGTGGCGGCATGACATGCGCCGCGACGCATGCAACGTCTCGGCACACCATCCGACTTTACTGAAGCACCACATCCCGCCGTCGCACGTCGAAACCGATGACCACCCCACCTCGGCGTTGGACTTGGCGTAGCTGCGTGCCCGATCTCCTCGTCGCCTCACGGCGCGCCCGGACCCGAAGATCGCTGGCAGCCGGAGTACGATCGACCGTCCGGGCAATCTACATCCGTGAAGAGATTGCTGCAAGCTGAATCGACGGAATTCCGCCGATCCGCGAGGGAGCGGCGAGAGGGCATCGAATCGCGCGGCTGGCGAGGGCACGCGCAGCGGACGCGAACGTGTTCGGCGAACGAATCAGATGGCCGCGCAGCCAGCGACGAGCGCGCCGTCGCCCCACGAAAAAGGGGAACCCTGGCCGGATTCCCCTCTCGGTTCCACTCGATCGGTGGATCATGGAATTGGTGGGCGGTACAAGGATCGAACTTGTGACCCCTACCATGTCAAGGTAGTGCTCTACCGCTGAGCTAACCGCCCGTCGCCACGGCCAGGCCGTGCGAGCCGCGCAGTATACGGGAGCCGGCGGCGCCCGACAATATCCCGCCGCCCGGCTCAGCGCAGGGCCTGCTCGCGCAACTGGTGGATCTGGTCGCGCAGCCGGGCGGCGTCCTCGAACTCCAGGTTCTGGGCGTGCTTGTACATCTGCGCCTCCAGCTTCTTCAGCAGGGCAGCCGCCTGCGCCGCGCCGAGACCGGCGTAATCGGCGCCCTGCTCGGCCACCGCGCGGTCGCGGGTGCGCGTCTTGCCGCCACGCCGGTTGCCGACCTCGCTGCGCGCGCCCTCCATGATGTCGGCGATGCGCCGCACCACGGTTTTCGGGGTGATGCCGTGCACCTCGTTGAAGACGATCTGCTTCTCGCGGCGGCGGGCGGTCTCGTCCATCGCCGCCTGCATCGAGCGGGTGACGTTGTCGGCGTACAGGATCGCCTTGCCGCGCACGTTGCGGGCAGCGCGGCCGATGGTCTGGATCAGCGAGCCGGTGGAACGCAGGAAGCCCTCCTTGTCCGCGTCGAGGATCGCCACCAGTGATACCTCGGGCATGTCCAGGCCCTCGCGCAGCAGGTTGATGCCGACCAGCACATCGAACTCGCCCAGGCGCAGGTCGCGGATGATCTCGCTGCGCTCGACCGTCTCGATGTCCGAGTGCAGGTAACGCACCTTCACGTCGTGCTCGGACAGGTATTCGGTGAGGTTCTCGGCCATGCGCTTGGTCAGCGTGGTGACCAGTACGCGGTCGCCCATCGCCACGCGCTTGTGCACCTCGCTGAGCAGGTCGTCGACCTGGGTGCGTACCGGGCGCACCTCGACTTCCGGGTCGACCAGGCCGGTCGGGCGCACCACCAGCTCGGTCACCGCATCGCCGGATTTGTGCAGTTCGTAATCGCGCGGCGTGGCGGAGACGTAGATCGCCCGCGGCACGCGCTCCTCCCATTCCTCGAAACGCAGCGGCCGGTTGTCCATCGCCGAGGGCAGGCGGAAACCGAACTCCACCAGGGTCTCCTTGCGTGAGCGATCGCCCTTGTACATCGCGCCCAGCTGCGGCACGGTGACGTGCGACTCGTCCACCACCAGCAGGCCGTCGGCCGGCAGGTAGTCGAACAGGGTCGGCGGCGGCTCGCCCGGCGCGCGGCGGGTCAGGTGGCGCGAGTAGTTCTCGATGCCCTGGCAGTAGCCGACCTCGGCCATCATCTCCAGGTCGAAGCGGGTGCGCTGCTCCAGTCGCTGCGCCTCGACCAGCTTGTTCTCCCTGTACAGATATTCCAGCCGGTCCTTCAGTTCGACCTTGATCGTCTCGATCGCGTTGAGCACGCTCTCGCGCGTGCTGGCGTAGTGCGTGCGCGGGTAGACGGTATAGCGCTGCACCCTGCGGATCGTCTCGCCGGTGAGCGGATCGAACAGCGCCATCTTCTCCACTTCGCCATCGAACAGCTCGATGCGCAGCGCCTCGGTCTCCGACTCGGCCGGAAACACGTCGACGATCTCGCCGCGCACGCGATAGGTGCCGCGGCGCAGCTCCGTTTCGTTGCGGGTGTACTGCAGCTCGGTCAGCTGGTGGATCAGCTTGCGCTGGTCGATGCGCTCGCCGGTGGCCAGGATCAGGCGCAGTGACAGGTAGTCCTCCGGATTGCCCAGGCCGTAGATCGCCGACACGGTGGCCACGATGATCGAGTCGCGGCGCGACAGCAGCGCCTTGGTCGCCGACAGCCGCATCTGCTCGATGTGCTCGTTGATCGAGGCATCCTTCTCGATGAAGGTGTCCGACGCCACCACATAGGCTTCCGGCTGGTAGTAGTCGTAGTAGCTGACGAAGTACTCCACCGCATTCTGCGGGAAAAACTCGCGGAACTCGCCGTACAGCTGCGCGGCCAGCGTCTTGTTCGGCGCCATCACGATGGTCGGGCGCTGGATGCGCTCGATGACGTTCGCGATGGTGTAGGTCTTGCCCGAGCCGGTCACGCCGAGCAGGGTCTGCGCGGCCAGGCCGGCCTCGAAACCCTCGGCCAGGCGCTGGATCGCCTGCGGCTGGTCGCCGGCGGGCTGGTAGGGGGCGGCGAGTTGGAAGCGGTCGGTCATCAGCTGCAGATGTGGGCGGGACGGCACATTTTAAATCCGGCCTGCTGACATGCCGCGTCAGCAGAGTCCGACGCCGCGGGCGGCATCGGGCTGCTGGCTGGCACGGGCCATCGTCCTAGCATGCCGGTTCCGGCACAGCGCAGGATGCGAGATGACGACGACGCCATGGAAAGCGAACCGCGGTTTCAGCCTGATCGAACAAGTCATGGTACTGGCCATCGCCGGCATTCTGACCGGCATCGCGTTGCCGCCGCTGCACCATGTGTTGAGCCGCAATCGACTGCAGGCGGCGCAAAGCGACTTCATCGCCGCCTTGCGACACACGCGCAGCACCGCGGCGATCACCGGCAAACGCACGCTGTTCTGCCCCAGTGCGGATGGCAGCCGATGCAGCGAAGACAACCGCTGGGAACATGGCTGGCTGCTCGGACAGGACCTCGACGGCGATCACCAGCCCGATGGCCAACCCGCCCGCACCGGGGCAGCCTACGACCTGGGTCTGCGCATCACCAGCAGCAATGGCCGCCACGAGGTGCGCTTCCAGCCTGACGGCAGTGCCGGCGGCAGCAACCTGACCTTGCTGTTCTGCGAGCCGGGGCGGGACAGCCAGGCGCTCAGCGTGGTGGTGTCCAATGCCGGCCGGGTGCGCGGCGCCCCGGCCACAGCCGCACAGGCCGCGCGCTGCCAACAAGGCGGCTGACGCGCGAAGTCAGCGGTCGTCGCGCGTCCAGATCGCGCCGTCTTCCTCGCGCACCGGAAAGCTGGCGATCGGGACATACGCCGGCGGCCTGGTCACCGCACCGGTGCGCAGGTCGAAGCGCGCGCCGTGGCGCGGGCATTCCACCTCGAATCCGAACACTTCGCCGCCAGCCAGTTCGCCGCCATCGTGGGTGCAGGTGTCCTCGACCGCATACAGCGCGCCGTCGATGTTGTACACGGCGATCGAGGTGTCGCCGTCCCACACCACCTTGTATTCGCCGGGCAGGAAATCGCTGCGCGTGCCGACCCTGATCCATCCGTTCATGCAAGCACCTCGGTGAACTCCTTGACCAGCACCTCGAAACACAGGTCGGCGCGACGCGGAATGCCGAAACGCTCGTTGCCGTACGGGAACGGCTGCCGTTCGCCGGTGCGCCGGTAGCCGCGCCGGCCATACCAGGCGATCAGCTCCTCGCGCTGCACGATCACCGTCATGCGCATCGCGCTGCAATGCCACTGTTCGCGCGCGATGCGTTCGGCCTGGGCCAGCACCTGCTTGCCCAGGCCGTGGCCCTGCTCCGCCGGGTCAACCGCGAACATGCCGAAATAGCCGGCCGCAGCTTGTCGCTCGACGTGGCAGCTCGCCACCAGCGCACCGTCGCGGAGCGCCAGCAGCACGCAGCTGTCCGGCCGCGCGATCAACGCCTCGACATCGGCCGCGTCGGTGCGCTGGCCGTCGAGCAGGTGGGATTCGGTGGTCCAGCCGCGCAAGCCCGATTCGCCGCGATAAGCCGATTCGACCAGCGCGACGATGGCAGGGACGTCCGCCGCGCGGGCGGTGCGAAATGCGACGGGGGCGCGTGGCTCTGTCATCCGCGCATGGTAATGCGCGACGTGCCGGCCGGCCATGATCTGCAGCAAGCGCGCACGCCGGATCGACTCATGCCGACGGAGTGGCCAGCCGACGGACCTCGTAGACCTTGAGGTGCGCATGGACGAGTTCCAGCATCGTGGCCGGCAACTGCGCCTGCCGCGCGCGCGCAAGCATGTCACCCACCACGTGGTCGGCCTCGATCGGATGGCCCTGGCGCAGGTCGCGCAGCATGGAAGCTTCGAGGCGCGACCCCGGTTCCGTCAGCATGCCGCGCGCCCGTTCCAGCACGCGCTCGTGGGGAGCATGGCCGGCCGCTGCCGCCGTCGCGCGGCATTCCTCCAGCAGCGCGAGCGCCGCCGCGCGACCGCCGGGTGCGGCCTCGATCTCGCCGATCGCCCCGCGCATCAGGCAGGTGATGCCGGCCAGCGAGGTCAGGAAAAACCATTTGTCCCACATCTCCTGCACGATCGCGTCGCTGGGTCGCGCGTCGAAACCGGCCTGGCCCAGCATTCCGGTGATCGCCTGCATGCGCGCGGACGCGCTGCCGTCGCGCTCGCCGAAGGTGAGGCTGTGAAGCCGGTTGAGATGCTGCACGGCTCCTTGCGCGTCGAGCGTGGCGGAAATGGCGCATTGGCCGCCGAAGACGCGCTCGGCACCGAAGCGGTGATCCAGCAGGTCGAGATGGCGCATGCCGTTGAGCAATGGCAGCACGGTGGTGCGCTCGCCCACGGCCGGAGCGATGTCGGCCATCGCCTGCTCCAGGCCGTAGGCCTTGCAGCTGAGCAGAATCAGGTCGAACGGCTCGCACAGTGCACTTGCCAGCACGGTCGGCGGTGCGGGCAGGTCGACGTCGCCGGCCGCGCTGCGGATGACCAGGCCGTGCTGCGCCAGCTGCCGCGCGCGGCCCTCACGCACCAGGAAGGTCACATCGCGCCCGTGCTGCAGCAGGCGGCCGCCAAAATAGCCGCCGGTAGCCCCGGCGCCCACGACCAGCACACGCATTTCAGTCTCCTCTCGATCCGGCATCGGGCGACAGCTGCATGCGCGCCGCCTGGGCGTCCTTCTCGTGCCACAAGTCGTTCATCCATGCCTTGACCCGGCCGCGGAATGCCGCGTCCTCGTCGTAGCTGCCGATCAGCTCGCGACCTATCGGGCGTTCACGCACATGCACGCGAATTTCGCGCACGCGTCCGGCGATCAGGTCGGCAATGGTGCATGGGCCATGCGGATAGACGATGGTGACGTCGAGGATCGCGTGCAGCGCCTCGCCCATCGCATCGAGCACGAAGGCCACGCCGCCGGCTTTCGGCCGCAGCAGGTAGCGAAACGGCGAATGCTGCGCGTCGTGCTTGGCCGGCGTGAAGCGCGTGCCTTCGGCGAAGTTCATCACCGACACCGGCATGTGGCGGAACTTCTCGCAGGCGCGGCGGGTCGCCTCGCGGTCCTTGCCCTGCAGCTCGGGGTGGCGCAGCAGGGCCTGCCGCGAATAGCGCTTCATGAAGGGGAAATCCAGCGCCCACCATGCCAGGCCGAGCAAGGGCACCCAGATCAGTTCCTGCTTGAGGAAAAAGCGCAGGAACGGGATGCGCCGGTTGAACACCTTCTGCAGCACCGGGATATCCACCCAGCTCTGGTGGTTGCACAGCACCAGGTAGTTGCCGTCGCGACGCAGCCCGGCCAGCCCCTCGACCTGCCAGCGCACGCGGGCGAACACGCCGAACAGGACATTGTTGACGCCGATCCAGCTTTCCGCGATGGCGACCAGGGCGCGTGAGCAGGCCTGCCGAATCGCGTGTACCGGCAGCAGCAGCTTGAGCAGGGTGAACGCGAAAATGAAAGCCACGTGCAACAGGATGTTGAGTGCAAGCGCAAGCAGCGCCAGCGGCACGCGGATGAACGATGGCAACGAGGCAAGCATGGGGATGATCGATGGGGACTCCGCCGCACATGATGCCCGACCGTGGCGGCGGCAGGAAAGCCGCCGCCGTTTCAGCGCAGCAGGCGGCGCACCTTGAGCAGGGCGACGACGAAACTGTCGATCTCCTCGCGCGTGTTGTAGAACGCCAGCGACGCACGCAGCGTGGCGGGCACGCCGAAGAACTGCATCAACGGATGCGCGCAGTGGTGGCCGGAGCGCACGGCGACGCCTTCGAGGTCGAGCAGGGTCGCCAGATCGGTGGCCTGCGCACCTTCCAGCAGGAACGAGACCACCGGCTCCTTCTCGGCCGCCTCGCCGATGATGCGCAGGCCGGGAATCTCGCGCAGGCGTTCCGTGGCGTAATGCAGCAGTTGCTGCTCCCATGCCTCGATCGCCGCGAAGCCGACCGACTCGTAGTAGTCGATCGCCGCCGCCAGGCCGACGAAGCCGGCGATGTTCGGCGTGCCGGCCTCGAACTTGTGCGGAGGCGCAGCGAAGGTGGTGCCGGAGAACTTCACCTCGCGGATCATCTCGCCGCCGCCGAAAAACGGCGGCATCGCTTCCAGGTGTTCGCGCTTCGCCCACAGCGCGCCGGTACCGGTGGGGCCAAGCATCTTGTGCCCGGTCAGCGCGTAGAAATCGCAGCCCAGCGCCTGCACGTCCACCCGCCGGTGCGGCACCGCCTGCGAGCCGTCGACCAGCAGCGGGATGCCGCGCTTGCGGCATTCGCGCGCGATCTCGCGCACCGGGTTGACCGTGCCCAGCACATTGGAAACGTGGGTGACGCAGGCCAGCTTCACCTCCGGCGTCAGCATCTCGACGTACTTCTCCACGATCAGCTCGCCGCGCTCGTCGATCGGCGCGGCCTTCACCGTGGCGCCGCGGCGCGCGGCAACCAGCTGCCACGGCACGATGTTGGCGTGGTGCTCCATCACCGTGGTGAGGATGCTGTCGCCCGCCTTCAGTTGCGGCAGCACATGGCTGTAGGCGACCAGGTTGGTGGCCTGGGTGGTGCCGGAGGTGAGGATGACCTCATCGCGCGAACCGGCATGGATGAACCGCGCGAGCTTGTCGCGCGCGCCTTCATACGCCGCCGTGGCCTCCTCGCCCAGCTGATGCACCGCGCGCGACACGTTGGCGTTGTGTTCGCGATAGTGGGTGTTCACCGCCTCGATCACCGACACCGGCTTCTGGCTGGTGTTGGCGCTGTCGAAGTACACCAGCGGCTTGCCGTGCACCGTGCGCGACAGCAACGGGAAGTCCGCGCGGATGCGCTGGACGTCGAAGACGGTCGGTGTGCTGGCTTGTGCGTTCATTCGGAGAATCCGGTTGGGGCTCCCTCCCCCGCTCGCAGGGGAGGGTTGGGCTGGGGTGCGCTCTTGATCTTCAGGCCAGGAGCCTCGCCCCTCCCGGCCTGCCCCTGCGGGCAGGCCCAGGAGCTGGAGCGTCAAGCGGGAAGCTGTGCGACCAGCAAGGTGGATAGATGCTCGCGCAGGGCCACGTTCGGCAGGTCGTCCAGCACCGCGCGGCAGAATGCGGCAGTCAGCAGTGCGCGTGCCTCGGCGAGCGGAATGCCGCGCGAGCGCAGGTAGAACAGCGAACGCTCGTCGAGCTGGCCGACCGTGGCGCCGTGCGCGGCCTGCACTTCGTCGGCATAGATTTCCAGCTCCGGCTTGGTGTCGATCTCGGCGCTCGGCGACAGCAGCAGGTTCTTGTTGGTGAGGTTGGCGTCGCTGCCGTCGGCACCGGGCGCCACCACGATCGCGCCGCGGAACACGCCGCGTGCGCGGTCGTTGGCGACGCCGCGCCAGTGCGAGGTGGAGGTGGTGTCCAGCGCCTGGTGGCGGATCGCCAGCTGGGTGTCGATGTGCTGGCGACCATGCGGCATGAACACGCCGCGGGTGTGCACCCGTGCGCCGTCGCCGATCAGCTCGGCACGCAGGTCGTGGCGTACCAACGCGCCACCCAGTTCCAGCACGTGCAGGGCAGCCTGCGCGCGCGCATGCAGGCGCAGGCTGCTGCGTCGAATCAGATTGGTGCCGGCCGCCGCATCCTGCAGCATGACGTGATGCAGCTGCGCACCGTCGCGTAGTTCGATGTCGCTGACCACGGTGGCCAACTGCGCGGCGTCGCCACGGCTTGCGTGCTGTTCGACCAGGCTCAGCTCGGCGCCCTCGCCCAGTTCGATCACATTGCGCACATGCCAGGCCAGTTCGGCCTCGGCGCCGACGAACACCAGCTGCACCGGCTGGTCGATCCTGGCGTGGGCGGCTACGCGCAGTACCACGCCATCACCGGCACTGGCGGCATTGATCTGTGCGAAGGCGTCGCCGATGTCGCGGTAGTGGCGCGACAGCGCGAAGCGCAGCGGTTCGACGTCGCCCCGCAAGGCCTGCGACAGCGGTTGCAGCGAAAGTCCGGCGGGCAGCGAATCCACCGCCGACAGATCGGCGCGGAACGCCCCGTTGACGAAGACCAGGCGAACGCCCGAGACACCGGGCAATGTCAGAGTCGATGCCTCCACCGCGCGCGTCTGCGCCGCGGCGTCGCCCTGGGTAAAGCGGCGCTGGCCGAGCCCGCGCAGTGCGGTGTACTTCCATGCCTCCACCCGCGTGTCGGGCAGACCGCCGATGGCGAACGCCGCGCGGTTTTCCTGCCGCGCCGCATCCAGCCAGGCGATGCCGCTGGGCGGCAGCGGGGCATCCAGCAGCGAGGCGACCAACGGCAGCGATGCCGGCTGGTTCATGCCTGCGCTCCCGCCTGGTGCGGGACTGCCGGATGGCTGGCGCCGATCCCGGCGTAGCCATGCGCTTCCAGCTTCAACGCCAGCGACCTGTCGCCGCTCTCGACGATGCGGCCACCGGCGAGCACGTGCACGAAGTCCGGCACCACGTAGTCGAGCAGGCGCTGGTAGTGGGTGATCATCAGGAACGCGCGCTCGGGCGAACGCAGCGTGTTGACGCCCTGCGCCACCTGCTTCAGCGCGTCGATGTCGAGGCCCGAGTCGGTCTCGTCGAGGATCGCCAGCTGCGGCTCCAGTACCGCCATCTGGAAGATCTCGTTGCGCTTCTTCTCGCCGCCGGAAAAGCCCTCGTTGACGGCCCGGTGCAGCAGCTCGTCGGAGATCTGCATCACCTTGAGTTTCTCGCGCACCAGCTTGAGGAACTGCATCGAGTCGAGTTCCTTCTCGCCACGCACCTTGCGCTGCGCATTCAGCGCCGCGCGCAGGAAATAGGTGTTGTTGACGCCGGGGATCTCCACCGGGTACTGGAACGCCAGGAACACCCCGGCCGCCGCGCGCGCCTCCGGCGCCAGCGCCAGCAGATCGATGCCGTTGTAGGTCACGCTGCCGGCGGTCACCTCGTAGCCGTCACGGCCGGACAACACGTTGCCCAGCGTCGACTTGCCGGCGCCGTTGGGCCCCATGATCGCGTGCACCTCGCCCGCGTTCACTTCGAGGCTGAGCCCCTTGAGGATTTCCTTGCCCTCGACGCGGGCATGCAGGTTTTCGATTTTGAGCATGAGGATTCCTGATCTTGAGCCCCTCTCCCACCGGGAGAGGGGTTGGGGTGAGGGTTCGGGGCTTGCGGAAAAATCCGTGCAGGCCCGCACCCTCATCCGCCCTTCGGGCACCTTCTCCCGGAAGGAGAAGGAAAAAGCATCAACCCACCGCACCTTCGAGGCTCACCTCAAGCAGCTTCTTCGCCTCCACCGCGAACTCCATCGGCAGTTCGCGGAACACCTGCTTGCAGAAGCCGTCGACGATCATCGACACGGCATCCTCTTCCGGGATGCCGCGCGCGCGGCAGTAGAACATCTGGTCGTCGGAGATCTTGGACGTGGTCGCCTCGTGCTCGACGATCGCAGTGGGGTTCTTCACTTCCATGTACGGGAAGGTGTGCGCGCCGCACTGCTTGCCGATCAGCAGGCTGTCGCACTGGGTGTAGTTGCGCGCGCCCTCGGCGCCCTTCTCCATCTTCACCAGGCCGCGGTAGCTGTTGGAGCTGCGCCCGGCGCTGATGCCCTTGGAGACGATCTTCGACTTGGTGTGCTTGCCGATGTGGATCATCTTGGTGCCGGTGTCGGCCTGCTGGAAATGGTGGGTCAGCGCCACCGAGTAGAACTCGCCCACCGAGCGGTCGCCGCGCAGCACCACGGACGGGTACTTCCAGGTGATCGCCGAGCCGGTCTCGACCTGGGTCCAGCAGATCTTCGAGTCGTCGCCGCGGCAGTCGCCGCGCTTGGTGACGAAGTTGTAGATGCCGCCCACGCCGTTCTCGTCGCCGGGATACCAGTTCTGCACGGTGGAGTACTTGATCTGCGCGCCTTCCAGCGCCACCAGCTCGACCACCGCCGCATGCAGCTGGTTCTCGTCGCGCTTCGGCGCGGTGCAACCTTCGAGGTAGGAGACGTGGGCGCGCTCCTCGGCCACGATCAGGGTGCGCTCGAACTGGCCGGTGTTCTGCGCGTTGATGCGGAAGTACGTGCTCAGCTCCATCGGGCAGCGCACGCCTTTCGGGATGAACACGAAGCTGCCGTCGGAGAACACCGCCGAGTTCAGCGCGGCGAAGAAATTGTCGCCGGTGGGCACCACGCTGCCCAGGTATTTCTGCACGATCTCGGGGTATTCGCGGATCGCCTCGCTCATCGAGCAGAACAGCACGCCGGCGTCGGCCAGCTGCTTGCGGAAGGTGGTGCCGACCGAGACCGAGTCGAATACCGCATCCACCGCCACGCCGGCCAGCGCAGCGCGCTCGTGCAGCGGTACACCGAGCTTCTCGTAGGTTTCCAGCAGGGCCGGATCGACTTCGTCCAGCGACTTGGGCTGCTTCTTCGGCGCGGCGTAATAGCTGATCGCCTGGTAGTCGATCGGGTCGATGTTGAGCTTGGCCCAGTCCGGTTTGGGCATGGTCAACCAGTGGCGATAGGCCTGCAGCCGCCACTCGGTCATCCATTCCGGCTCGTGCTTGACGGCGGAGATGGCGCGGATGGTGCCCTCGTCCAGGCCCGGCGGCAGGCCGGTCATCTCGATCTCGGTGATGAAACCGGCCGAGTAGCTGCGACCGAGCGCCTCGGCGACGTCGGCGTTGTCGCGCAGTGCGGTGGCGCTGCTGCTGTCGTTGATCATGCTGTTCATTCGGTGATGGCCTCGCCGGTTTTCACGGTGACGGCGATTTTTCGTTTCGCGGGCGGCGGCTTGAGCATGTCGGCCAGGCTGACCGCGCGCAGGGTCTGGTCCAGCACGCTGTTGATGCGTTGCCAGCTGCCGCGCACGCCGCACTGCGCCTCGCGTTCGCACTGGCCTTCGCCCACGCCGCACTCGGTCATGCCGATCGGGCCTTCCAGCGCCTCGACGATTTCCGCCAGCGATATCTCGCTGGCCGGGCGGGCCAGCCGGTAGCCGCCGTTGACGCCGCGGAAGGACTCGACCAGTTCGGCGTGGCCCAGCGCCTTGAGCAGCTTGCTGACCGTGGGCAGCTCGAGCCGCGTCTCGTCGGCGATCTGCGCGGTGCTCAGCACGTCAGCCGGGTGCGCGGCGATGCAGGTCATCACCACGGTGGCGTAATCGGTGAGGCGGCTGACGCGAAGCATGGCAGGCGGAATCGGCCGGGCTTGAATCGGGACCAAAATGGTACTGATTAAGCCGGCCGCGGTCAACGTGACCGCCGCCACCGGCGCAAGGCGGCCATACCCACCCCTTTCACCTCGTCGTGTGCGCAGGCCAGCCTGTGTCTGCCGCGCCCACGCACGCACGGGGTCCGGGCTGAAGCGATCCAGCGAGGCCGTGTCGCCATGCCGTGGCGGCCTCGCTAAGCTGGCGGCCATGACTTCGCACGATCGCGCCGCTGCCCGTCTCGCCTGGGCCCGCAAAGCCCTGAACGCCCCCACGCTGACGCTGGACAGCGCCTCGGCCGATGCCAGCTTTCGCAGCTACTGGCGCACCACGCAAGGCGGGCAAAGCTGGATCGTGATGGATTCGCCGCCCGATCGCGAAGATCCGCGCCCGTGGCTGGCCATTGGCGAGCGCCTGGCCGCCGCCGGCCTGCACGTGCCGCAAGTGCATGCACGCGACCTCGACCAGGGCTTCCTGCTGATCGAGGACCTGGGCTCGCGGCTGTACCTCGATGCATTGAACGACACCAGCGCCGACCGCCTGTACGGCGATGCGATGGACGCCCTGCTGAAGATACAGACGCGGGTGGCCGCCGACGACCTGCCGCCGTTCGGCCGTCAGGTGCTGGTGAGCGGACTGGAGGTGATGCCCGAATGGTTCCTGCAGCGCCACCTCGGCCACACGCCGGCCTGCGGCGAATGGGACGTGCTGGAGGCGGCGTTTGACCTCATCGTGCACAACGCGCTGGAGCAACCGCGCTGCTTCGTGCACCGCGACTTCCACAGCCGCAACCTGCTGCTGACGGAGGCGAACAACCCGGGCATCGTCGATTTCCAGGGCGCGCTGCACGGGCCGGTCACCTATGACCTCGCCTCGCTGCTGCGCGATGCCTACATCGCCTGGCCGGGCGATCGCGTGGAAGCGTGGGTGGAGTCGTACCGGCAGCGACTGCTGCGCGCAGGCGTGATCGACGCGGCAGTGGACGCCGCGCGTTTCCTGCGCTGGTTCGATCTCACCGGCCTGCATCGCCACGTGCGCGTGCTGGGCCAGTTTTATCGGCTGTGGTACCGCGACGGCAAGAGCGGCTATCTCAAGGACGTGCCGCAGGTGTACCGCTACGTGATCGAGGTGGCGCGCCGCTATCCCGAGCTGGCCGATTTCGCCGACCTGCTGGAGCGCCACGCGCAGGGCCGCGACCTGACCCGGGCGGCGGCATGAGGCACGCACTGATCTTCGCCGCCGGCCGCGGCGAGCGCATGCGCCCGCTGACCGACCGCACGCCCAAGCCACTGCTTTGCGTCGGCGGCAAGCCGCTGATCGTCTGGCACCTCGAACGTCTCGCCGCCGCCGGCGTGCACTACGTGGTGATCAACACCTCGCACCTGGCCGAGCAGTTTCCGGCGGTGCTGGGCGACGGTTCCCGCTGGGGCCTGCGCATCCGCTACGCCTACGAAGGCCCCGTGCCGCTGGAAACCGGCGGTGGCATGCTGAACGCGCTGCCGTTGCTGGGCACCGGGCCGTTCCTCGCCATCAGCGGGGATGTCTGGTGCGATGCCGATTTCGGCACGCTGCCCGCCGAGCCGGCGGGGCTGGCGCACCTGCTGCTGGTCGACAACCCGCCGCACCACCCCGAAGGCGATTTCGCGCTGGACGGGCAAGGTCTGGTGCAGGCAAGCGGCGAACCGCGGCTCACCTTCAGCGGCATTGGCGTGTTCCGCCGGGAGCTGCTGGACGGCTGGCGGGAACTTGCCGGCACGGCCGCCCACGAAGCCGCGGCGCCCACCTTCAAGTTGCGCCAGTTGCTGCTGGGCGCGATGGCTCGGCAAGCCGTCAGCGGCACCCATCACCACGGCGTGTGGACGGACGTGGGCACGCCCGAGCGCCTCGCACAGCTCGACGCCGAACGCGGCGACGCAGCGATGTCGCACGGCGATCAGCGCGACGCAGGTTTCGCCGAGAACTGAGTCGCGCCCGTTCCCGGCGTCGCCGCGCTCTCGGGGTGGACGATCACCGACGGCACCGGCAGACGCGCCAGTGCGGGCGTCGTGGCGACAATCGAAGCGGCCAGTGGTGCCGGTTTTGGAGTCGGCATCGGCGAAGGCTGCGTCGCACCGCCATCGGCCACTTCCATCGAACGCGCCGCCTTGGCGGCCTGGTCGGTCATCACGATGATGCTGATGCGGCGATTGACCGGATCGGCGGGGTTCTGCTTGTCGAACGGCACGGATGCGGCCAGGCCCACCACGCGCGAGATCTTGTCCGCCTCCAGCCCGCCGGCGATCAGCGCACGACGGGCGGCGTTGCCGCGATCGGCCGACAACTCCCAATTGCTGTAGTCGTGCCCGCTGTTGTACGGCGCATCGTCGGTGTGGCCGGAGATGCTGATCTGGTTCGGCACGTCGTCGATCGAGCGGCCCAGTTCGCGCAGGATCTGCACCGTGTACGGCTTGAGCCGCGCGCTGCCGGTGTCGAACATCGGCCGGTTGAGCTTGTCGACGATCTGGATGCGCAGGCCTTCGGAGGTGATGTCCAGCAGCAGCTGATCCTTGAATGGCGCCAGCGCCTGGCTGCTCTGGATCGAGGCATTAAGTCGCTTCATCAGCTCCTCCAGACGCGACTTGTCGGCCTGGCGCGCCAGTTTGATCGCGTCCTCGACGTTGTGCTTGACCTGCGGCGCACCGCGCTTTTCCGCGCCCGGGCCGCGCGGCAGGTCCATCGTCCCGCCAAGCTTGATCATGCTGTCGCTGGCGCCGCCGGGGCCGGCCTGGCCAGGCGGCGCGATCGTGGCGGCGCCCGGAGTCATGCTCGGGTTCTTGAAGTACTCGGAGATCGCGGCCTTCTGCTCGCGGGTGCCCACGCCGATCAGCCACATCACCAGGAAGAACGCCATCATCGCGGTGACGAAATCCGCATAGGCCACCTTCCACGCACCGCCGTGATGGCCGTGCTTCCGGCGCTGCACGCGCCGGATGATGATCGGCTGGTCGAACTCCTCGCTCACGCCCCGGCTCCGGCGCGCGCGCCCTTGAGATGCCCCTCCAGCTCCATGAAGCTGGGCCGCACCTGCGCGACCAGCGATTTGCGCGCGAACTCCACCGACACCATCGGGTTGTAGCCGCGCAGGTTGGCCATCAGCGCGACTTTCACGCATTCAAACGCCTTGCCGTCCTCCTGCGCGCGGTTCTCCATCGCCGAGGCCAGCGGCCCGGCGAAGCCATAGCACAGCAGGATGCCGAGAAAGGTGCCGACCAGCGCGCCGGCGATGTGCTCGCCGATGCGCGAGGTATCTCCGCTCAGCTGCGACATCGTGGTGACGATGCCGAGCACCGCCGCCACGATGCCGAAACCGGGCAGCGCGTCGGCGGATTTCATCAGGGCCATCGCCGGCGCCTCGGCTTCCTGGTGGTGGACTTCCAGCTCCATCTCCAGGAGCTGTTCCAGCTCGTGCGGGTTCATGCTGCCGCCCACGATCAGGCGCAGGCAGTCGGTGATGAACTCGATCAGGTGGTGCTCGGCGAGCAGGCGCGGATAGGCCGAGAACTCGCTGCTGGTGGCCGGCTCCTCGATGTGCGATTCGAGGCTGAGCAGGCCGTTCTTGCGCATCAGGCTGAAGATGTCGTAGAGCAGCGAAAGCAGGTCGAGATAATCCTGCGTCCGGTACTTCGGGCCTTTCAGCAGCCCCATGATGTCGCGGAAGGTGGCCTTGACGATCTTGGTCGGATTGGCTGTCAGGTAGGCCCCCGCAGCGCCGCCGCCGATGATCAGCAGTTCGTAGGGCTGCCACAACGCCAGCAGCTGCCCGTGGGACAGCAGGTAGCCGCCCACGACGCTGACGAGCACAACCAGGGTTCCGACCAGGACAAGCATGCAGGTTCCAGCGCGCGGTTCGACAACGAGTTATCGGCCCGCCGCGGGAAAGATGTAGCCCGGATTTGCCGCAAGGCCGCCGGCGTCGCGAACGGCGGGTATCCCGAAAAGGAAAGGCCCGGGCATGGCCGGGCCTCTCGTCTGGCTCGTGCCGCGCGGTCGGTCAGGGGCGGCGCGCCAGCTCCGGGTTGTCGCGGGTGACCGGCATCAGGTCCTTCTTCGAGACGCCCAGCCACAGCAGGATCGGGCTGGCCACGAAGATCGAGGACAGCGTGCCGACCACGATGCCGATCAGCATGGTGATGGCGAAGCCGTGCACGGCCGGGCCGCCCAGCAGCCACATCGCGCCCATGGTGATGCCGGTGAACAGCGAGGTGATGATGGTTCGCGACAGGGTGTTGTTGATCGAGCGGTTGAGGATCTCCTCCGGCTCGGCCTTGCGCGCGAGGCGGAACAGCTCGCGGATGCGGTCGAACACCACGACCTTGTCGTTGATCGAGTAGCCGATCACCGCCAGCACCGAGGCCAGCACGGTCATGTCGAATTCGCGCTGCACCAGCGCGATGACGCCGAGCGTGACCAGCGTGTCGTGGATTTCGGTCGCCACCGCGGCGATCGCGAAGCGGCGCTCGAAGCGGATCCACAGGTAGGCCATGATGCCCAGGATCACCAGCAAGGCCGCCCAGGTACCGTCCGATTTCAGCTCCGCGCCGACCTGCGCGCTGACGAAGTCGCGGCTCTTCAGCTTGGCGTCCGGTCGCGCCGCGTGGAGCTTCGCCATCACGTCGGCGGAGACACGGTCGAGGTTGACCGTGCCGTTGGCCAGGATCGCCTCCGGATCATCCTTGGCCTGGAACCGGATCGACACCTCGCGGGTGCCGCCCAGGCTCTGCACCACAGCGTCCTCGAAGCCGCCCTTGGCCAGCGCGCCGCGCACGTCGGCGATCTCCACCGGCTGGTCGTAGTTGACCAGCATCGACACGCCGCCGGTGAAATCCAGCCCGTAGTTGAGCCCGCGGGTGGCGATCAGCACGATCGAGCCGATCATCAGCAGGATCGCCAGGCCGACCGTGTACTTGCGCATCCCCAGGAAGTGGATGTTGCTGTCGTGATTGAAGATTTCCATGGCAATTCTCTGTGTGGACGTTCCGTTCCGGTCAAGCGGCCCTCATGGCCGCACGATCAATTCAGGGAGTCCCTTTCCGGCGAAAGCGGCCGTCCGGGGCCGCACTGTTCGACGCGACGCCTAGACCGACAGGGTCTTGAGCTTGCGGTGGCCGTGGATCGCCGCAGTGAACGCATGGGTCAGCGTCACCGAGGTGAACAGCGAGGTCAGGATGCCGATCATCAGCGTGACGCCGAAGCCCTTGATCGCGCCGGTGCCCATCGTGGTCAGCGCCAGCGCCGCGATCAGGTGGGTGACGTTGGCGTCCAGAATGGTCGACCAGGCCTTCTCGTAGCCGGCGTAGATCGCCGCGTGCGGCGTGGAGCCGTTGCGCAGCTCCTCGCGCACGCGTTCGCAGATCAGCACGTTGGCGTCGATCGCCATGCCCAGGGTGAGCACGATGCCGGCGATGCCGGGCATGGTCAGGGTCACCCCGATCAGCGACATCACCGCCACCAGGATCACCAGGTTGAAGAACAGCGCGATGTCCGCGACCAGGCCGAACAGCTTGTAGTAGACCGCGGCGGCCAGCAGCACCAGGGCCAGGCCCAGCATCACCGACTTGAAGCCCTTGTCGATGTTGTCCGCACCCATGCTGGAACCGATCACGCCTTCCTCGATGATGTCCACCGGAGCAGCGAACGCGCCACCCTTGAGCAGCAGCGCCAGGTCGGATGCTTCCTTCGGGCTGCCCAGGCCGGTGGTCTGGAATTGCCGGCCGAACGGGCTGGCGATGTTGGCGTCGTTGATCACCGACTCGGTGACCTTCGGAACGCGCACTTCCTTGCCGTCGATCATCTTGGTCTCGGTCACGCGCTCGACGTAGACCACCGCCATCGGCTTGCCGACGTTCGCGTTGGTGAAATCGCTCATCTTGCGCGCGCCGGCGGCATTGAGCGTGACGTCGACCTTGGGCGTGCCGCTCTGCTGGTCGATGCCCGAGGAGGCGTCGACCAGCTCCTTGCCGGTCACGATCACCTTCTTGCTGACCAGCACCGGCAGGCCGGTGCCGCGCATGTGGTAGAGGTTGGCGTCCGGCGGGATGTTGCCGGTCTTCTCCGCCTCGCGCGCCTGCGGATCGCCGGGGTGGCCGATGCCGGGGCGGTATTCCAGGGTGGCCACGGTGCCGATCAGCTTCTTCGCCTCGGCCGGGTCCTGCACGCCGGCGAGGTCGACCACGATGTGATTCTCGCCCTGCTGCTGGATCAGCGGCTCGGACACGCCCAGCGCGTTGATGCGGTTGCGCAGCGTCTGCAGGTTCTGGGTGATCGCGCCGCGGCCGATGTCGCGCAGCTTGTCGGGCTTGATCACCGCATTGAGCACGAAACGGTCGCCGGTGCTGGGACCGTTGGACACCAGCAAGTCGGTGTACTCGTTGGCGATCGCGTCTGCGGCCTTGGCGCGGTCGTCCTCCGAGCGCAGCACCACGGCGACGCCCTTGCCACGCACGGAATTGCGCGCCACCGATTCATAGCGGATCTTCTTGTCGCGCAGCAGGCTGCGGATGTCGTCGGCGTAGCTGCTCTCCTGCTTGTCGATGACGTCGTTCTGGTCGACCTGCATCAGGAAGTGCACGCCGCCCTGCAGGTCCAGGCCCAGCGGCATGGAACGGGCACCGATCATGCCCAGCCACTCCGGCACGGTGGACTGCAGCTTGAACGCCACCGTGTACTTGTCGCCGAGCAGCGCCTTGATCGCGTCCGAGCCGCTCTTCTGCACGTCGGTGTCGGCGAAGGTGGCAAGCAGGCTGTCGCCTTCCACCACGACCTCGCCGAAGGCGATGCGCTTCTGGGTCAGCGTGTCGATGACCTTCTGGCGTACGGCCTGGTCGATTGCCGGCGCACCGCGATTGGCGCTCACCTGAACGGCGGGCACGGGAACAAAGGCGTTCGGCAGCGCGTAGATCACGCCGAACACCATCACCAGCGCGACCAGCGCGTATTTCCAGCGGGGAAAATCAGTCATGATCCGGTCCTTTGCGATCATCCATGATCGCGAACGTCAAGAAGCGGCCATCCATGGCCGAAGCATGTTTTTGCGATCGTCCCTGATCGCGAACGTCAAGAAGCGGCCATCCATGGCCGCGCTATTCGAAAAGGCCCCGCCCCTGGACATCCCATGGCTCAAGCTGACTTCAGCGAGCCCTTGGGCAGCACCTGCTGCACGGCACCCTTCTGCAGCTTCACCTTCACGTTCGGCGCGATCTCGACCGTGACGAAGGTGTCGCCCACTTCTTCCACGCGCCCGGCCAGGCCGCCGTTGGTGACCACTTCGTCGCCCTTGGCCAGCGCGGCGATCAGGGCGCGGTGCTCCTTCTGCCGCTTCATCTGCGGCCGGATCATCATGAAATACATCAGGCCGAACAGCACCACCATCATGATGATCATGGACATGCCGCCGCCCTGCTGCGGCGTGGCTTGGGCAATCACGGGGGAAAGCGGAAAACTCATCTTCGCGTCTCGCAAGTTGTGGCGCCATCAGCGATTTCCGCCGAACGCCCGATAAAAGATTCTCGATTATGCCTTGCGGGAGGTGTCGGAGTCACCTTTCGCGAGCGAAAGGCGACTCCGCCCCCCGGTGGCGGTAGGAGTCCACCCTGCGGGCGATGGTTCCCGATCCGGGGAAAAGGCATCGCCCACAGGGCGGGCTGCTACGGGATCGCTGCGCCCTGGCGGCAGGCGTAGAACCGTGCGACGAATGCTTCCAGCGCCCGATCGGCGATCGCCGCGCGCAAATCCGCCATCAGCCGCTGGTAGTAGCGCAGGTTGTGCATGGTGGCCAGCTGGCTGCCGAGGATCTCGTTGCAGCGGTCGAGGTGGCGCAGGTAGGCGCGGCTGAACCCGTGGCTGCAGGCGTAGCAGTCGCAGCCTTCCTCGATCACCGCGGTGTCGCTGGCGTACTTCGCATTGCGGATGCGCAGCGTGCCCGCGGCGGTGAACAGGAAGCCGTTGCGCGCGTTGCGGGTAGGCATCACGCAGTCGAACATGTCGATGCCGCGGCGCACTGCTTCCACGATGTCCTCCGGCCGGCCCACGCCCATCAGGTAGCGCGGCTTTTCCGCCGGCAGCAGGGGTACGGTGAAGTCCAGCGCGTGGTTGCGCTCGGCCTCCGGTTCGCCCACCGCCAGGCCGCCGATCGCGTAGCCGTCGAAGCCGAGCTTCACCAGCCCTTCCGCGGAGCGTCGGCGCAGGGTTTCGTAGACGCTGCCCTGCACGATGCCGAACAGCGAGTTCGGATTCTGCAAATCGTCGAACGCGCGGCGCGAGCGCTCGGCCCAGCGCAGGCTGAGCTCCATCGAATCGGCCGCCACCTTCTCCGTCGCCGGGTACGGCGTGCACTCGTCGAAGATCATCGCGATGTCCGAATCCAGCGTCTTCTGGATCTGCATCGACACTTCCGGCGACAGGAACACCTTCGAGCCGTCCACCGGCGAGGCGAAGGTCACGCCTTCCTCCGTGATCTTGCGCTTGTGCGCCAGCGAGAACACCTGGAAGCCGCCCGAATCGGTGAGGATGGGCTTGTCCCAGCCGATGAAGCGGTGCAGCCCGCCGAACTTCTCCACGATCTCCAGCCCGGGTCGCAGGAACAGGTGGAACGTGTTGCCCAGGATGATCTCGGCACCGGTATCGGCAACGTCGCGCGGCGTCATCGCCTTGACCGAGCCATAGGTGCCCACCGGCATGAACGCCGGCGTCTCCACCGTGCCACGGGCAAACGTGAGGCGGCCGCGGCGGGCGGCGCCGTCGGTGGCGTGAAGGTCGAACTGGAGGGAGGTCATCCAGCCATTATCGCGGGTTTGCCCCGTTCCGCCCATCGCCACACCGTGTGTGCAGGAGCCCGCTGGCGGGCTCCTGCAACCATGCAACGTATCGCTCAGGCGCCGTGCGGCAGGATCAGCATGGCGTCGCCGTAGGAGAAGAAGCGGTAGCGCTGCTCGACCGCGTGGCGATACGCGTCCAGCATGAACTCGCGCCCGGCCAGTGCCGACACCAGCATCAGCAGGGTCGACTGCGGCAGGTGGAAGTTGGTGAGCAGGCCGTCGATGCTGCTGAAGCGGTAGCCGGGGAAGATGAAGATCTGCGTCTCGCCGGCGAACGGATGCACCTGGCCATCCTTGCTGGCGCTTTCCAGCGCGCGCACCACCGTGGTGCCGACCGCGATCACCCGCCCTCCGCTGGCGCGCGTGCGTCGGATTTGCTCGACCAGGTGCGCGCCGACATTGAGCCACTCGGTGTGCATGTGGTGATCTTCGAGATTGACCGCGCGCACGGGCTGGAAGGTGCCGGCGCCCACATGCAGGGTGATGTAGCCGAACTCGACGCCGCGCTCGCGCAGCTGGTCCAGGATCGCCTCGTCGAAATGCAGGCCGGCGGTGGGCGCAGCGACCGCGCCGGGCTCGCGCGCGAACACGGTCTGATAGCGCTCCATGTCGCTGGCGTCGGCGTGCCGCTCGATGTACGGCGGCAACGGCATCTCGCCCAGCTTCAGCAGCAGCTTCTCCAGCGGCTCCGGCGCCTCGAAGCGCAGCCGGAAGAAACCTTCGTCGCGGCCCAACACCACGGCATGGCTGCCGTCGGCCAGTTCGATCCGTGCGCCCTCCTTGGGCTTCTTGCTGACGCCCAATTGCACGGTGGCCTCATGCGCGCCGGTAACCCGCTCGATCAGGATCTCCACCGCACCGCCGGTGTCCTTGCGCCCGTACAGCCGCGCCGGCAGCACGCGGGTGTCGTTGAACACCAGCAGGTCGCCCGGACGCAGGAAGTCGGGCAGCTCGCGAAACATGCGGTCCTGCCGCGACTGCGCGGCCACGTCGAGCAGCAACAGGCGACTGGCCGAACGCTCGGGCAACGGGGCCTGCGCGATCAGCTCATGCGGCAGGTCAAAATCGAAATCGGACTTCTTCAAGGCTGCGGCCGGCATCGGAAAACGGGACATTATCCCGCAGCCGGCGCGCCGGGGCACGCGCGAAAAGACGCCGCCCCTCGCGGAGCGGCGCCGGCTTCATCCCTTCACGCACAGCACCTGGCGCAGCGTGTGCACCACGTCGACCAGGTCGGACTGCGCCGCCATAACCGCGTCGATCGACTTGTACGCCGCCGGCGATTCGTCGATCACCGCCGCGTCCTTGCGGCATTCGACATGGGCGGTGGCCTCCCGATGCTGCGCCAGCGTGATCCGCTGGCGCGCCGCGGTACGGCTCATCACCCGGCCCGCGCCGTGGCTGCAGCTGTGGAAACTTTCCGGATTGCCCTTGCCACGCACGATGTAGCTGCACGTACCCATGCTGCCCGGGATGATGCCCAGCTCGCCGGCCCGCGCGCTCACCGCACCCTTGCGGGTCACCAGCAAGTCCTCGCCACCGTGCGTTTCCTTCCGCACGTAGTTGTGGTGACAGTTCACCGCCAGCTTTTCCAACTGGAACTTCGGCAGCCGGTGGCGCATCTCGGCCAACACCCGCGCCATCATCGCCTCGCGGTTGGCCTGGGCGTAGTCCTGCGCCCAAGACACCGCTTCCACGTAGTCGTCGAACAATGCTTCGCCTTCCATGAAGAAGGCCAGGTCTCTGTCCAGCAGGTCGAAACCCAGCACGCGCTGCGCCAGCTCCTCGCGCGCCCGCTCGATGAAGTAGCTGCCAATCAGGTTGCCGGTGCCGCGCGAACCCGAGTGCAACATCACCCACACGGCGTCCGATTCGTCGAGGCAGACCTCGATGAAGTGGTTACCACCGCCCAGCGTGCCGATCTGCCGGCCCAGCTTGTCGGTGCGGATCTTGCGATGCTTCGCCTTGATTGCTTCCAGCCGCGCGACCAGCCCGGATTGCGCCAGTTGCGTCTCAATGCTGTCCGGCAGCTTGTGATGGTCGCCACCACGGCCGTTGCCGACCGGCACGCCGCGCTCGATGCTGGAACGCAGCTGGGCCAGGTTGTCCGGCAGGTCGCTGGCGCGCAGCGTGGTGCGCACCGCGGCCATGCCGCAGCCGATGTCCACGCCGACCGCAGCCGGGATGATCGCGCCCCGCGTGGGCACGACTGAACCGACCGTCGCGCCCTTGCCCAGGTGCACGTCGGGCATCACCGCGACCCACGGACCGACAAACGGCAGCATGGCGATGTTGCGCAGCTGCTGCCTCGCGGCATCTTCCAGCGGCACGCCATGCACCCAGCCCTTGATCGGCGTGGCGCTGCCTTCGGCATGCAGAAACTCGTACTGTTGGTTGCTCATCTCTTCTTTCCTTGAATGGATCGCGGCGAGCGCTTCCGTGCGATCGCCGCGAGGTTACTGCTTGAGGCTCACCAGCTGGTTCAGCACGCCGTCCAGGCCGCCGAACACGGTGAGCTTGTCGATCTTCTCGGTGACCTTCTCCAGAGCCTCCATCTCCTTCAGACGCATCAGCACCGGGCTCTCCTCGATCAGCCGCGCGGTGTTGAGCAGCGAACGGGTGGCGTTCGACTCCTCGCGCCGGCGGATCACGTTGGCCTGGGCCGCCTTCTCCGCCTGCACCACGCTGTTCAGGATGTCCTTCATCTCACCCGGCAGGATCACGTCCTTGACGCCCACGCCGAGCACTTCCACGCCCAGCTCGACGACACGGCCGCGCACGTAGGCAAAGATGTCCGCGTCCAGCGAAGCCTTGTCGCCCAGCAGCTCGTCCAGCGTCTTGCCGGACACCGCCTTGCGCAAGCCGTATTGCAGCTCGCGATAGACGTAGTCGCCGTACTTGACCACCTTGGTGCGCGCGGCGACCGGATCGGTCACGCGCAGGCTGGCGGCCAGGTTCACCCGCAGGCTCACCTTGTCGCGGGTCAGCAGTTCCTGGCCCGACACCTCCAGCGATTGCACGCGCAGCTCGACCACCTCGGCCGCCACGTTCTTCTGGAAATTCCAGAACGCCCAGGCCCCCGGAGCCAGCGTACGCACCAGCTTGCCGTCGATGAACAGCAGGCCTGCCGACTCCGTCGGCACGTCCACCGTCACCGCGACCTTGCCGAGCACGCCCAGCTGGCGCAGTCGGCTGGCCACGCGCACATCGACTTCCAGCGTTTCCGCCAGCGACACCGCCTGCACCTCGACTGGCACCAGGCCCTTCCAGTAGAGCTTGCGCGTACCCGGTGCCAGCACGTCCTCCAGCTTGCCGTTCTTGAGCACCAGGCCAACCTGCTGCGTGCCGATGTCGGCCCCGTCGAAGCATTCGGCCAGCGCGCCGTCCATCAGCGCCATCAGCACGTCGGTGTCGGCGCCGGTGTACTCCAGCTTGGCCAGGTTGTGCACGCTGGCCGCGATACGCTTGCGCGGGTCGACAAAGTGGTAGACGCCCGGCGGCAGTACGCGCTGGAAACGACGGTTGCGATACAGCAAGCCGCGCTCGCCGTCGCCGATCACGATTTGCTTGATCCAGAACATGTTGATACTCCTTCGTCAATCCTTGTTTCGATCCGTGGGATAAGCCGACTGCGTCGCCGGATCGGTACGACGCATTAACATTGCGGATAATCGGGCCGCAAAAGCCCCTCCCTCGCGGGATAATCGACGTCATGCGCCGATGAAAGCGAATAAGGCGGAAACGCCTCCTGACGATAATGGGGCGAAGCCGACGTGCCTTGGCGGGGAACCGGATATTCCGGCGAATGCCTGCAAGACAATCGCTTCGATATCCGCTTGCCCGCTGTCGGGACGTGGGCCCGGCCCCGCCACCGCCGCCTTGCCTGATCCGCAAACCCTCCGTGGCTTGCAGGCCAGGCGCCGCACGAGGCGTTTCCTGGTCGGAACTTTCGTTCCTGGTCATGACGTGACAGGTCATGGTTTGGAGCGGGAGTCGAACCCGCGACACTCGGTTTACAAGACCGATGCTCTACCCCTCTGAGCTATCCAGTGGCCGACGTGCCGGAATCGAACCGGCGTTTGCAGGAACGAACCTGCCGCTCTACCGCTGAGCCAACGTCGTCGTTGTGGAACACCGCCCGGCAGACCCCGGCATACGCCGCCGGCAAAGCCGCGCGCACCGGATGGGGCTTGAGCCCATGCCGCTGGAGCCGGTCGGTTCGATGTTCCCGATTGCCGGCTGTCACCAACCGGCAATAGGTGCGGGCATGGTTGCCCGATACGTGGTGATCCGTTTCTCGCACAGCCCGCGCCGAAGCACCGGGACGCAGCGCGCAAGCGCCTTCGCAGCTGCGCCCCTGCCTCGGCCATGGCTGACCGGATGCCTCAGGGCGAAACGGATTCCGCAAACCTTGTTCGATGCATGCGCATCCCCTGCGAACGGCAAAAACAAGACGCCCCCGGGGTTGGCGACCCGAGGGCGTTCGCGTTGCCTCGGGAGATCGGGGTGACCGATCTCCGCAAAGGGATCAGTCGATTATCGGCAGACGATTGCCAAGTCGAGCCATTCGCCGCGCATGAACAGGCCTGCATCGCGGCAATACTGCGACGTGCATGGTGTGCTCATCTGGGTTATGCGGAACGACATGAAAACTCTTTTATCTGATGGTCGCCAAAAGGCGAGGGCTGCGGACGTTACACCTATTAACAACCACGCGCAAGCATTTTTTATCGAATATCGGAAAAACTTACAACCAGCCTTTTTGCCGCGCCAGCCGATACGCCTCGATGCGGTTGCCGACGCCGAGTTTGCCGATCGCTTCGGACAGATAATTGCGCACGGTGCCGTGCGAGAGGTTGAGTTTTGCGGCGATGTCGCCGGCGGATTGGCCCTCGCCGGCGAGGCGCAGCACCTGGCGTTCGCGATCGTTCAGCGGGTCGGCTTCGGACCAGGCTTCCAGCGCCAGCTGCGGGTCGATCGCGCGACCACCGCGGTGTACGGTGCGCAACGCCTCGGCGAGGTTCTCGGCGGGAGCGTCCTTCAGCAGGTAGCCCGACACGCCGGCATCCAGCGCGCGACGAAGGAAGCCCGGGCGGGCGAAGGTGGTGACGATGATGACCTTCACCGGCAGCTCGTCGTGACGCTGGATGCGCTGGGCCAGTTCCAGTCCGGTGAGGCCGGGCATCTCGATATCGGTGACCAGCACATCGGGCTTCAGGCGCTGCATCTCACGCCACGCCGCCTCGCCGTCGGGTGCGGAGCCGAGCACCTCCATGTCCGGCTCCAGGCTCAGCAGCGCCGACAGTGCGCCGCGCACCATCGCCTGGTCCTCGGCCAGCAGCACGCGGATCATGCGGCGCCTCGTGGCGATTGCTTCAGCGGCATTGGAAAAGCTCCATCGTGATGGCTTCGATCGTCAGGCGGCCGAATGCCCACCCTGCGCCGCGGGCGCCACGCCGCCGGCAGCGGTCGCTGGCATGGCGACCAGTCGCAGCACCGGCAGCGGCGCGCTGACCAGCATGGTCGTGCCGCCGCGCAACGGCGAGCTGATCTCCAGCGTGCCGCCCAGCGAGCGCACGCGCTCGCGCATGCCGCGCAGGCCGTTGCCGGCGCCGTCGATGCCGCCGCGGCCGTTGTCACGGATACTCATGCGCACGCTGGCAGGCTCGCGCACGAAATCGACGTTCGCGCAACTTGCCGCCGCGTGGCGCGCGATATTGGTCGCCGCCTCGCGCAGGATCAGCGAGAGGCTGCGTTCGGTGTCTTGCGGCAAGTCGGTCGGCGGTGCCGCGTATTCCATGCACACCCCGGAGGATTCCAGCAGCAGCCGCGCCGAGGCCAGCTCGGCCGCCAGGTCGGTGGCGTGGATGCCGCTGACCGCACTGCGCACTTCGGCAAGGGCGTGACGCGCCACCTTCTCCGCCTCTTCCACTTCGCGCCTGGCCGCCGCATGGTCCCGGTCGAACAGCTTGCGCGACAACTCCAGCTTCAGCGTGATCAGCGACAGGGTATGACCCAGCAGATCGTGCAGGTCGCGGCCGATGCGCTCGCGCTCGGCAGTGGCCGCCAGCCGACGCACTTCTTCGTGCGAGAGCCGCAGCTGCGCGTCCTTCTCCTCGCTGCCATGCTCGGCCTTGATGATGATGCCGATGATGAACGAGGTCAGCGGGATGGAGAACACGGCCTGCCATGGGTAACCGAGCAGCGAGGTCTCGGCCAGCAACACCACATTGAGCCCGGCCAGCCAGCCGAGATAGGCGCGGAAACGACCCACGCTGGTGCAGAGCATCACGCAGCCATAGATGAAATAGGTCAGCCCGCTGGGATACCAGGGCAGCAACGACATGCTCAGCAGCACCAACGCGAGGGCGCCGGCGCGGACCTGCGCACGCGGCCCCGCGATGCACCGGTAATACAGCAGCAGGAACAGCGGATAGCTAACCAGAGTGGTGACGACCCAGCGCGTGCTCCAGCCGTCGTTGTTCCACACCGGCACGACGAAGATCCACGCCGACCACAACAGGTGCACAGCATCCACCCACGGCGATTTGCCGCGATGCATGCTGCGCGCCGCCGCGGAGTCCGGCGCCGGGGTCAGAAACTGGACGATGCGCTGGTGCATGACGCCAGGCTCCCGCAGATTGGCCATGAGGGTGATCCTACTTCAACCGTTCCGGTGCAAACGCCGCGCCGCCAGCCACAGGAAAACCTCAGCGAAACCGGCCAGCGCCAGCACGTGGCCCAGCACAGGGCCATGGTTCAGACCCACCGCCGCCTGGGTCAGCTGGTTGAGGTGATAGCTGGGCCAGACGGGCGCGATCTGTTGCAGCATCCGCGGCAACATCGACAGCGGCAGCCACAGGCCGGACAGGAACGCCATCGGCAGATAGACCAGGTTGAGCAGCCCCGGCGCGCCCTGCCCCTTGAGCAAGGTGCCGACGAACATGCCCAGCGCGCAGAACGGCAGCACGCCGAAAGCACCGGTGGCGACCAGCGCCAGCATCTGGCCCCACGACAGACTGACGTGCGCCAGGAAGATGCCGATCAGCAGCAGCAGCGCGATCACCACGGTGGCCGCGATCATGGCCATCACCATCTTGCCCAGCAGGTAGGCGCCAGGCGGCATCGGCAAGGCACGCTTGAGCGTGAGCAGGCCGCCATCGCGCTCGATCGCCAGCGAGACGCCGAAGCCGAACAGGCCCGGTCCGATGATGCCGAACGCACCATAGCTGGCCAGCAGGTAGCGCGACGCCTCGCCCTGGTTCAGCAACACGCCGAACATCACGTAGAACACCGTCGAGAACAGCGTCATCGGCAGAATGAAACCCGGCGCGCGCAGGTAGCGCAGGCATTCGCTGCGCATCTCGGCCAGGTAGGCGCTCAGCACGCGCCGGCGCGACATCGGCATCGCGGCGGCAAGCGGAATCGACATGGCTTGATCCATCTCAGGCAACCTCGCGGCGTGTTTCGGGCAAGCCCTGTTCGGCCTCGCGGGTGAGTTCGGTGAATGCCTCGGCCAGGCCGGCGCGCTGCACTTCCAGCTCGCTCAGTTGCGGGTCGGCGTCGAGCAGGCGGCGTACCACCGCTTCGGCCGCGTCGGTGGTCACGTGCAGGCGGTCCTGGCGCCGTTCCGCCGCGGTGACCGCAGGCCAGCCGCCGACCACGCCGGCATCCACCGTGCTGACGCAGCGGATGCGCCGGGTCGCGATCCGTGCGCGCAGCGCCTCGACCGTCCCTTCGTGGATCACCCGCCCGCGCGCCATCACGCAGACCCGGTCGGCCAGCGCCTCGGCTTCCTCCAGGTAATGCGTGGTCAGCAGCACCGCGCAGCCTTCGGCCCGCAATTGGCTGATCGCCGCCCACAGCCTCTGCCGCGCCTCGATGTCCATGCCCACGGTCGGCTCGTCCAGGAACAGCAGCTCGGGCCGGCCGCACAGCGCCAGCGCGAACTGCACGCGCCGCTGCTGGCCGCCGGACAGCTTCGCGTAGGGGCGAGCCAGCAGGTCGTCGACACCGGCCATGCGGGCGCTCTCCGCCATGCTGCGGGGGGCCGGGTAATAGCTCGCAATCAGACGCAACAGTTCGCCCACCCGCAGCGTGCCGGGCAGTTCGGCGTGCTGCAGCATCACGCCGATGCGCCGGCGTGCGCGGACACCCCGGGGATCGCGCCCGAACAGCTCGACCGTGCCGGCATCGGCGCGCAGCAAGCCCAGCAGCAGGCTGATCGCGGTGGTCTTGCCGGCGCCGTTGGGGCCCAGCAGGGCCAGCAACTCGCCACGGCGCAGTTGCAAACCGGCATTGTCCAGCGCGACCAGGCGGCCGTAGCGCTTCTCCACGCCGGCCAGCCGGGCCACCACCTGCTCGGAAACAGTCATCGACATGATCCTCCTCGATGCCCGCAGCTTGGGCATTTCGCGGCCGATTGCCCATGCGCCGGCGTCAGTCATCGGGGGTGACAGCCGTCATGCCGGGGGTACCGGAGACCTGCCCGGGCGCGTTATGCTGGGCCAATGATCTTGCGCGACCGGCACGTCCGGGCGCCCCGACGCGGGCTCGCCACGCTGGAATTTGCGCTACGCAAGGATTTCCGGCCCACGACGCCCACGCGCGGATCGAGCGGCCTGCTTCGCGCTGGGTGCGAGGCGCCGACGTCTACGAGGAGAATGTCATGGGTGTGATCAACCAGCTGCGCGAACTGCGCGAATTCGGCGGCAAGCCCCGCACCACCGGCCTGGACGACGCCAGCATCGAGCGCATGGCGGCGAACGATCCGCTGCTGGGCCAGGCAGTCGCCGAGGCCGTCGCGCGCCACCGCGAGCTGCGCGACGAGCTGGGGGATTTCCTCAAGCTCGACGAAGCCGAGCAACTGGCCAAGGCACAGGCGGGTTTCGTCAATTTCTACCCGGACGACGCGATCAACCCGTACCTGCCGGCCGCCGCGCGCGGGCCGTGGATCGTCACGCTGAAGGGCGCCGTGGTGCACGACAACGGCGGCTACGGCATGCTGGGTTTCGGCCACAACGATGCGGCCATCCTGGCGGCGCTGTCGCGCCCGCAGGTGATGGCCAACGTGATGTCGCCCAGCGTGGCGCAGATGCGTTTCACCGCCGCACTGAACAAGGAGCTCGGCCGCAACCGCGGCAAGAATCCGTACGAACATTACCTGTGCCTCAACTCCGGCTCCGAGTCGGTGTCGCTGGCCTGCCGCATCGCGGACGTCAACGCCAAGGCGATGACCGATGCCGGCGCGCGCCATGCGGGCCGCACGATCAAGCGGCTGGCGGTGAAGGGCGCCTTCCACGGCCGCACCGAGGCGCCGGCGCTGTATTCGGACTCCTCGCGCAAGACCTACCAGCAGAACCTGGCCAGCTATCGCCACGAGGAGAGCGTGATCACGGTGGCGCCGTATGACGTGGCGCAACTGAAGGCCGTGTTCGCCGATGCCGACAGGCACGGCTGGTTCATCGAGGCCATGTTCCTGGAACCGGTGATGGGCGAAGGCGACCCGGGCCGGGCGGTGACGCCGGAGTTCTACAGTGCCGCCCGCGAGCTGACCGAAGCGCACGGCACCCTGCTGCTGGTCGATTCCATCCAGGCCGGGCTGCGCGCACACGGCGTGTTGTCGATCACCGACTACCCCGGTTTCGAGAAACTGCCGGCGCCGGACATGGAAACCTTCTCCAAGGCGCTCAACGCCGGCCAGTACCCGCTGTCGGTGCTGGCGGTGGGCAACCGCGCCGCCGGGTTGTACCGCAAGGGCATCTACGGCAACACCATGACTGCCAACCCGCGCGCACTCGACGTGGCGCTGGCCACGCTGGGCGAATTGACCGATGAGGTGCGGCAGAACATCCGCGAGCGCGGCAAGGAGTTCGTCGACAAGCTTGGCGCGCTCAAGCACGAGCTGGGAGGCCTGATCACCAAGGTGCAGGGCACCGGGCTGTTGTTCTCCTGCGAACTGGCCCCGGAGTACAAATGCTTCGGCGCCGATTCGACCGAGGAATTCATGCGCGAGCACGGCATCGGCGTGATCCATGGCGGCGTCAACTCGCTGCGCTTCACCCCGCATTTCAAGGTCACCAGCGCCGAGGTCGACCTGATCGTCGCCCACGTGCGCAAGGCCTTGCTGGAAGGCCCGCGCAAGGCCAAGGCCGAAGCGGCCTGAGCCGCGCGGCCACCCACACCGGCTGCGGCGAAACACGACGTTTCGCCGCAGCTGAATACTTCATGCACGTAAGAACTTGCCGACTGCCCTGACGGTGTCCCCCTGCCTAGACTGATCCGGCCGGCAGCTGCCGGTCACCCAGGGAGGATTCACCATGTCCATGTCACTGCGCCTGCTTGCCGTCAGCGCCGCCTTCGCCTTTGCCGGCACCGCCTTCGCAGCCAGCCCGGCGACCCCGGCGGCATCCACCAAGCCGCACACTGCCCAGCAGCAGCGGATGATCGACTGCAACCACCAGGCCACCGGCAAGAAGGGCGCCAAGCGCAAGGCGTTCATGAGCTCCTGCCTGAAAGGCCATGCCTCGGCGCCCGCGGCGGCGTCGACCGACACGGCCCAGCACGCGAAGATGAAGAGCTGCAACGCGGACGCCAAGACCAAGGCGCTCAAGGGTGCCGAGCGCAAGGCGTTCATGAGCTCCTGCCTGAAGGGCGGAGCGGCCGCCGCGCCCTGACGCATCGCGGTGCTGTCCATGCCGGCGTGCGTGGACAGCACCGCTTCGCTAAGCTCCCGGACTGTCGCGCCCGGCGCCGCCACCAGACAGTCCACTGATGAAGATCGTCGAAGTCCGCCACCCGCTGATCCGGCACAAACTGGGCCTGATGCGCCGCGCCGGCATCAGCACCAAGGAGTTTCGCGAACTGGCTTCCGAAGTCGCCGCCCTGCTCACCTACGAGGCCACCAAGGATCTGGAGACGGTCGAGGAGGAGATCGAGGGTTGGGCCGGTCCGCTGCGCGTGCATCGGATCAAGGGCCGCAAGATCACCATCGTGCCGATCCTGCGCGCCGGCCTGGGCATGCTGCCCGGCGTGCTCGACATGATTCCGGCGGCCAAGGTCAGCGTGGTCGGCCTGCAACGCGACGAGCACACGCTCAAGCCCGTCACCTACTACGAGAAACTCACCGGCCGCATGGACGAGCGCATCGCGCTGATCGTCGACCCCATGCTGGCCACCGCCGGCACCCTGGTCGCCACCGTGGACATGCTCAAGGCGGCCGGCTGCAAGCGCATCAAGGGGCTGTTCCTGGTCGCCGCGCCGGAAGGGCTCGAACGCATCACCGCGACCCATCCCGATATCGAGATCTACACCGCCTCCATCGACCAGCGGCTCAACGAGAACGGCTACATCCTGCCCGGCCTGGGCGACGCCGGCGACAAGATCTTCGGCACCAAGCAGCTGCCCGCCGGCTGAGCGCCAGATCGCCGCGGAAGCGGCGTGCGCGGTTTCACGGCACGGTCACAAGGCGCCACTAAACTCGGCGCGTTCCGGCTGACCGGGCGCCATCGGGGGAGAAACCATGTTCGCAAAGCTCGCGCAACGCGGCCTGTGGCTGCTGCTGGCCGGCATCGCCTCGACGTTCGCCGCACAGGCTGCCGACGTCAGCATCGACCAATTCCGGGTTCGCGGCCCCGCCGGCGGCAACGACGAGTTCGTCGAACTGTTCAACGCCGGCCCTGCAGCGATTGACTTGTCCGCGTACAAGTTCAACGCCTCCAACGCCAGCGGCACGATCGGCACGCGGCTCACCTTCCCCGCCGGCACGCAACTGGCGTCGGGCTGCCACCTGCTGCTGACCAACAGCGCCAGCGGCGGCTACTCCGGCAGCGTGCCGGGCGATCTCACCTACGCCACCGGTGTCACCGACACCGGCGGCCTGGCCTTGCTCGACGCCGACGGCAACATCGTCGACCAGGTGGGCCTCAGCACCGGTTCGGCCTACAAGGCGGGCACGCCGCTGGCCTCGCTGGGCAGCAGCAATACCGACCAAGGCTACCAGCGGCGGCAGACCGCGGCCGGCCTGCCGCAGAACTCCGGCGACAACAGCGCCGATTTCGTCACCGTGAGTCCGACCCAGCCGCACAACAGCGCCAGCACCTGTGTGGCCATGGGCCCGTCGCTGTCGATTGCCGACGCCAGCATCAGCGTGCACGGCGCCAGCGACGTGGCGATGCCGTTCACCATCACCATGAATGAACCGGCGCCGAGCGGCGGCACCAGCGTGCACGTGGCCACCGCCAACGGCAGCGCCACCGCGGGCGTGGAGTACGAAACGCTCGACACTACCCTCACCATCGCCGCGGGCGAGACCCAGGCCAGCTTCAACGTGGTCGTGCATGGGCGCTCCACGCCGGCCGACGACAAGGACTTCAGCGTCACGCTGAGCGATCCCGGCGACGGCGTGGCGCTGGGCGACGCCACCGCCATCGGCACCATCCACTACGACATCCCGGTGCAGGCGGAGATCTGGCAGATCAACGGCAGCGGGCAGCGGGCGGCCCTGCTCGGCAAGTCGGTGCTGACCTACGGCAACGTGGTCACCGCAGTGGGCCCGCTGGGCTTCACCATGCAGACGCCCGACGCGCGCGCCGACGCCAGCCCGCTGACGTCCAATGGCGTGTACGTGTTCACCAACGCCGCACCGACAGTAAGCGTGGGCGAGGCGGTGGACGTCGCGGCGGTGGTGGACGACTACTACGGCCTCACCGAGTTGAAGAACCCGACGATAAGCGTGGTCGGCCGCCACGTGCGCCTGCCGCGCGCCGTCGTGTTCGACCGGCGCACGCCTTCGCCCGATCCGGACCAGCTCTCCTGCGGCACCACCAATTTCCAGTGCTTCATGAGCATGCGTGTGCGCATCGATCACGGCATGATCAACACCGGCAACAAGCGTTTCAGCAGCGAACCGTATGCGGAGGTCAGCATCACCGCCAATGGCCGGCGCTCGCTGCGCCAGCCCGGCGTGGTGTTCGGCGTGCCGGTGCCTGCGGGCGTGGACCTGCCCAACTGGAGCGGCAACCCGGAAGTGTTCAAGATGAACACTGCCGACTTCGGTGCGGTGCCGCTGAACACGCCGTTCAACGCCGGCAGCACGTTCCGGGCCGAGGGCGTGATCTCCTACGACTTCGGCGCCTACACCTTCATCCCGACGCAGTTCCGGCTGGCGTACGCCGCGCCGATACCACGGCCGGTCTCGCCCACCCCGCTGCTGGCGCTGCGCATCGGCGCGTTCAACATGGAGCGCTTCTGCGACAGCGTGTTCGACACCACCTACAGCTGCAGCGGCGGGAGCAAGGAGCCCACGCCGGACGCCGTCGCGCTGAAGACCCGCCGCCTGTCCAGCTATGTCGGCAGCGTGCTGCAGCTGCCCGACGTGCTGTCGGTGGAGGAAGTGGAAACCCGGCCGCTGCTGCAGGGTCTGGCTACGCAGATCCTTGCCGACTATGGCGTGGCGTACGACGCCTACCTGCTGCCCGGCCACGATCCCAGCGGCATCAACGTCGGATTCCTGGTGCGCCGCGACCACGTGCAGGTGCTCTCGGTGCAGCAACTCGCCGCCGGCGAAACCTGGGACGACGACGGCCACACCGCCTTCATCCACGACCACCCGCCGCTGCTGCTCACCGCGCAGGCAGGCCGCACGCGCTTCCACGTGATTGCCGTGCACATGAAGGCGCGCTCGAACGTCGACGACAATACCGCCGCCGCCGAGCGTGATCGGGAAAAGCGTTTCCTGCAGGCAAAATCGCTGGCCAGCCAGGTGCAGGCGCTGCAGCAGGCCGATCCGCGCATGCCGCTGCTGGTGGTGGGCGACTTCAATGCCTACCAGTTCACCGATGGCTGGACCGACGTGGTGAACCTGGTGGCCGGCCGCTACGACGACAACCAGAACCTGCTCAAGCTCGGCCACAATATCGTGCAGCCGGCGCTGTGGAACGCGGTGAACACGGTGCCGCCCGACGATCGTTACTCGTTCCTTTACACGCAGAACTTCGGCGAGATCCAGGGTTACACCAGGGCCGGCAGCGGCAACCCCGGGCGCACCGTGCCGACCTTCCAGGTGCTGGACCACGCCCTGCTCAACGTGCCGGCGCGGCTGCGCTTCCTGCGCATGCAGTTCGGCCGTGCCGACCTCGACGCGCCGGCGCAGACCGTCGACGACGCCGCCAATGCCAGCGACTGGACGCGGGCGATCGGCGTCTCGGACCATGACGGCTTCGTGGTGGACCTGTTCGTGCCGCTGATCCACCGGCGGCTGCACTGAACACACTGGCGAAGGCCGCCGACCGGCGGCCTTCGCACGTTGACCGGGCTCAGCGACCGAAGCGGTCGGTGGCTTCCAGCAACTGGTGCAGGATGCCCGGCTCGAACGCCGAATGGCCGGCGTCCTGCACGATGTGCAGGTCGGCTTCGGGCCAGGCACGGTGCAGATCCCATGCGCTGCGCAATGGGCACACCACGTCGTAGCGGCCCTGCACGATCACCGCCGGAATATGGCGGATGCGATCCACGTTGCGCAGCAACTGGTCGTCGTGTTCGAAGAAGCCGCCGTTGACGAAGTAATGGCATTCGATGCGGGCAAAGGCCAGCGCGAAGTCGTCCGCGGCACTCGATTCGATGTGCGACTTGTCCTGCCACAGGAAGCTGGTGGCGCCTTCCCATACCGACCAGGCGCGCGCGGCCGCGCTGCGCACCGCCGCGTTGTCGCTGGTCAGGCGGCGGTGGTAGGCGCTCATCAGGTCACCGCGTTCCACCTCGGGGATTGCAGCCAGATAGGTTTCCCATGCGTCCGGATACAGCGCGTCGCAACCCTTCTGGTAGAACCACTCCAGCTCTTCCCGGCGCAGCATGAAGATGCCGCGCAGCACCAGCTCGGTCACCTTGTCCGGATGGGTCTGCGCGTATGCCAGCGCCAGGGTCGAACCCCACGAACCGCCAAACACCTGCCAGCGGTCGATGCCCAGGTGCTCGCGCACGCGCTCGATGTCGGCGACCAGGTCCCAGGTGGTGTTGTCGGCGAGTTCGGCATGCGGGGTCGACTGGCCGCAGCCACGCTGGTCGAACAGCACGATGCGATAGACCGCCGGATCGAAGAAGCGCCGGCATTTCGGATTCGTGCCGCCGCCCGGGCCACCGTGCAGGAACACCACCGGCTTGCCGTGCGGATTGCCGCTCTGCTCGTAGTACAGCGTGTGCAGCGGCGACACCGGCAACATGCCGCGGTCGAACGGCTCGATCTCGGGATACAGCGAACGCAGCGGCGACGACGGCATGACGGCTCCTTCGAATCCACAGACAAGCCGCCAAGGCTAGCACGGGCATGGTTTGCAGGCCCTCAATCGCCAGCAAACAGCTTGCCGGGATTGAGGATGCCGCGTGGGTCGAACACCTTGCGCACGCCGCGCATCAGGGCGATCTCCGCCGCGCTGCGCGTGCTGTCCAGGTAGGCCCGCTTGACCAGGCCGATGCCGTGTTCCGCCGAGATGCTGCCGCCATGGCGCTGCAGGGTATCCGCCAGCAGATGGGTGACGTGTTCGCACTGCTCGATGAACGCGGCCTCGGCCAGGTCATCCGGCCGCAGCACGTTGATGTGCAGGTTGCCGTCGCCGATGTGACCGAACCAGACCACCTCGGCTTGCGGATACTCGCGCGCCAGCAACGCCTGCATGTCGTGCAGAAAGGCGGGAACCGCGCCGACCCGAACCGAGATGTCGTTCTTGTACGGCCGCCGCGGCGCCAGACTCTCGGTGATGCCTTCGCGCAGGCGCCACAGCGCGGCTGCCTGCGCTTCGCTCTGCGCGATCACGCCGTCGCTGACCCAGCCCTGTTCCAGTGCCAGCTCGAATGCAGCCAACGCTGCTTCCTGCTGCCGCTCGTCCGCAGCATCGAACTCGGTGACCACGTAGTACGGATAATCGCCGTCGATGGCGCGCTGCGCGCCGTGTGCCAGCACGTGGCGCAAGGCGTGATCGGTGAAGAACTCGAACGCCTGCAGCACCAGCCGCGCGCGGAACAGCGCGAACACCTGCATCAGCGCGTCCATGTCCGGCAACGCCAGCAGCATCACCTGCGAGGGTAGCGGCGGATCGGTGAGCTTCAGCGTCGCCTCCACCACGATGCCCAGCGTGCCTTCCGAGCCGACCAGCAACTGGCGAAAATCGTAGCCGCTGGAGTTCTTCACCAGGCCGCGGTTGAGATCGAGCAGCTCCCCGTTGCCGGCCACCACCTTCAACCCGGCGATCCACTCGCGCGTGTTGCCGTAACGGATCACCCGGATGCCGCCGGCGTTGGTGGCTATGTTGCCGCCGATCGAACACGAGCCGCGCGCCGCGAAATCGACCGGATAGATCAGGCCATGCTGGCGTGCCGCGTCATGGACGTGCTGCAGGATCATCCCCGCCTGCACGGTGAGGGTGCGATCGACTGCATCGAAGCCGAGCACGCGCTGCATCCGCTCCAGGCTGAGCACCAGCTCGCCGTTCGCCGCCACCGCGCCGCCGGACAGGCCCGTACGCCCGCCCGATGGCACGATCGCCACCGCCTGCTCGTTGGCCCAGCGCACGATCGCCTGCACTTCTTCCACCGACGTCGGCAAGGCGATTGCCAGCGGCGCCGGCGTCCAGCGGCGGGTCCAGTCGCGACCGTAGTGTTCGAGGTCGGCCGCGGCCGTCAGCAGGCGCAGTTCGGGCAGTCGGCGGGACAGGTCGGCGAGGCGGTCATCGGACATGCGGCGGCTCCGGGGGCATCCACACAGACTGCCAGTCGCGCCGGAGCGCGTCCAGTGTTGCAGTGCGGCAATTCCTCGCCTACTCTGGACCGACCGCCGCCACCGGACACGCCACGAAGATGCAGACCTCCTATCCGCGCCAGGACATCAAGGTATTGCTGCTGGAGGGGGTCAGCGCCAGCGCGGTGGAGGTATTCCATCGGGCCGGCTACAGCCAGGTCGAGTTGCACGCCAAGTCGCTGCCTGAGGACGAACTCAAGGCGCGCATCGGCGAAGCCCACATCATCGGCATCCGTTCGCGCACGCAGCTCACCGCCGAAGTGCTGGCGCAGGCCAAGCGGCTGATTGCCGTGGGCTGCTTCTGCATCGGCACCAACCAGGTGAACCTGGGCGCCGCCCGCCTGGCGGGCATACCGGTGTTCAACGCGCCCTACTCCAACACCCGCAGTGTGGCCGAGCTGGTGATCGCCGAGGCGATCATGCTGCTGCGCGGCATTCCGCAGAAGAATGCGCAATGCCACCGCGGCGGCTGGGCCAAATCCGCCAGCGGCAGTTACGAGACCCGCGACAAGGTGCTGGGCATCGTCGGTTACGGCCACATCGGCACCCAGGTCGGCGTGCTGGCCGAGAGCCTGGGCATGCGGGTGATCTTCCACGACATCGAAACCAAGCTGGCGCTCGGCAACGCCCGCGCGGTGTCCAGTCTGGACGAACTGCTGGAACGCGCCGACGTGGTCACCCTGCACGTGCCCGAGACCCCGGCCACGCAGCTGATGATCCGCGCCGAACAGCTGGCGAAGATGCACGCCGGCGCCATGCTGATCAACGCCTCGCGCGGCAGCGTGGTCGACATCGATGCGCTGGCCGTGGCACTGCGCGAGAAGCGGCTGGCCGGCGCGGCGATCGACGTGTTCCCGCTCGAACCCAAAGGCAACGACGACGCCTTCGTCTCGCCGCTGGCGGGCATGGACAACGTGATCCTGACTCCGCACATCGGCGGCAGCACGCTGGAAGCGCAGGACAACATCGGCATCGAGGTGGCCAGCAAGCTGGTGCGCTACAGCGACAACGGCTCCACCCTGTCGGCGGTGAACTTCCCCGAGGTCACCCTGCCCGAACACCCGCACAGCCGCCGCCTGCTGCACATCCACCGCAACGTGCCCGGCACGCTGTCGCGCATCAACGAACTGTTCTCCGCCGGCAACCTCAACATCGACGCGCAGTTCCTGCAGACCGACAGCGAAGTCGGCTACGTGGTGATCGACGTCAGCGCCGACGAGGCCCAGGCGAATGCGTTGAAGGCGCAGATGGCGACGATTCCGGGGACGTTGCGCGCCCGGGTGTTGTATTGAGGCTGGGAATAGGGAATGGGGAATAGGGAATCGGAAAAGCAGTTGCCGGACCGCGGCTCTGGCTCCTCCATTCCCTATTCCCCATTCCCTATTCCCGACATGAAAAAGGCGCCCAGTGGGCGCCTTTTTCATGTCAAACCATTGGTCGGGGCGGCCGGATTCGAACCGACGACCCTCTGCCCCCCAGGCAGATGCGCTACCAGGCTGCGCTACGCCCCGACGAAACGGCGATTCTAGCAGCTTGTGGTGCGCTGCCGGAAGCGTGATGTCGCTCAGCGGCGCAGCAACGTCAGCACTTCCTCCAGCTCCATCCGCACCTGGCGCACGATCTGGTGCGACATGCTCGATTCCAGCCGTGCCTGCGGGCCTTCAAGGCGCGCGCGCGCACCGGTGATGGTGAAACCCTCGTCGTACAGCAGCGAACGGATCTGACGGATCATCAGCACGTCGTGGCGCTGGTAGTAGCGGCGGTTGCCGCGGCGCTTGACCGGGTTGAGGGCCGGAAACTCCTGCTCCCAGTAACGCAGCACGTGGGGCTTCACACCGCACAGCTCGCCCACTTCACCGATGGTGAAGTAGCGCTTGGCCGGGATGGCCGGCAGTTCGGTGTTATTCCCTTGATCCAGCATAGCTTTCGACTCTCACCTTGAGTTTCTGCCCCGGTCGGAAGGTCACCACCCGCCGCGCGGAGATCGGGATCTCCTCGCCGGTCTTGGGGTTGCGCCCCGGCCGCTGGTTTTTCATGCGCAGGTCGAAATTGCCGAACCCGGACAGCTTCACCTGCTCGCCGTTCTCCAGCGCACCACGCACCACCTCGAAGTAGGCATCCACGAATTCCTTGGCCTCACGCTTGTTGAGGCCCACGTCGAGGAAAAGCCGCTCGGCCATTTCCGCCTTGGTCAGCGCCATCTCATCCTCGCAGTTTCCCCTGGCATGTCTGCTCCAACGCGTTCACCGCTTCGCGTACCCAGTGATCCGCGTCGTCGTCTGTAAGGGTGCGTGAAGCGTCCTGCAAAATCAAGCCCATAGCGAGACTCTTTCGGCCTGCTTCGACGCCTTTGCCGCTGTAGCGGTCGAACAGCCGCAGCTCCCGCAACCGCGCGCCCAGCGTGCCGCGAACGGTGTGCTCGATCCGTGACCAGCTGACGCTTTCCGGCAAATCCATCGCGATATCGCGGCGCACCGCAGGAAATCGCGGGATCGCGGTCGCCCGGGGCAGGCGGCGGGCCAGCAGCGGCTCCAGCGCCACCTCCAGCACATGCACGTCGGGGCCAAGATCGAGCTCCCGCGCCAGCCGGGGGTGCAGGGCGCCGAGATAGCCGACCGTCTCGCCGTCGCGCGCGACCCGGGCGCCGCGGCCCGGATGCAGCCAGGACGGCAGCTCATCGGCATGGATCGACCAGCGCTCCGGCTCGCCGCCCCAGGCGATCAGCGTATCCAGGTCGCCCCTGAGATCGTGGAAATCGAGCAGGCGCGACGGCTCGCCCCATTGCTCGGCGCGCGCGTTGCCGCTGGCCACGACGGCCAGGCTGGGGGTTTCCACCGGTGGTTCGCCGGCCTGCGGATGCGTCAGGCCGTGGATGCCCGGCTCCTCGCACCCGGCCGCGCCTTGCCGGAACACCCGCGCCACTTCGAACAGGCGCACGCGACCCTGCTGGCGTGCGCGGTTGTGCCGCAACGCCTCGACCAGGCCCGGCAGCAGCGAGGGGCGCATCACCGCCAGGTCGGCCGACAGCGGATTGGCCAGCGGCACCAGTTGTTCGTTGAAGCCCCAGCGGGAGAGCAACTCGGCCGCCACGAACGACAGGTTGACGGCTTCGTGGTAACCCCGTGCCGCCAATTGCTCGCGCAGCGCCAGCTCGTTGATGCGCGCTTCGGGCTCGATCGCCAGCACCAGCGCGCCGGACGGCGAATGGGTGGGAATCTTGTCGTAGCCGAAGATGCGCGCGACTTCCTCGATCAGGTCTTCTTCGCGCTCGATGTCGAAGCGGCTGCTCGGCGCGGTGACCCGCCAGCCATCGCCGATCGTTTCCACCCGCATGCCCAGCGCGGTGAAGATGCGTGCCACCTCGGCGTCGGCCACGTCCACCCCGAGCACGCGTTTCAGGCGTGCTCGGCGCAAGGTCACCGGCACCGGCTGCGGCAGGTCGGCGGCGTTCTCGGCCACCAGCACCGGGCCGGCCTGCCCGCCGGCGATCGCCAGCAGCAGTTCGCTGGCGCGCTCCAGCGCGCGACGCGGCAAGCCCGGATCGACGCCGCGTTCGAAGCGGTGCGAGGCGTCGGTGTGCAAGCCCAGCTTGCGCGCGCGGCCCATGATCGCGGCCGGGGCGAAGTGCGCGGACTCCAGGAACACGTTGCGCGTGGCGTCGGTGACGCGCGAGTCGTGACCGCCCATCACGCCGGCCACCGCCAGCGCTTTCTTCTCATCGGCGATCAGCACGAAGCCGTCATCCAGCTTTGCTTCGCTGCCATCGAGCAGCTTCAGTGTCTCGCCGGCGCGCGCATGGCGCACCACGATGTCGCCGTCCAGCGTGTCGTTGTCGAACGCGTGCAGCGGCTGGCCCAGTTCCAGCATCACGTAATTGGTGACGTCGACCACCGCGTTGATCGGGCGCAGGCCGGCTCGGCGCAGGCGCTCGGCCAGCCACAACGGCGTTTTTGCCGCCAGGTCGATGCCTTCGATGATGCGCCCGAGATAGCGCGGCGCATCCTTGCCCGCCTCCAGGCGGATGCCGCGGCGCGCTTCGCTGCTCACGGGCACCTCTGCCTGCGCGACGGTCTTCACGTGACTGCCGAACAGCGCAGCCACGTCATGCGCCAGGCCGACCAGGCCGAGGCAATCGGGGCGATTCGGGGTGAGCTTCAGTTCGAAGCTGGCATCGGGCAGGCCGAGGTAGGCAGCCAGCGGCTGGCCCACCGGCGCATCCAGCGGCAGTTCCAGCAGGCCGGAGGCATCGGCATCGATGCCCAATTCCTTCGCCGAGCAAAGCATGCCGAACGACTCGACGCCGCGCAGCTTGGCCGCCTTGATCGAAACATCGCCGGGCAACTGCGCACCAACGCTGGCCAGCGGCACCTTGATGCCCACCCGCGCGTTCGGCGCACCGCAGACGATCTGCAGCGGCTCGCCCTGCCCTGCATCGACCTTGCACACCTGCAGCCGGTCGGCCTGCGGATGCTTTTCGGCTGCGACGATTTCGGCCACCACCACGCCGGCCAGGCCCTCGCCCAGTGGCGTGAGCTCTTCCACCTCCAGCCCGGCCATGGTCAGCGCATGCGCCAATGCCGCACGGTCAGCCTTGACCTCGACCAGTTCACGCAACCAGTTTTCGGAGAATTTCATGGATTGAAGTCCGGGAATAGGGAGTAGGGAATAGGGAATAGAGAATGGGAAAAGCACGAGCACGCGGCTCCAACTATTCCCCATTCCCTATTCCCGATTCACTCTCAGGCAAACTGCCTGAGAAACCGCAGATCGTTCTCGAAGAACGCACGCAGGTCGGAGACGCCGTAGCGCAGCATGGCGAAGCGCTCCACACCGAGGCCGAAGGCGAAGCCGGTGTAGCGCTCCGGATCGATGCCGCAGTTCTTCAGCACGTTCGGATGCACCATGCCGCAGCCGAGCACCTCCAGCCAGCGGCTCTGGCCATCCTCGGTCTCCCAGCGGATGTCGACCTCGGCCGAAGGCTCGGTAAAGGGGAAATAGCTGGGGCGGAAACGCATCTCGAAATCGCGTTCGAAGAACGCGCGGATGAACTCGGCCAGGGTGCCCTTGAGGTCGGCGAAACTGGAAGTCTCGTCAACCAGCAGGCCTTCGATCTGATGGAACATCGGCGAGTGAGTCTGGTCCGAATCGCTGCGGTAGACCTTGCCCGGCGCGATGATGCGGATCGGCGGCTGGCGACCGGCCATCGTGCGGATCTGCACCGGCGAGGTATGCGTGCGCAGCAGACGGCCGTCGCCGAAGTAGAAGGTGTCGTGCATCGCGCGCGCCGGATGGTGCGGCGGGAAGTTCAACGCCTCGAAGTTGTGCCAGTCGTCCTCGATCTCGGGGCCGTCGGCGCGCTGATAGCCGAGCCGCGCGAAAATCGACGCGATGCGTTCCAGCGCGCGGGTGATCGGGTGAATGCCGCCGCGCTCGCCATCGCGGCCGGGCAGCGAAATGTCGATCGCCTCGGAGGCAAGCCGATGGTCGAGCTCGGCCTGTTCCAGCACGGCCTTGCGTGTCGCCAGTGCGTCGACGAGGCACTCCTTGACACGGTTCACTTCGGCACCGCGCGCCTTGCGCTGCTCGGGCGCCAGGGTGCCCAGGGTCTTCAGCGCGGCGGTCACGATGCCGCTCTTGCCCAGCAGGCCCACGCGCAGGGACTCCAGCGTATCCAGCGTCTCGGCCTGTTCGATGCCAGCCAGCGCCTGCGCGGCCTGGCGTTCCAGATCATCCATCGGTGCGGTCCCGGTTCGGACGTGCAAAAACGAAAACGGGGAGGAGGCGTGTGGCCTCCTCCCCGCTTGATTCACATTCTATCGTCGCAAGCGACGATCAAGCAGCCAGGGCGGCCTTCGCCTTGTCAGCGATGGCCCCAAACGCCTTGATGTCATGCACGGCGATATCAGCCAGGACCTTGCGGTCGACGGTGATGCCGGCCTTGCTCAGCCCATTGATCAGACGGCTGTAGGACAGCCCGAACATGCGCGCGGCAGCGTTGATGCGCACGATCCACAGTGCACGGAACTGGCGCTTGCGCTGCTTGCGGCCGATATAGGCGTACTGACCAGCCTTGATGACGGCCTGGTTGGCGACGCGGAAGACCTTGCGGCGGGCGTTGTAGTAGCCCTTGGCGCGGCCGATGATGGTCTTGTGACGACGACGAGCGGTGACGCCACGCTTTACACGAGCCATGGTCTATCTCCTCACAAGTACGGCAGCATGCGAGCCACGCCCGGCGCGTCGCACGCCTTGAGGTGGTTCGGGGCACGGAGACCACGCTTCAGCTTGGTCGACTTCTTGGTCAGGATGTGCGACTTGTATGCGTGGCCGCACTTGATCTTGCCGGATGCGGTCTTGCGAAAACGCTTCGCAGCCGCCCGGTTGGTCTTGATCTTGGGCATGGAATGCTCCTTGAGTGGGAATGATCCCGTTTCTGACTGATCTGGCGGCAACCGCGGGCTGCTCTTTCCGTCCTGCCATGACCGGTGCACGACCCTTCCGGCGGGTCGAACCCGTAATCATACGGGTTCAAAAGGTCAAACGCCAGCACGAAGTGCCGACGCGTGCGTCCTCTCCCCTCCGGAGAGGATTGGGGAGAGGGTACGGGGCTTGCCCGCTACCCAATTGAGGGCGGCCGCTCCGGGAGACACGGCAAAAGGAGCATTGCCCGCGAGCGAACTCCCGCAAACGCGAACAGCCTATTTCTTCTTGGGCCCGATCATCATGACCATCTGGCGCCCTTCGAGCCGGGGGTACGACTCGACCTGGCCGTTGTCGCCGACGTCTTCCTGGATCTTGCGGGCCAGGTTCTGGCCGAGATCCTGGTGCGACATCTCGCGGCCGCGGAAGCGGATGGTGACCTTGACCTTGTCGCCCTCTTCCAGGAAGCGAAGCATGTTGCGCAGCTTGATCTGGTAGTCGCCCACGTCCGTGACCGGACGGAACTTCACTTCCTTGATCTCGACCTGCTTCTGCTTCTTCTTGGCGGCCTGGGCTTTCTTCTGGGCTTCGAACTTGAACTTGCCGTAATCCATGATGCGGCATACGGGCGGATCGCCATTGGGCTGGATCTCGACCAGATCCATGCCGGCTTCCTGCGCCAGCGCCAGCGCTTCGTCACGGGTCAGGATGCCGAGTTGCTCGGAATCTGCGCCAATGACACGCACCCGCGGCACGCGGATTTCCAGGTTGCGACGATTGCCCTTGTTGTCGGTGGTTGCGATACCACGATCCTCCAGAAGAAGTAATGAAACAGACCGTTCGGCGTTCAACGCCGGGTTTCGGTCTCCAGTCGCCCGATGAAATCGGCCAGCGGCATGCTGCCCAGATCCTCGCCGGAACGGGTACGGACAGAAACCGCCCCCGTCTCTTTCTCGCGGTCGCCGACCACGAGCAGATAAGGCACTTTCTGCATCGTATGTTCGCGGATTTTATAGCCGACTTTCTCGTTGCGCAAATCCGATTGTACCCGGAAACCTTTGTCGACAAGGGCTTGCGTGACCTCGCGAACGTAACCGGCCTGCGCATCGGTGATGCTGAACACCATCGCCTGGACCGGCGCCAGCCAAGTCGGCAGCAGGCCGGCATGGTGCTCGATCAGGATGCCGATGAAACGCTCCATGGACCCCACGATGGCCCGGTGCAGCATCACCGGATGCTGCTTCTGGGAGTGCTCGTCCACGTATTCGGCGCCCAGCCGCTCGGGCATCATGAAATCCACCTGCATGGTGCCGACCTGCCAGTCGCGGCCGATCGAATCGCGCATGTGGTACTCGATCTTGGGGCCGTAGAAGGCGCCCTCGCCCGGCAGCTCGGTCCAGGTTACCCCGGCAGCCGCCAAGGCACCCCGCAGCGCGGCCTCGGCCCGATCCCATACCTCGTCGTCGCCGATGCGCTGGTCCGGACGCAGCGCCAGAGCCACCTCGATCTTGTCGAAACCGAAATCGGCGTAGACCTGCATCGCCTGCCGGTGGAAGGCGGTGACCTCCGGCTCGACCTGCCCGGGCGTGCAGAAGATGTGGCCGTCGTCCTGGGTGAACGCGCGCACGCGCATGATGCCGTGCAGCGCGCCGGACGGCTCGTTGCGATGGCAGCCGCCGAACTCGCCATAGCGCAGCGGCAGGTCGCGGTAGCTGCGCAGGCCCTCATTGAAGATCTGCACGTGGCCAGGGCAGTTCATCGGGCGCAGCGCGAAGGTGTGCTTCTCCGACTCGGTGAAGAACATGTTCTCCTTGTAATTGTCCCAGTGCCCCGACTTTTTCCACAACGACACGTCCAGCACCATCGGGCAACGCACCTCCTGGTAACCGCTGCTGCGGTACACGCCGCGCATGTACTGCTCGACCTGCTGCCAGATCGCCCAGCCGTTCGGGTGCCAGAACACCATGCCGGGGCTCTCTTCCTGCTGGTGGAACAGGTCCAGCTGCTTGCCGATCTTGCGATGGTCGCGCTTCTCGGCCTCTTCCAGCTGGAACAGGTAGGCCTTCAGGTCCTTGTCGTTGAGCCAGGCGGTACCGTAGATGCGGCTGAGCATCGCGTTGTTCGAGTCGCCGCGCCAGTAAGCGCCAGCCACCTTCATCAGCTTGAACGAATGCAGCTTGCCGGTGTTCGGCACGTGCGGCCCCCGGCACAGGTCGGTGAATTCGCCCTGCGAATACAGCGACAGATCCTGGTCGGCCGGGATGCCCTCGATGATCTCGGCCTTGTAGTTCTCGCCCAGGCCGCGGAAGAACGCCACCGCCTCGTCGCGTGATTTCACGCTGCGCGTGACCGGCAATTGCTCGGCCACGATCTTGTGCATCTCCGCCTCGATCTTCGGCAGATCCTCGGGCGTGAACGGGCGTTCGTAGGCGAAGTCGTAGTAGAAGCCGTTGTCGATCACCGGGCCGATGGTGACCTGCGCGCCGGGAAACAGCCGCTGCACGGCCTGGCCCATCAGGTGCGCGGTGGAGTGGCGCAGGATCTCCAGCGCCTCCGGGCTCTTCTCGGTGACGATCTGCAGGCTGGCATCGTGTTCGATCGGGAAGCTGGCGTCGACCAGCTTGCCGTCGACCTTGCCGGCCAGCGTGGCCTTGGCCAGGCCGGCGCCGATCGAAGCGGCCACGTCCTGCACGGTGACGGGGTGTTCGAACGGCTTCTTGCTGCCGTCGGGGAGCGTAATCTCGATCATCGCGAAAGCTTCTCTTGAAAAGCAAAAAAGGGCTTGACGCCCTTTCTTTGACAAACGAAGGCGTGGTGGCGGTCAGTCGTGGCAGCACGTAGTCGTCATGTCGCACACTCGGCCGGCGCAAGCGCGGGCCACCTTGGTCTCGTGGATGGTGCCGAAATCCTAGTCTAGCCCAGATCGTGCGCGTCGCGGAGAGCCTCAGAACGGCTTGGCCAGCACCAGCCAGATCACGCCCAGCAGCAACAGCACCGGCAGCTCGTTGAGCCAGCGCAACGTGCGCGCCGAGGGCAACGCAAGGCCCTTTGCGCTGCGCTTGAGCAATCGCCCGGCCCAGGTGAAGTAGACCAGCAACAACGCGACGAGGGTCAGTTTGGCGTCGATCCAGTGCGTGCCGGAGGCCACGTTCGGCAGGCTCTGCGGGAATACCCGCCAACCCTGCCACAGCACCAGGCCGAACAGGAACGCGATGCCGAACATGTTGTGGCCGAACTTGTACAGTCGACGCCCCATCAGCTGCAGCCGCGCCTGCACCGCCGGCTCGTTCGCCGCTTCGGCCATGTTCACCAGGATGCGCGGCAGGTAGAACACCGTGGCCATCCAGGCGATCACGAACAGCAGGTGTAACGATTTGATCAACAGATAGGTCATGACGAATGGGCGTGGCCGCTGCCTCGCGCAGCGGCGGGCATGATAGCGCGAGCCGCCGGCTTCACTCGCGCGCGGGACCGATCCGCGCCAGCAACGCCTGCAGCAGGCGCTGCTGGTGCTGCGCATCGAGCGGCGCGTTGGCGCGATCGGTCAGCAGGAAGAAGTCCTCCACCCGCTCGCCGAAGGTGGCGATGCGTGCGTCGTGCACGCGTACGTCCTCGCTCAGCATCACCTGCGCCACCGCCGCCAGCAGACCGGGCCGGTCGGTCCCCGCCAACGCCAACTGGGTGCGGCCGCCGGCGGCATGGAAGCTGATCTTCGGCGTCACCTGGAAATGCTTCTGATGGCGCGACATGCTGCGCTTGCTCGGCTGCACGCCCACCGCTTGCGCGAGTGCGCGCTGCAGGCGCTGCTGCAACTCTTCGGCACGCGCGGGACTGGCCGGTTGCTGGCTGTCGGCTTCGAGCAACAGGAAGGTATCCAGCGCCATGCCGGTGGGCGAGCTGAGGATGCGCGACTCCATCACCGAAAAGCGCAGCCGATCCAGCATCGCCGTCACGGTGGCGAACAGGCCGTCCCGATCGGGCGTGTAGACGAACAGCTCGGTGCTGCCGCGTACCGACAACGGTTCCACCGCGACCAGCGGCACCGCACCCTGCGCGCGCAGGATCGCCGCGGTCTGCCACGCGATCTGCTCGGGCCGATGGCGCAGGAAGCTGAGTTGCGGAAAATCCCCCCAGACCTGCCGCACCCGGGCTTCGTCGAAGCCATCCTCCTGCAGCCGCGCCAGCGCCTGCGCGCTGCATTCGCGCACGCGCACGCTGGCGTCGCGCGGCAACTCGACGTCGCTGCGCAGGGCATGGCGGGTGCTGGTGCAGAGATCGGCCAGCAGGCGATCCTTCCAGCTGTTCCACAGGCGCGGGCTGGTGCCGATGATGTCGGCAATGGTCAGCAAGTAGAGCTGGCCGAGCTGCTCCCGCTCGCCCACCGTCTCGGCGAAACGGTGCACCACCTCGGGATCGGTGATGTCCTGGCGTTGCGCCGTGGTGCTCATCAGCAGGTGATGGCGCACCAGCCAGGCGACCCGTTCGACGTCGCCGGAGGGGAGGCCCAGCCGCGTGCAGAAATCCCGCGCATCCTGTTCGCCCAGCACCGAATGGTCGCCGCCGCGACCCTTGGCGATGTCGTGGAACAACGCCGCCAGCAGCAGCACCTCGGGCTTGGGCAGCATGGCCCAGATCTCGCAGCCAAGCGGGAACTCGCCCCGTGCCGCCGGCTCGGCGAAGCGCGCCATGTTGCGCAACACGCGCAAGGTGTGTTCGTCGACCGTGTAGACATGGAACAGGTCGTACTGCATGCGCCCGAACACCTTGCCGAACGCCGGCAGGATCGCCGCCAGCAGGCCGTGCCGGTTCATCCGCCACAACGCCTCCACCGCCGGCGCACCGCGCCGCAACAGGCGCAGGAACGCGGCCAGCACCTCCTCGTCCCGGGCCAGCGCCGCGCCATGGGCGTCGGTCGCCTGATGGATGCGGCGCATGGTGTCGGCACTGAAGCCCAGCACGCCGGACTGCTCCAGCCGGGCGATGAAAATCTCCACCAGCGCCGCGGGCCGGCGCATGAACAATTCCGGATCGCGCGCGGCCAGGCGCGCGCCGTAGCGCACGAAATCGTCGCCCACCGGCTGCTCCGCCGCGGGAGGCTCCAGCATCTCCTCGAAGCGCTCGGCCACCTGCACGCCGAGCCGCTCGACCTGGCTGGCTGCGCGGTAGTAGCCCTGCATGAACTGTTCGACGCCGAGGTTCTTCTCGTGCTCGTCCTGGAATCCCAGGCGTGCGGCCAGCGCCTGCTGATAATCGAACAGCAGCCGCTCCTCGGCCCGTCCCGCTTCCAGATGCAGGGCATAGCGGTAACGGCGCAGCGTCGATTCGGCTTGTTCCAGCTGGGCTTGCTCGGCCGGATCGAGCAGCCCCTCGGCGACCATCCCCGACAACCCGTCCGCGTGCGCCAGGCGTCGCCCCATCCAGCGCAGCGAGTCGAGCGTACGCAGGCCGCCGGGCCCGTCCTTGAGGTTCGGTTCGAGGTTGTAGGCAGTGTCGTCGTAACGGGCGTGCCGCGCGTTGCGCTCGGCCAGCCGGGCGGCGAGGTATTCGCGCGGCGGCCACAACGCCGGGTCGTCAACGATGCCCCGCAGTTGCGCATCGAAGGCCGGATCGCCGGCCAGCCGTCGCGCGTCGAGCAGGCTGGTGAATACGCTGGCGTCCTGCGCGGCCAGCGCCCGGCATTGCGCTGGTTCGCGCACGGCGTGGCCCACTTTCAGGCCGATGTCCCACAAGGTAGCGAAGAACTGCTCCAGTGCCCGCAGGCGCGCAGGCTCGGGTGCCGCCGCCAGCGCCAGCAGGTCCACATCCGAGTACGGAAACAGCAGGCCGCGGCCAAAGCCGCCAATCGCGAACAGCGCCGCGCCGGCTACCTCACCGAGGCAGGCTGCCCACACATGCGCAACCACCCGCGCCACCGACTCGCCGCGCCGCCGCGCCAACGCACTGGCATCCATGCCGTCGCGAAACGCCGTAGCCAACCCGCGATCCACATCCTCCAGCAACTGCCGCAACGCCCGCCGCGCCTCGGCCGAAACGCCGGAGCGCGGCACTGCCACGGGCAGGCGCGGCAAGGGAGGGAGCGCTGAATTCATTGGAGCGAGAAGTGAGTGGAGAGGAGTGCGGAATGAGAGAAGGCAGTCTGCCATGTCTGCATGGCATCCGGCGCCGGCGCCGCGCGCCCAGCTCTCTTTTCTCAATCCTCCCCACTCACTCCTGCTTCACGCATCCGGCCAGGGCGTGAGGATCTCGAAGCCGTCGTCGGTCACCGCCAGGGTGTGTTCCCACTGGGCGGACAGCGAATGGTCCTTGGTCACCACGGTCCAGCCGTCGGGCATCTGGCGCGTCTGCGGCTTGCCGGCGTTGATCATCGGCTCGATGGTGAAGGTCATGCCCTTCTTCAACTCGACGCCGGTGCCGGGCTTGCCGTAATGCAGCACCTGCGGCTCGTCGTGATAGACCTTGCCGATGCCGTGGCCGCAGTACTCCTTGACCACGCTGAAACCGGCCGCCTCGGCATGCTGCTGGATGGCGTGGCCGATATCCCCAAGCGTGGCGCCGGGACGCACCGCCTCGATGCCGCGCATCATCGCCTCGAAAGTCGTATCCACCAGCCGTTTGGCCAGCACCGACGGGGTGCCGGCGACGTACATGCGACTGGTGTCGCCGTGCCAGCCGTCCTTGATCACGGTGACGTCGAGGTTGACGATGTCGCCGTCCTTGAGCACCTTGCCCTCGCTCGGGATGCCGTGGCAGATCACGTGGTTGACCGAGGTGCACAGGGTCTTGGGGAAGCCGTGATAGCCGACGTTGGCGGGAATCGCCTTCTGCACGTTGACGATGTGCTCGTAGGCGCGGCGGTCCAACTCCTCGGTGGTGACGCCGGGCTTGACGTACTCCTTGAGCATGGCCAGCACTTCGGCAGCCAGCTTGCCGGCGACGCGCATGCCTTCAAGGTCTTCGGGAGATTTCAGGGTAATGGCCATGGATTCCACTCATGTGGCGACAGAACTCCTTGAAATCCAGAGACTTGCCGCACCGCCGGCGTACCGGCTACAATTTCGGAGTTTTGCAGGGCTGATGCCTCCCGAGCGGGAGTCGATCCACGCAAAGCGAGCCGGGATTGTAACGCCCAGCGGTACAACACCCAAACCAACGCCACACACGCATCGGCACCGCCTTCGGGGTGCCGCGCCTCGCCCACCGTCAAAATCGGGCCAGTCGCGGTCGAAGCCGGGGATGCGTGGAGGTCCCAACCCCCAGGTTCCTTCTCGAGGGAACCGACAATCGGAGCGACACCCATGGCACAAGTCACCATGCGTCAGATGCTGGAAGCCGGCGTCCATTTCGGTCATCAGACCCGTTACTGGAATCCCAAGATGGCCCCGTACATCTTCGGCGCCCGCGGCAAGATCCACATCATCAATCTCGAAAAGACCCTGCCGCTGTTCACCGACGCGATGAATTTCCTGTCGGGCCTGGCGCAGAAGCGCGGCACCATCCTGTTCGTCGGCACCAAGCGTTCGGCCCGCGAGCCGTTGGCCGAAGAGGCCGCACGCGCCGGCATGCCGTTCGTCACCTCGCGCTGGCTCGGCGGCATGCTGACCAACTTCCGCACCGTGAAGCAGTCCGTTTCGCGCCTGAAGGAACTGGAAGCGGCCGAGACCGATGGCAGCTTCGACAAGCTGGTCAAGCACGAAGTGCTGGCCCGTCGCCGCGAGCGCGACAAGCTGCAGGCCTCGCTGGGCGGCATCAAGGACATGAACCGTCTGCCCGACGCGCTGTTCGTGATCGACATCGGCCACGAAGACATCGCCGTGCAGGAAGCCAAGAAGCTGGGCATCCCGGTAATTGCCGTGGTCGACACCAACTACAACCCGGAGCTGGTCGACTACGCCATCCCGGGCAACGACGACGCGATCCGCGCGATCCAGCTGTATGCCCGCGCCGCCGCCGACTCGATCCTCGAAGGCAAGGCCGCCGCGCCGGCCGCCGCCCAGGGCGACGGCAACGACTTCGTCGAGCTGGACGAGGAAGGCAACCCGGTGGCCAAGGTCGATCGCCCGCGCCGCGAGGCTGCCCCGCGCAAGTCCGCGCCGCGCCGCGACGGCGGTCGCGACGGCGGCCGTGGCCCGCGCAACGAAGGCGCGCCCGCCAAGTAAGCGCCGAGGCGGCGGTCGCCGACCGCCGCCAGGCTGCCGAGATCAACGCGTGACGGCGTTTGCTTGCCGTCGCGCCATCCAAGCATTGGAGAACTACCGATGAGCAATATTTCCGCCCAGATGGTGAAGGAGCTGCGCGAGCGGTCCGGCGCCGGCATGATGGAATGCAAGAAGGCGCTGGTGGAGAACAACGGCGACCTCGACGCCGCCATGGAGTGGCTGCGCAAGTCCGGCCTCGCCAAGGCCGACAAGAAAGCCAGCCGCATCGCCGCCGAAGGCCGCATCGTCACCGACCAGGCCAGCGGCAAGGCCGTACTGGTCGAGATCAACTGCGAAACCGACTTCGTGGGCAAGGACGCGAGCTTCCTGAAGTTCAGCGACACCGTCGCCGAAGTCGCGCTGAAGTCCGGCGCCGCCGATATCGACGCGCTCAAGGCAGCCGCCTATCCCGGCGGCGGCACCGTCGAGGACGCGGCCAAGGCGCTGATCGCCACCATCGGCGAGAAGATCGACGTGCGCCGCATGGCCCGCATCGAGAACGACGGCGTGATCGGCAACTACATCCATGGCGGTCGCATCGGCGTGCTGGTGTCGCTCAAGGGCGGCTCCGAGGAGCTGGCCAAAGGCATCGCCATGCACGTGGCGGCGATGAACCCGGCGCACGTCCGCGCCGAGGACGTGCCGGCCGAGTTCGTCGCCAAGGAGAAGGAAATCGCGCTGAGCCTGATGTCCGAGAAGGACAAGGCCAAGCCGGCCGAGATCCTGGAGAAGATCATCAGCGGCAAGATCCACAAGATCGTTTCCGAAGTCACCCTGCTGGGCCAGCCCTACGTGCTGGACACCAACGTCACGGTCGCCGAGGCGCTGAAGAAGGAAGGCGCCGACGTCATCTCGGTCGTCCGCCTGGCCGTCGGCGAAGGCATCGAGAAGGTGGAAGAGGATTTCGCCGCCGAAGTCATGAAGCAGGCAGGCTTGAGGTAATCCGAAGTACCCGTCATCCCTGACGGCAAAGACCGGCCATCGGGCAACCGCTCCTGCGTTGCCTCACCTCGGGCATCCATGCCCTCGCCATGGCCGGACTTTCAGAAAGAGCGGGTGCTTCGAACCAGGGGCCGCGGGAAACCGCGGCCCTTTTCGTTGTCGCGGTCAATCCCGGTAGGCGCCCAGGTCGCGACGATGGCCGAACTGCGTGACGTAGAACCCCAGCCGCCCGCGAAAGCCTCCCAGCGCCACCTCCACGCGATGGCGCGGATGGGCCTCGTAATAGGCCGAACTGGTGCAAAGGTGGTCGAACAGGAAGCCGGTCATGGGGCCGCCCCTCAACTGGTAGTCGCATTCCCGGCGCCGCCGGCGGTGAACGGTGTGCATCTGCACCGGCGGCAGGAATGCGGCATCGCCCAGCATTCGCGTGACCCCGCCCGCCACCCCATGCGCCAGCGCGCACCAGATGAAGCCTGCAGCCAAGGCAGCGCAGAACGGTGCCGCCAGGAGCATTTTGGCGGTACCGCCCTGATAGGCTTCGTTGCGTCCGGTGAGATTGACCCACGCGAGCCACACCGTGACCGCCACGCCAAGCACCAGCGCCACGTAGAAGCTGGATCGTTCCACCCACGGCTCGGGCAGGAAGTCGATCCAGCCACCGTAGAACGCCAGGGCCATCACGATCAGCGTGCCGTGGATGGCGATGCGTCGCCCGCGCGACGGCGCCGGGACCCCGTAATAAAGCGTGTTCCACCCCACCCGTTCGCTCCTTGAACCGAATCCGTCGCGGCGACTTCAATCGACCGAGGCAAGCTTACCCGAGAGCGGCTCTGCCGCTACAATGTGGCGGTTTGCCCCCACAATCCGGAGAACCCATGAGCACCCAGCCCAAGTACCACCGCATCCTGCTCAAGCTCTCCGGTGAAGCGCTGATGGGCGAGGCCGACTACGGCATTGATCCGAACGTGATCGGCCGGCTCGCCGAGGAGATCATCGAGGTGCGCCGCGCCGGCGTGGAAGTGGGCGTGGTGATCGGCGGCGGCAACATCTTCCGCGGCGCCGGCCTGGCCGCGGCCGGCATGGATCGCGTCACCGGCGACCACATGGGCATGCTCGCCACCGTGATGAACGCGCTGGCGATGGCCGATGCGATCGAGAAGCGTGGCGGCTATGCGCGGGTGATGAGCGCGATCCAGATCCACGACGTGGCCGAGGACTACATCCGCCGCCGCGCGATCCGCCACATCGAGAAGGGCCGCATCGTGCTGTTCGCTGCCGGCACCGGCAATCCGTTCTTCACCACCGACTCGGCCGCGGCGCTGCGCGCCGTGGAAGTCGGCGCCGACCTGCTGCTCAAGGCCACCAAGGTCGACGGCGTCTACAGCGCCGACCCCGCCCGTGACGCGCACGCCATCCGCTACGAGCGGCTGAGCTACGAGGAAGTGATCCAGCGCAACCTGCAAGTGATGGACACCGCCGCGATCGCGCTGTGCCGCGACCACGGCATGCCGCTGCGCATCTACGACATGAGCGTGCCCGGCAGCCTGATGCGCATCATGGGCGGCGAGTCGATCGGCACGCTGGTCGGCTGAGTCGGCCCGCGGGGGCGACGCCCGCCACTGCTATAATCACGCGTTGCCAGATTCACCGGGGTACGACACATGCTCAACGACATCAAGAACGATGCCCAGGCCCGCATGGGCAAGAGCATCGATTCGCTCAAGCACGACCTCACGCGTATCCGCACCGGCCGCGCCAGCACCACGTTGGTCGACCACATCAAGGTCAGCTACTACGGCGCGGAAACGCCGCTGTCGCAGGTCGCGTCCGTGACGCTGGCCGATGCGCGCACCATCCTCATCACGCCGTGGGAAAAAAACATGGTGGCGCCGATCGAGAAGGCCCTGATGGCATCGGACATCGGCATCACGCCGACCACCGCCGGCACCGTGATCCGGCTCAACATGCCCGCGCTCACCGAGGAGCGTCGCAAGGAGCTGGCCAAGCACGTGGGCCATGAGGGCGAGAACGCCAAGATCGCCATCCGCAACGTGCGCCGCGATGCCCTGCAGCAGGTCAAGGACCTGCTCAGGGACAAGCAGATCACGGAGGACGAGGATCGCCGTTTCGACGACGAGATCCAGAAGCTCACCGATCGCGCGGTCAAGGACGTCGATACCGTGGTCAAGGCCAAGGAAGAGGAGCTGATGGCGCTCTGAGCGCCATCGCACCCCGCATGCCGGCCGCCACGGCTGCCCGGGTTCCCCGCCATGTCGCCATCGTGATGGACGGCAACGGGCGCTGGGCCCGTGCCCGGCACCGTCCGCGCAGCTTCGGCCACAACGCCGGGCGCCGCGCGGTGCGCGAGGTGATCGAAGCCTGCCTGCGCGAAGGCGTGCCGGTGCTGACCCTGTTCGCCTTCTCCAGCGAAAACTGGCAGCGCCCGCAGGACGAGGTCAGCGCCCTGATGAACCTGTTCGTGCGCGCGCTGGACAAAGAAGTGGAGGAACTGCACGGCCACGGCGTGCGCCTGCGCTTCATCGGCGACCTGGACAGCTTCGACGAGCCGCTGCGCCAGCGCATGCGCGCGGCGACGGACCGCACCGCCGGCAACGCGGCGCTGCAACTGAATATCGCGGTGAGTTACGGCGGCCGCTGGGACATCGTGCAGGCCTGTCGCCACGCTGCCGCGGCAGTCGCGCATGGCGAGTTGCGCGCCGACGAGATCGACGAATCACGGCTGGGCCAGTGGATGAGCCTGGCCGAGCTGCCGCCGCTGGACCTGTTCATCCGCACCGGCGGCGAACGCCGCATCAGCAACTTCCTGTTGTGGCAGGTCGCCTACGCCGAGCTGTACTTTACCGATACGTTGTGGCCCGATTTCGACCAGGCTTGCCTGCGCGAGGCCATCGCCGACTACGCTTCGCGCGAGCGCCGCTACGGCCGCACCAGCGCGCAGCTGGCCCCTGCCCCCCAGGAGCGTGGGCGATAGAAACCAAGGGGCTATGGCTTCGCGCTTTTGGCCAGCTTTTCCGCTCCTTCTCGTCAGATAGCTACGGCTATCTTCCTCAAACGATCGAAAAACCTGACTCAAAATCGCTTTGCTCGCTCCCTTGGTTTCTACCGCCCACGCTCCTAGAGGATTTCCATGCTGCTTCAGCGCATTCTCACCGCCCTGGTGCTCGCGCCGCTGGCGATCCTGATCGTCCTGCTGCCGCCGACCGGCGTCTTCGGCGCGATCGTGGCCGTGGCTTTCCTGGCGGCATGGGGGGAGTGGGCCCAGCTGAGCGGCCTGCATGGCCGTGCCCGGGTGGCCTTGCTGATCGTGGCCGCCGGCGTGTTCGTGCTGCTCTGGCTGGCGCGCGACAGCGCGTGGCTCGACTGGCTGCTGGTCGCTGGCGTGGCATGGTGGCTGGTGGCCTGCCTGTGGCTGCGCCACTTCGCGTTCGCCGCCGCGCCCACGCGCGACAACACCGCGCTGAAACTGCTGGCCGGCGCATTCGTGATCTTTCCGGCCTGGGTCGCCCTGGTCCGCATCCATGGCCACTCGCCGCACGGCCCGTGGTGGACCTTGCTGGCGCTGATGATCGTGTGGGCCTCGGACATCGGCGCCTACGCCGCCGGCCGCGCCTTCGGCAAGCGCAAGCTGGCGCCGCATATCAGCCCGGGCAAGACCTGGGCCGGCGCCTACGGCGCGCTGGTCGCCGGCGTGCTGCTGGCGCTGGTCGGCGCCTGGCTGCTCGACGTGCGTGATGTGCGGTTGCTGGCGCTGGCGCTGCTGGCGGCGGCCACCGTGTCCATTTCTATCGTCGGCGACCTGTTCGAGAGCCTGCTCAAGCGGCATGCCCAGGTGAAGGATTCGGGCAGCATCTTTCCCGGCCATGGCGGCCTGATGGATCGACTGGACAGCGTGTTCGCGGCACTGCCCATTTTCGCCGCCGGCTTGTGGGTGCTGCAGTTGTGACGATGCGCACGGTCGCTGTCCTTGGTGCCACCGGCTCGATCGGCGGCAGCACGCTGGACGTGATCGCGCGCCATCCGGAGCGGTTCCGCGCCAGCGTGCTCACCGCGAACCACCGCGTCGAGGCGCTGGTCGAACTGTGCGTTCGACACCGGCCGGACCTGGCCATCGTCGCCGATCCCGCGCACGAGGGCGAACTGGCCCGGCGCCTGGCCGACGCCGGGGTGCGCTGCGATGTCGCCAGCGGCCCGGACGCGCTGGTCGCCGCGGCGGCCAGCAACCTGTGCGACACCGTGGTGGCGGCCATTGTCGGCGCCGCCGGGCTGGAGTCGACCCTGGCCGCCGCGCAGGCCGGCAAGCGGCTGCTGCTGGCCAACAAGGAGTCCATCGTGATGGCCGGCCCGCTGCTGCTGCAGGCGGTCGAGCGCGGTGGCGGGGTGCTGGTGCCGGTCGACTCCGAGCACAACGCGTTGTTCCAGTGTCTGCCGGGCGGTCGCCCCGCACTGGCCCGCAGTGGCGTGCGCCGATTGATCCTGACCGCGTCCGGCGGCCCGTTCCGCGGCCGCAGCCGCGCCGAGCTGGCGCATGTCACGCCCGACCAGGCCTGCAAGCATCCCAATTGGGTCATGGGCCGCAAGATCTCGGTCGACTCGGCCACCCTGATGAACAAGGGGCTGGAGGTGATCGAGGCGCATCACCTGTTCGCCGCGCCGGTCGAGGCCATCGAGGTGGTGGTGCATCCGCAGAGTCTGATCCACTCGATGGTCGACTACGTCGACGGCTCCGTGCTGGCGCAACTGGGCAACCCGGACATGCGCACCGCGATCGCCCACGCGCTGGCCTGGCCGGAGCGGGTCGAGTCCGGGGTCACCCCGCTCGACCTCGCCGCCTGCGCGCCGCTGCAGTTCGAGGCGCCGGATCTGGCCACCTTCCGCTGCCTGGCGCTGGCCTTCCAGGCGCTGCGCGCCGGTGGCGACGCCCCGACCGTGCTGAGCGCGGCCAACGAGGTGGCGGTGGAGGCCTTCCTCGCCGGCACGCTGGCGTTCCTGTCGATCGCCGACGTGGTCGAGGCGGTGCTTGCGGAACTGCCGGCGCAGCCGGTGGTCGATATCCCGACCCTGCTCGAGCGCGACCGGGCGGCCCGCGAGGCGGCCCGGCGCGTACTGCGCAGGGCTTGCTGATATTCTTGTCCCGATGACTTTCCGCTGCGGTACTTGATGACTTCCTTTTTCGGCTCGGTGTTCTGGTTGCTGGTCACGCTCGGCGTGCTGGTGACCTTCCATGAGTTCGGCCACTACTGGGTCGCGCGGCGCTGTGGGGTCAAGGTGCTGCGGTTCTCGATCGGCTTCGGCAAGGCGATCTGGAAGCGCATCGGCCGCGACGGCACCGAATACTGGATCGCGGCGATCCCGCTGGGCGGCTACGTGAAGATGCTGGACGCGCGCGAGGGCGAGGTCGACCCGGCCCTGCGCGACCAGGAGTTCACCGGCAAATCGGTGTGGAAACGCATCGCCATCGTGGCGGCCGGGCCGGGCTTCAACGTGATCTTCACCATCGCCGCGCTGTGGCTGATGTTCATGCTCGGCCGGAGCGACTACGCGCCGATCGTCACCTCCACGCCGGACAGCATCGCCGCCGAGGCAGGCATCCAGCCGGGCGACCGCATCCTCAGCGTCAACGGGCGCCAGGTCTCCACCTGGAGCGATTCGATGGACGCGGTGGGCAACGCGCTGCTGGCGCTGACCCCGCTGCCGCTGACGGTGCGCCACGCCGACGGCCAGACCCGCGAACTCGTGCTGCCGCTGGACCGTCTGCCGGCCGGCCAGCCGATCGACCAGTACTTCGGCAAGCTCGGCTTGCGCCTGGCACCGCCGCCGGCGATCGCCGGCACGGTCAAGCCCGGGCAACCGGCGGCCCTGGGCGGCATCCAGGGCGGCGATCGCATCGTCAGCATCAACGGCCAGCCGGTGGGCGATTTCGACAGCCTCGGCAAGCTGGTGCAATCGGCGGCGGCCACATCGCCGCGACTGTCGATCGGCGTGCTGCGCGACGGCCGGCCGCTGACCCTCGCGGTCACCGCGACATGGGAGTCGCTCGGCGACCAGCCGGCGAAGTGGATGCTGGGCGTCGCCCCGCCGCCGCCGGAGCCGGCCACCGTGCAGTATTCGCCGGCGCGCGCACTGGGCGCCGCGTTCACCACCACTTGGCGCAACACCCGGCAGACCTTCGGCATGATCGGGGAGATGCTCAGCGGGCACGCCTCGACCAAGAACATCTCCAGCGTGATCGGCATCGCCCAGTACGCCAATGCGTCGGCGCAGATGGGGCTGGCGTGGTTCCTGCAGTTCCTGGCGATGGTGTCGCTGAGCCTGGCGATCCTGAACCTGCTGCCGATCCCGGTCCTCGATGGCGGGCACCTGCTGTATTATCTGATCGAACTGGTCAAGGGCAGCCCGGTCAGCGAACAGGCCATGATCATCGGCCAGTACATCGGTCTGGTCCTGCTGTTCAGCCTGGTCGGATGGACGCTATTCAACGACATCCAGCGAACCCTGCTGTCGTGATGCGCATTGCCATCGCCCTCGACCACCTGGCGATCCGCCAGACTGCGCCGGTCCTGCTTGCCCGGGCCGACGCGGTCCGCGACAAATCCCGCTGGAATGCAGCGCCCCTTTTCGCGACGGGCTCATCCCCCGCCGCATGCGTTGACGGAGCGGCCGCGCTGGCCGCCCCGTCAAACTAACCCAACGGAACCGACGATGAAGCGTATCGCCGCGCTGATCCTGCTTGCCTCCCTTGCCGCGAACGCGTACGCGTTCGAGCCCTTCGTGATCTCGGACATCCGCATCGACGGCCTCAGCCGCATCGCGGCCGGCACGGTGTACAACTACCTGCCGGTGAACAAGGGCGACCGGCTCACCAACGCCGAGGCGGCGCGCGCCATCCGCGCGCTGTACCAGACCAAGTTCTTCAGCGACGTGGAGCTCGACCGCGACGGCAACATCCTGGTGATCAAGGTGGTCGAGCGGCCGTCCATCGCCAAGCTCAACATCCGCGGCAACCACGACATCAAGACCGACGACCTGAAGAAGGGCCTCAAGCAGACCGGCATCTCCGAAGGCGAGACCTTCGACCGGCTGGCCATCGACGGCGTGCAGCAGGAGCTGATCCGGCAGTACTACAACCGCGGCAAGTACAACGTGTCGGTCGAGCCGCACGTGACCCGGCTCGACCGCAACCGCGTTGCCATCGACATCGAGATCCGTGAGGGCAAGGCAGCCAAGATCCGCGAGATCAACATCCTCGGCAACCACGCCTACACCGACAAGCAGATCCGCGACGATTTCGAGTCCGGCACGCCGAACCTGATGTCGTGGTACTCCAAGAACGACCAGTACTCGCGCGAGAAGCTTTCCGGCGACCTGGAGAAGCTGCAGTCCTACTACATGAACCGCGGTTACGCGGATTTCGGCGTGGATTCGACCCAGGTCAGCATCTCGCCGGACAAGCGCAACATGTACATCGACGCCAGCATCAAGGAAGGCGACATCTACAAGGTCACCGACGTCAAGCTGCTCGGCGACCTGATCCTGCCGGAAAAGACGATGCGCCAGCTGGTGTTCGTCAAGGAAGGCGACATCTTCAACCGCGGCGCGATCGAGAACTCCAGCAAGGCGATCAAGGCGGTGCTGTCCAACATCGGCTATGCCTACGCCAAGGTCACGCCGATCCCGAAGCTGGACAAGGACAAGCACACGGTCGACCTGACCATGTACGTCGAGCCGGGCCAGCGCGTGTACGTGCGCCGCGTGATCTTCTCCGGCAACACCAAGACCGAGGACAACGTGCTGCGTCGCGAGATGCGCCAGCTCGAAGGCTCCATGTACTCGCAGGCCGCGATCGACCGCTCGAAGATCCGCCTGCAGCGGCTGGGCTACTTCAAGAAGGTCGACATCGACAAGAAACTGGTGCCCGGCTCGCAGGACCAGGTCGACGTCAGCGTCAAGGTCGAGGAGCAGGCCGCCGGCAGCATGCAGTTCGGCATCGGCTACTCGCAGTACGCCGGCATCATCCTCAACGCCTCGTTGAGCCAGAACAACCTGTTCGGCAGTGGCGACAGCTTCTCGGTGAGCGGCTCGCGCAGCACCTACCAGACCAGTTTCGGCGCCAACTACTACAACCCGTACCTGACCGACAACGGCATCGGCATCGGCTACAGCGTCAACTATTCCAAGACCGACTACGGCAACACCGACTACGCCAACTACAGCACCAGCGCCAAGGGCTTCTCCACCTACCTGGGCATCCCGATCAGCGAAACCGACGGCGTGCGCTTGGGCCTGGGCATCAGCAGCAACAAGGTCAACCTGTTCCCCGGCTACAGCCCGCGGGACCTGATCGACTACCAGAACCAGCTCGGCAACAAGACGATCCATTCGTGGACCGGCACGCTGGGCTGGAACCACGACACCCGCAACGGCTTCTGGGCGCCCACCCGCGGCGGCCTGCTGCAGGCCCAGGCGGATGTCGCCCTGCCCGGCTCCACCGTGCAGTACTGGAAGCTCACCGCCGAGGCCAACCATTACTGGCCGATCGGCAAGGGCTTCGTGCTCTACCTGGACGGCCAGGTGGGCTACGGCAAGACCTATGGCAAGAACGGCATCAGCGACGACCAGTTCGCCGTGCTCAAGGCCGCCACCGAAGCGCAGCGCGGCGCAGGCTACGTGATGCCCGACCTGCGCCAGGATTTCCCGTTCTTCGCCAACTTCTCTTCCGGCGGCGTGCGCGACGTACGCGGCTTCCAGGACAACACCCTGGGCCCGCGCGTGTGCATCGACGGCAGCTCGCCGGACGCGCGCGGCAACTGCCTGGGCGCCTACTGGGCGCAACCGATCGGCGGCTCGTTCAAGGTGCTGGGCACCGCCGAGCTGTACCTGCCGCTGCCGTTCCTGAAGGACATCAACACCGCGCGCGTGTCGCTGTTCACCGACGTCGGCAACGTCTACCGGGATTACCAGAGCTTCGACGCCAGCACGCTGCGCGCCTCGGCCGGCGTATCGCTGCACTGGCAGGCGCCGATCGGCCCGCTGATCATCAGCCTCGCCGTGCCGTTCCGCTCGCAGCCGTCGGACGGTCATTACGAGGAGCGCATCCAGTTCACCTTCGGCAGCCAGTTCTGACCATCGGCCGGTGCGGGCGCCGCCACGTGCGGAGCTGCCGGCGTCTCGAAGGAAAACGCGGCGATGCCGCGTTTTCTTTTTCGTCGTCCGGGCACACCTGCGTCGTGCGGCGCCACGCCCTACAATGACGCGCACCGTCCGGAGCCACGCATGAACGCCATCCACTACTCGGCAGCCGAACTGGCCGCGCGCTTCGGCCTCGACGTCCGCGGCGACGGCACGCGGATGGTGAGCGGCGTGGGCACGCTCGGTGGCGCCGGCGCCAGCGAGTTGAGCTTTCTTTCCAACAGCAAATACACCGCGCAGCTGCTGTCCACCCGCGCGGGCGTGGTGGTGCTGCGCGAGGAGAACCTCGCCGATTGCCCGGCCACCGCGCTGATCGCCAGGGACCCCTACGTCGCCTACGCGCGCATCGCCGCGCTGTTCGAGCGCCTGCCCGCCGCACCGGCTGGCGTGCATCCCAGTGCCGTGGTCGCCGCTTCCGCGCGCGTCAGCGCCGGCGCCAGCATCGGCCCGTGTTGCGTGATCGAGGCCGATGCAGTGGTCGAGGACGGCGCCGTGCTGGGGCCACACTGCATCATCGGCGAGGGCTGCACGGTGGGGGCGCAATCGCGGCTGGTGGCCCGGGTCACCCTGGTCACGCGCGTCATCCTGGGTCGCCGCGTGCTGGTGCATCCCGGCGCGGTGATCGGTTCGGACGGCTTCGGCCTGGCCTTCGACACCGACCACTGGATCAAGCTGCCCCAGTTGGGTGGGGTACGCATCGGCGATGACTGCGAGATCGGCGCCAACACCACGATTGACCGCGGCACGCTGGACGACACCGTGCTGGAAGAAGACGTGCGGCTGGACAACCAGATCCAGATCGCCCACAACGTGCACGTGGGCGCGCACACCGCAATGGCCGGATGCGCCGCCGTGGCCGGCAGCGCCAGGATCGGCCGCTACTGCCAGATCGGCGGCAATGCGGGCGTGCTCGGCCATCTCGAGCTGGCCGACCGGGTTACCATTACCGCCAAGAGCCTGGTCACCCATTCGATACGCGAACCGGGCGAGTACTCCTCCGGCGTGCCGCTGCAGGAAAATCGCCTGTGGCGCAGGAATGCGGCGCGATTCAAGCATCTGGACGAATACGCGCGCCGTCTGGCGGCACTGGAAAAGGACAAGAGCGATGACTGAGGAAAATTTCGAGATCACCCTGCCGGTGCAGGTGGAGCAGATCCAGCGCCTGCTGCCGCACCGCTACCCGTTCCTGCTGGTCGACCGGGTGATCGAGGTCGTGCCGGACGTCAGCGCAGTCGCGCTGAAGAACGTCACCATCAATGAACCGTTCTTCGATGGCCATTTCCCGGGCCATCCGGTGATGCCGGGCGTGCTGATCATTGAGGCGATGGCGCAGGCCGCCGGCCTGCTGACGCAGATCAGCCGCCGCATGAAGGGCGACGCGGGCAGCCCGTTGTTCTATCTGGTCAAGGTCGACAATGCGCGCTTCAGCGCTCCGGTGGTGCCGGGCGACCAGTTGCGCCTGGAAGTGAACCTGAAACGCCTGGTCCGCGGCATGGGCCTGTTCGCCGCGCGCACCACGGTCGACGGCAAGGAAGTGGCAAGCTGCGAACTGATGTGCGCCGCGAGGTCATGAACATGAGTGACAGCACCGCGATCCACCCCACTGCGCAGGTCGACCCGGCTGCCGTGATCGGCGCCGGCGTGCGCATCGGCGCCTATAGCGTCATCGGCGCGCAGGTGGAGATCGGCGACCGCACGGTGATCGGCCCGCACGTGGTGATCGAAGGCCCCACCCGGCTCGGGTGCGACAACCGCGTCGCCCAGTTCGCCTCGCTGGGCGGCGATCCGCAGGACAAGAAATTCGCCGGCGAGCGCACCGAACTGGTCATCGGCGACCGCAACCTGATCCGCGAATTCACCACCATCAACCGCGGCACCGGCGACGGCGGCGGCGTCACGCGCCTCGGCGACGACAACTGGGTGCTTGCCTACGTGCACATCGCGCACGACTGCCAGGTCGGCAATCACGTGGTGTTCTCCAACTATTCCGCCCTGGCCGGGCACGTGGTGATCGGTGACTGGACGATCCTCTCCGGCTATTCGGGCGTGCACCAGTTCTGCAAGGTCGGCGCGCACGCCTTCATCGGCATGGGCTGCCTGGTCGGCCACGACGTGCCGCCGTTCGTGATGATGGCCAACGAGCAGCAGGGCCGCCCGCGCGGCATCAACAGCGAAGGCCTCAAACGCCGGGGCTTCGATGCCACCCGCATCGCCGCGATCAAGCGCGCCTACCGCACCCTCTACATGGCCGGCCTCTCGCTGCCCGAAGCCCGCGAGAAACTCGCCGAGCAGGCGCGCGAAAGCGCCGACGTCATGGCAATGCTGGAGTTCCTCGACCACAGCGAGCGGTCGTTGGCGCGATAAGCGCGTCGCGCTTATCGCAAAATCAAGCACGCGCTCTGGCTCTCGCTTCACGACGGAGACGAAATGCAAAACACCGGCGTCTCCGCAACTGCCCCGCTGATCGCCATCCTCGCCGGTGAGGATTCCGGCGACCAGCTCGGTGCCGACCTGATCGTCGCCTTGCGCCAGCGCTACCCGCAGGCGCGCTTCGTCGGCATCGGCGGGGCGCGGATGCAGCGCGAGGGGTTCGAGTCCTGGTACGACATCCGCGAGCTGTCGCTGTTCGGTTTCAGCGAGGTGATCAGCCACCTGCCGCGCCTGCTGCGTCTGCGCCGTTCCCTGGTCGCGCGCCTCAGGCAGGCCAGGCCGGCGGTGGTGATCGGCATCGACGCCCCGGATTTCAACCTCGGCGTGGAACGGCGCCTGAAGGAGGCCGGCTTGCGCACGGTTCACTACGTCAGCCCCTCGGTGTGGGCATGGCGCGAGAATCGCGTGGAGAAGATCGGTCGCAGCGCGGACCGCGTGCTGTGCCTGTTCCCGATGGAACCGGCGATCTACGCGCGCCATGGCATCGACGCGCGCTTCGTCGGCCACCCGCTGGCCGACCGCTTCGCGCTGGTCGCCGACCGCGTCGGCGCGCGCGAGGCGCTGCACCTGCCGCAGCAGGCGCCGGTGTTGGCAGTACTGCCGGGCAGCCGGATGTCCGAGGTGGATCGGCTGGGCCGGATTTTCCTGGATGCCGCGCAGCACGTTGCTGCAGTCGTGCCCGGCCTGCGCATCGTGGTCCCCGCCGCCAATGCACGGGTGCACGCGCGGTTGCAGGAACTGCTCGCCCGATTGCCGGCCAGCGAACCCGCGCCGCTGCTGCTGGACGGCCAGGCCCACGAGGCGATGCTGGCCGCCGACGTGGTGCTGCTGGCCTCCGGCACCGCCACGCTGGAGGCCATGCTGGCCAAGCGGCCGATGGTGGTCGGCTACCGCGTGGCGCCACTGAGCTATCGCATCGCGCGCGCCCTGAACATGATCAAGACGGACGTCTATTCGCTGCCCAACATCCTGGCCCGCGCCAGCGGGCTGGGCCCGGGGCCGTGGGTGCCCGAGCTGATGCAGGACGACTGCACCGCCGACAAGCTGGCCGCCGCCACGCTGGCCCTGTTCGGCGACAGCGAGCGCCGCAGCGCGATCGTGGCCGCCTTCGAATACCTGCACCAGGAACTGCGCGGCGACATGGCCGGCCACGCCGGCGAACGGGCCGCGACCGCGGTGGCGGAGCTGGTCGACGATCACGGCCGCGCCGATGGCTGAGCTTGTTCTCGACAGCCATCGCCCACCGCCGCGCTCGCAGGCGGACGAGGACGGATCGGCCACCAGCCTGCTGGTCGCCGGTGTCGACGAAGCCGGTCGCGGCCCTCTCGCCGGTCCGCTGGCGGTGGCGGCGGTGATCCTCGATCCGGTCCGGCCGATCCGCGGCCTCGACGATTCGAAGAGGCTCAGCGAGGCGCGCCGCGAGGCGCTGTTCCCGCTGATTCTCGAACGCGCGCTGGCGTACTGCATCGTGCTGGTCGAGCCGGAGGAAATCGATTCGCTGAACATCTTCCGCGCCACCATGACCGGCATGCGCCGCGCCCTCGCCGGCCTGGCGCCCGCCGCGCAGCACGCGCTGATCGACGGCAACAAGCTGCCGCCGGACCTGCCCTGCCCGGCGCGCGCGATCGTCGGCGGCGACGCGCTGGAACCGGCCATCAGCGCGGCCTCGATCCTGGCCAAGGTCACCCGCGACCGCTTGATGGTGGAACTGGACGCGCTCCACCCCGGCTACGGCTTCGCCCTGCACAAGGGCTACCCCACGCCGGCCCACCTCTCCTCGCTGCAGCGGCTGGGGCCATGCCCACTGCACCGCCGCAGCTTTGCCCCGGTGCGCCTGCTGCTGGATCAGGCCAGCTTGTTCTGAGGCAAACATCGCGGCCGCGATTGCTGCATCCGGCCATCGCTTACACTGGCCTCTCGTGACCGCTGGTCCATGGATATGAAGGGGACGCCATGCGACGGATGAGCCTGTTCCTGGTCGCCTTGATGAGCTGCTTCGCCGCCACCGCGGGCGTGCGGCCCGGCGACGTGCCGCCGGATTCACTGGGGCCAACGATGGATGGACACACGGTGAGCCTGGCCTCGCTGCGCGGCAAGGTCGTGGTGATCAGTTTCTGGGCGACCTGGTGCGGCTACTGCATGAAGGAGATGCCGGTGCTGGCGAAGATGCAATCGCTGGCGACCGAGCGCGGCATGTCGCTGCAGGTGGTGGCGGTCAACTACAAGGAGGATCGCCGCGTCTTCCTGCGTGCCGCGCGCGCACTGGGCAAGAGCCTCCCCGAACTGCTGCTCACCTGGGATCGTCACGGCGCCATCGGCAAGCCGTATGACGTCACGGGAATCCCGGTGATGGTGATGCTGCATCGTGACGGCACCGTGGCCCATGTCCACGTCGGATATGGCGAAGACATGCTCGGTACGCTCGTCGAGGAGATCAACGCGTTGCTGCGCGAACCGCCGATCGCGGCACCGGTGCTCGCGCCGCGATGACCCCCGGTCGGCGCCGGCCCGCGCTTCGCGCAAACCCCGCGCAAGTCAATCTTGCCGCTGCCTGCGGCGGCGGGTAGCCTGCACGGACAACGCGCGCAGATTTGCATGACCGCCAGCTTCGCCCACCTTCACCTGCACAGCGAGTACTCGCTGGTCGACTCGACCATCCGCATCAAGGCGCTGGTCGCCGCCTGCGTGCGCGACGGCATCCCGGCGGTGGCGTTGACCGACGAATGCAACATGTTCGCGCTGGTCAAGTTCTACAAAGCCTGCAGCGCGGCCGGAATCAAGGCCATCGGCGGTTGCGACCTGCTGGTCTCGGCGCCGGACGATCCGCGCCCGTGGCGGCTGACCCTGCTGTGCCAGGACCATGACGGCTACCTCAACCTGTCGCGGCTGGTGTCGCGTGCCTGGCAGGAGGGCCAGCACGGCGGACGCGCGCTGATCGACGCCGGCTGGTTGCATGGCGAGGCCTGCAGCGGGTTGATCGCCCTGCTCGGCCGCGACAGCGAAGTAGCCCGCATCGCGGTGCACCAGGGCAGCGATGCCGCGCTGGCGAAACTGCGCGCGCTGGCACGACTGTTTCCGGATCGGCTGTACCTGGAGCTGACCCGCTGCGGCCGCGACGGCGAGGAACTCTGGAACAGCGCCGCCCTGGGCCTGGCCGCCACGCTCGACTTGCCGGTGCTGGCCAGCAACGACGTGCGCTTCCTCAAGCAGGCCGACTTCGACGCGCACGAGGCGCGCGTGTGCATCAACCAGGGCCGCGTGCTGGCCGACCCCAAGCGCCCGCGGGAATACACCGACCAGCAGTACCTGAAGACGCCCGGAGACATGGCGACGCTGTTCGCGGACCTGCCCGAGGCGCTGGCAAATACCGTCGAGCTGGCCAAGCGCTGCACGCTGGAACTCAAGTTCGGCAAGTACTACCTGCCCGACTTCCCCGTGCCGGAGGGCCACGACCTCGACAGCCACATCCGCGAACTGTCGCGGCAAGGCCTGGAACAGCGCCTTGCACTCGCGCCGCTGGCTGCCGGCCACTCGCGCGCGGACTACGACGCGCGGCTCGAACGCGAGCTGGACGTCATCGTCAAGATGGGCTTCCCCGGCTACTTCCTGATCGTCGCGGACTTCATCAACTGGGGCAAGCAACACGGCATTCCGGTGGGCCCGGGCCGCGGTTCGGGCGCCGGCTCGCTGGTCGCCTGGGCGCTGAAGATCACCGACCTCGACCCGCTGCAGTTCGACCTGCTGTTCGAGCGCTTCCTGAATCCCGAACGCGTGTCGATGCCAGACTTCGACATCGACTTCTGCATGGACCGCCGCGACGAGGTGATCGACTACGTCGCGCGCAAGTACGGGCGCGACAAGGTCAGCCAGATCATCACCTACGGCTCGATGGCGGCCAAGGCGGTGCTGCGCGATTCGGGCCGCGTGCTCGGCATGGGTTACGGCCAGGTCGACAAGCTGGCCAAGATGATCCCGCCGCGGCCGCTCGACCTGACCCTGTCCGATGCGCTGGGCCTGTCGGAGAAATCGAAGAAGGAAACCGACCGCGTCGTGCGCGAGTTCTGCGACGCCTACGCGCAGGACGAGGACGCCCATGCGCTGATCGACCTGGCGCTGAGCCTGGAAAACCTCACCCGCAACGCCGGCAAGCATGCCGGCGGCGTGGTGATCGCACCGACTCCGCTCACCGATTTCTCCCCCCTGTACTGCGAAGCCGGCGGCGGCGGTGTGGTCACCCAGTACGACAAGGACGACGTCGAGGCGGTCGGCCTGGTGAAGTTCGACTTCCTCGGCCTGCGCACGCTTACCATCATCGACTGGGCGGTGAAGGCGATCAACGCGCGCCGCGCGAAAACCGGCGAGGCGGCGCTGGACATCTCGGCGCTGCCGCTGGACGACCCGGCGCCGTACGAGCTGCTGAAGAAGGCGCAGACGGTCGCCGTGTTCCAGCTCGAATCCTCCGGCATGCAGCGCATGCTGAAGGATGCGAAACCCGATCGCTTCGAGGACATCATCGCGCTGGTGGCGCTGTACCGCCCCGGCCCGATGGATCTGATTCCCAGCTTCATCGCGCGCAAGCACGGCCGCGAGGAAGTCGAATATCCCGACCCGCGCGTCGAGCCGATCCTGAAAGAGACCTACGGCATCATGGTCTACCAGGAGCAGGTGATGCAGATGGCGCAGATCGTGGGCGGCTACACGCTCGGCGGCGCCGACCTGCTGCGCCGTGCGATGGGCAAGAAGAAAGTCGAGGAGATGGTCAAGCACCGCGCGATCTTCCGCGAGGGTGCGGCCAAGGACGGGCTCAGCGGCGAAAAGGCCGACGCCATCTTCGACCTGATGGAGAAGTTCGCCGGCTACGGCTTCAACAAGTCGCACGCGGCCGCCTACGCGCTGGTGTCGTACCAGACCGCCTGGCTGAAGGCGCATTACCCCGCCGAGTTCATGGCCGCGACGATCTCCGCGGACATGGACAACACCGACAAGGCGGTCACCTTCCTCAACGAAGCGCGCGCACTGGGCATCGTGGTGCAGCCGCCGGACGTCAATGCGTCCGAGTACATGTTCGTGGCGGTGGAACCCAAGGTCATCCAGTACGGCCTGGGCGCGATCAAGGGCGTCGGCCACGGCGTGTGCGAGGCGATCGTCGCCGAGCGCGCGCACGGGCGCTACACCGACCTGGCCGATTTCTGCCGACGGATCGATCCGGGCAAGCTCAATCGGCGTGTGCTGGAGGCGCTGATCCTGTCCGGCGCGCTGGACGCGCTGGCGGCCAACCGCGCCAGCCTGATGCTCCAACTTCCCGACGCGGTCAAGGCCGCCGAACAGCACCAGCGCGACCGGCAATCGGGCCAGAACGACATGTTCGGCGCGGCGATGGGCTCGGCCACGCCGGTACTCGAGATCGACTTGCCGACCGCGCCGGAGTGGCCGCTGGAACAACGCCTGCAAGGTGAACGCGACACCCTCGGCCATTACCTCTCCGGCCACCCCACCGACCCGTGGAAAGACGAGCTGGCGCAGCTGTCCACCTGTCCGCTGGGCGAGATCGTCGACCGCTACCAGCCGCCGAAGCCGCGCCGCAACGACGACGGCAGCGAGAACCGCTTCCGCCGCGGCCCGGACACGCCCTGGACCATCGCCGGCATGGTCGCCGCCGTGCGCAAGCGCGGCGACAGCGACGCGTTCGTGCGCATCGAGGACGGTGGCGGCGCCATCGAGGTGAGCTTCTTCGGCGAGATCTACCACCAGGCGGCGCCCCTGCTCACGCGCGGGCAATTGCTCGTCGTCGACGGCGGCCTGCGCATCGACGAATTCTCCGGCGGCGGCTTCCAGTTGCGCGCGCGCAGCGTCTGCTCGCTCGACGACGCCTGCCGCAGGCACGCGCGCCTGCTGCAACTGAAATTGAACGGCATCCACGCCGACTTCGCCGAACAACTGCAACGCACCCTGGCCGGCTACCGCGGCGGCCAGGCCAGCGTCACCCTGCACGGCTACCGCAACCGCAGCGCCCAGGCCGACCTGGAACTGGGCGAGGAATGGCGCGTGGACGCCATCCCCGCCCTGCTGCGCGCCGTGCGCGCGCTGCCCGGAGTGCAGGCCGCACGCCTGCGCATCGTCAAGCAGCAGGATTGAGGCACCGCCGGGCGCATGTATCCACTGTCTGCGGGCACGCATGGAGGGACCGATGACCGTTGCCCATAAATGGACTTTCGCGCTGTTCGCGTTGGTTTTCTTCGGCGGCGTTCATGCGCAGCAGACACATCCCGACGCGCCGTTTCTGTGCGAGGGAGGCGATGGCAGCAGCGACCAGACGACACTCGCCGAAGTCGTCGGCGACGGACGCGCCCACTTCGTCGCGGGCACCGACGACTGCCCTTCCACGGCGGATCGCTGCCGGGAAAAGGCCTACCTGATCCCGGGTGACCAGGTACTGGCGGGCGACGTCCGCGGCGACTACGCCTGCGTCATGTTTCCCGACAACCAGGATGGACACGCCGACTGGCTGCCGCGCAACCGCCTGCGGCCGGTGCTGGCGCAGCCATCAACGTCGGCATGGGAAGGCGACTGGGTGCAGGGGGACAACCGCATCACGATCCGCCATGACAACGGCATGTTGCGTGCCGACGGCGAAGCCTATTACCCGATGGCCGACCCGCCGCCGGACCAGTTCCCCGGCGGCCCCAACCTGGGCGCCATGGGCGGGGAGGCACGGCCCAGCGGCCATCACGCAACCTTTGTCGACGATGCGTGCGAGGTGAGCGCCTTCCTGGTCGGGAAGTATCTGGTGGTCAGCGACAATCACCAGTGCGGCGGACTCAACGTCCGCTTCGACGGCATCTATCGACGCAGGTAGGCCTTCGCGGGATTACTTGCCGCCCCGCTCCATCATCGCCTTCAGGTCGGCAAACGGATTGCCCGTCGCCGGCGGCGCTTCCTCCACTGCCATCACCCCGCCGCGCACGTGGTCGATATGCCGCGCGTGCTCATTGTCGTGGCAGTACACGCACAGCAGTTCCCAATTGCTGCCGTCGGCCGGGTTGAAGTCGTGATCGTGGTTGCGGTGGTGCACGGTCAGTTCCTGCAGATTGGCGCGCGTGAACTCGCGGGCGCAGCGACCGCACACCCACGGATACATCTTCAGCGCCCGCTCGCGATAGCCCAGCTCGCGCTGCTCGGCGGCGCGTCGCGCCTCGGCCACGATGCGGTCGAGTTTCGCGTTGTCGATGGGTTTGCTGGGCATGGCGGCGATCCGGCGGCGGGTGCTCGATGGGGCGGACGATAACGCAATCACCGCGCCCGCGGCAGGCATCTGTCGACCCGATCACGGCCATACGGCGCCGTTCTCGCCTTTTCTTGCGGAACGGTATACTTGAGCGCTTCCGTGCAATGAACAGCAACGAATGAACCCCAACTTCCTCGATTTCGAACAACCCATCGCCGAACTGGATGCGAAGATCGAGGAGCTTCGCCACGCCAGCGATGGCCAGGCGTTCAACATCGACGAGGAAGTGGCGCGCCTGCGGCAGAAGGTGAAGGTAAAAACGGCGGACATCTTCCGCAACCTCAATTCCTGGCAGACCACCCAGCTTTCCCGCCACCCGGCGCGGCCCTACACACTCGACTACATCGGCGTGATCTGCGAGGAGTTCCACGAACTGGCCGGCGACCGCATGTACGCCGAGGACGCTGCCATCGTGGGCGGCCTGGGCCGCATCAACGGCCGGCCGGTGATGATCATCGGCCACCAGAAAGGCCGCGACACCAAGACCAAGGTGCGCCGCAACTTCGGCATGCCGCGCCCCGAGGGCTACCGCAAGGCGCTGCGCCTGATGCAGATGGCCGAGCGTTTCGGCTTGCCCCTGCTGACCCTGATCGACACCCCGGGCGCCTACCCCGGCGTCGGCGCCGAAGAGCGCGGGCAAAGCGAGGCGATCGCGCGCAACCTGCTGGAAATGGCCGAACTCAAGGTGCCGATCATCTGCACCGTGATCGGCGAGGGCGGCTCCGGCGGCGCGCTGGCGATCGGCGTCGGCGACCGCACCAACATGCTGCAGTACTCCACCTATTCGGTGATCTCGCCCGAAGGCTGCGCCTCAATCCTGTGGAAGAGCGCCGACAAGGTAAAAGACGCCGCGGAGGCCCTGGGCATGACCGCCCCGCGCCTGCTCGAACTGGGCCTGATCGACAAGCTCATCCGCGAGCCGCTCGGCGGCGCCCACCGCAACCCGCGCTCGATGGCGATCCGCCTGAAAGCCGTGCTGCTGAACCAGCTCGACGAGCTGCAGGCGATGCCGGTCCCCGACCTGCTCGAACAGCGCTACAAGCGCCTGCGCAGCTACGGGGCTTATCAGGAATAACTTCGCCAGCGACCGATCGCCGGTGCACCAGCCACCCGATGCCGGGCCCTGACTGGCTGCACCACGAGGCCCGCCATGAATCGCGTGCAACTTGCCGTCCTGGTTCTCTGCCTTTCCCCAGCGTGCATCGTGGTTGCCTCGTCGACCGCACCCGCGCCGATCACCTCAAGAGCGGCACTGGCGCGCTATCTGCATGACACGCAGCCAGGCACTTCGCCGCTGGACGACTTGTCCCCTGGCGGGCGCAAACGGTTTCTTGCCCAGCTCGACTTCGGCCCACACGGCCTGCGCGGCATGTCGCTGGAGGACCCGGCCAACGAGCTGACGCGCCCACAGATCGTGCAGCTGCTTGCCCTGTTCGGCGCGCAAAGCCATGCCGTCGACGGACTGACACCCGCCGAGCAGTCCCGCCGAAACCATGAACGCACGCAGGACGCCGCCAGCCGGGGATGCGCCGTCGACACATGCGGCGAGAGCATGCTGGAGCGACGCTATGACGAGTTCGTTCTGCAGGAAACCGTCCCCTCACCGTCCCCTGCCGAGCGCTCCACCTGGGTCGAACGACGTTACGACCGACTGTTCGGCGATGCACAAACGCCTGAGAGCCTGCGCCTGGCCAGCCACACTGACCTCAGGCTGCTCAAGCGCGCAGCGGAAGCCGTGGTGTTCCACGCGCCAAGCCCGACCCACATCGCCCAGCTGCGGATGGATCTGGCTGAAATGCACCGACGAGGCATGGCATCGGACAAGGACTATGCGCGCCTCCACCAGGCGCTGATCACCGGCCGCGATTTCGATGCCGCGAACACCCTGGCGCGACATCACCCGGAGATGGGCATCCCCGTCATTCCGACGTTCCGCCGTGCCGCATCGCCGCCGCCGGGACAACCGACCGCACTGACCGTGGATGCACGCACCGGCACCATGGCACGCCAATCCTTCGATCTGTCCGCGCCATTGCGCATCGTGGTAGTGGCGTCCTGCCACTTCTCGCGGGATGCCGCGCGCGCGATCCGTGCAGACGCCCAGTTGCGCTCCCTTTTTGCCGGCAACGCCATCTGGCTGGCCAGCCAGAACGAGCAGCTCGACGCGGTCAGCGACTGGAACCGCGAGTTTCCGGATCAACCGATCCACATCGCCTGGTACGACAGCGAGTGGTCCATGCTCGACAGCTGGGCCATGCCCACCTTCTACCTATTCCGTCATGGTCAACTGGTGACGAAGTTCAGCGGTTGGAAAGACGTGGACACCTTGAAGCAATCCTTGCGCGAGGGCGGCGTACTCCAGTGAGGCCCGTCAGGCACCCGCGCGCCGGCGCGCGCTACCATCGACCCACCTTCCGCTGCCGGACACCGCCATGGCCCACGACAAGCTTGCCGTCCTGATCGATGCCGACAATGCCCGCCCGGCGATCGTCGAGGGCCTGCTGGCCGAGATCGCCAAATACGGCACCGCCCACGTCAAGCGCATCTACGGCGACTGGACCAAGCCGGACTTGAACGGCTGGAAGGAAGCGCTGCTGCGCTACTCGATCCAGCCGATCCAGCAGTTCCGCTACACGGTCGGCAAGAACGCCACCGACTCGGCGATGATCATCGACGCGATGGACCTGCTCTACGCCGAGCGCTTCGACGGCTTCTGCATCGTCTCCAGCGACAGCGATTTCACCCGCCTCGCCTCGCGCATCCGCGAATCGGGGCGCATCGTCTACGGTTTCGGCGAGAAGAAGACGCCGGAGCCGTTCCGCACCGCCTGCGACAAATTCATCTATACCGAGGTGCTGGCTGGCACCAGCGAGACCGAAACCGAGACGGCACCGAAACAGCGCTCGGCGAAGGAACTGCGCGGCGACAGCAAATTGATGAACATGCTGCGCAATGCGATCGAGGCCGCGTCCGACGAGACCGGCTGGGCCAGCCTCGGGCCGGTCGGCAGCATCATCAACAAGCAGTCGCCCGACTTCGACTCGCGCAACTATGGCTACGCAAAACTGAGCGGCCTGATCAAGGGCATCGGCCTGTTCGACACCGAGGAGCGCCAGATCGGCAACGGCAAGCACATTTACGTGCGGTCCCGCGCCGACAAGAAATGAGCGACCCGCTGCAAGCCCATCTACTCGCGGCGCTGACCGCGACAGCACCCGCGCCGATCTGTGTCGCCTTCAGCGGCGGCCCCGATTCCAGCGCCCTGCTGCACGCGCTGGCCCGCGAACCGCTGGCCCGGGAACGCGGGTTGCGCGCGGCGCACGTCGATCATGGCTTGCATGCCGACAGCGCGCGTTGGGCGGCACACTGCGCTCGCTTCTGCCAGGACCTCGACGTGCCTTGCGCGCTGGTGCGCGTATACGTCCCGCGCGATGGCGGCAAGGGCCTGGAGGCCGCCGCGCGGCACGTCCGCCATGCCGCGCTGGCCGACCTGCTGCACGATGGCGAGTGGCTGCTGTTCGGCCACCATCGCGACGACCAGGTCGAGACCGTACTGCTGAAATTGCTGCGCGGCGCAGGGCCGGAAGGCCTGGGCGGGATGCGCGTACGACGACCGTTCGGCGCCGGCCAACTCTGGCGCCCCCTGCTGGAGCTGCCGCGGGCCACGCTGCTCGACTACGTCGCCGCCCACCAACTCGACTGCATCGACGACCCCTCCAACGCCGACATCCGCCTCGCGCGCAATCGCCTGCGCCATGAAATCCTGCCGGGGCTGCTGCGTTACTGGCCGCAGGCCTGCGACTCGATCCTGCACAGCGCCGCGCTGAGCCGCGATGCCGCCGACGCACTGCGCAGCCAATGGCTCCCCGCGTTCGATGCCCTGCACGACCGCGCCAGCGGCAGCCTCGACCTGCCCGGCTGGCGCGCGCTGCTGCCCGCATTGCGCGAACCGCTGCTCGACCACTGGCTGCACCTGCGCGGACTGGCCGCTCCCGGTGCGGCGCAGCGCCGGCAGATCGAGCGCCAGTGCGATGCACGTGCCGGCCAGTTGCCGTGCGTGCGCTGGGCCGGCACCGAGTTGCACATCTGGAAGCAGCGATTGTGGGCCCTGCCGACACAGGCACCGATCGACCCCGACTGGCAACAGCGCTGGAGCGGCGAACCGCTGGCGCTGCCGGACGGTGGCGAACTGGCGCTGACGGCGCCGGCCACCCGCCTGGCGCAACCGCTGCAAGTGCGCATGCGCCGCGGCGGCGAGCGCATCCGCCCGGCGGGCAACCCGCACACGCGCGAGTTGCGCAACCTGTTCCAGCAGGCGCAGATGCCGCCGTGGCGACGCGACGCGTGTCCGCTGCTGTATGCCGATGGCGAGCTGATTGCCGTGGCCGACCGCTGGATCAACGCCCGCGGTGCCGAGCTGTTCGACCGCTGCGGCGCGCAGCCCCGCTGGCGCCCCGGACGCTGATCCAGATCACGCCCGCGGCTTGCGGCGACGCCGCGCCGATTGATTCGCCCGCCGCGCTGCGCTAGCGTTGCGGGCCATGGCCAAGACCGCTCCCAAGACCGTTGCCGACCCCGCTCCCGCCGTCGATTTCGAACACTCGCTCGACGAGCTGGAGCAACTGGTCACCCGGATGGAAGGCGGCGAGTTGAGCCTCGACGAATCGCTTGCCTCGTTCGAGCGCGGCATCGGCCTGTTCCGTCATTGCCAGCAGTCGCTGCAACAAGCGGAACTGCGCGTGCGCCTGCTGCTGGACCCCGATGCCCCCGACCGCGCCGAACCGTTTGAACCCGAACTCTGAGTCCGCCGAACTCGGCCCTGCCCTGCAGTCGCTGGTTGCCCGCGCGGAACGCGCGCTGCAGGACCGCCTGCCGCCGGCCGTGCACGATTCCGACCACCTGCATCGCGCCATGCATTACGCCGTGCTGGGCGGCGGCAAGCGGCTACGGCCGATGCTGGTCTACGCCGCCGGCCACATGCTGGGCCAGGATGGCCCCGCACTGGACGCCGCCGCCTGCGCGGTGGAACTGATCCACGCCTACTCGCTGGTGCACGACGACCTGCCCGCCATGGACGACGACGCGCTGCGCCGCGGCCGGCCGACCTGCCACGTGGTGTTCGGCGAGGCGATGGCGATCCTCGCCGGCGACGCCCTGCAGGCGCTGGCCTTCGAACTGCTGGCCGACGATGGCGCCGAGATCGACGCCAGCGTGCGCATCGCCATGCTGCAGACGCTGGGTCGCGCCTGCGGCGCCGAAGGCATGGCCGGCGGCCAGGCGCTGGACCTGGCCGCGGTCGGGCGATCGCTGGAACTGGCCGAGCTGGAATACATGCACGGCTGCAAGACCGGCGCCTTGATCCGCGCGTCGGTGCGGCTAGGCGCGCTGCTCGGCGGCGCCGATGCCGACGCACTGCTGGCGCTGGATCGCTACGCCAGCGCCGTCGGCCTGGCCTTCCAGGTGCGCGACGACATCCTCGACGTGGAAGGCGAATCGGCGGTGATCGGCAAGACCGCCGGCAAGGATGCGGCCGCGGCCAAGCCCACCTTCCCGTCGATCATCGGCCTCGACGCCTCGCGCGAGCGCCTGGCCGGCTTGACCGACACCGCCCTGGCCGCGATCGCGCCATGGGGCGAACGCGCCGCGCTGCTGCACGAACTGGCCCGCTACGCGGCGCACCGCACGCGCTGAACACCGGCAATGAAAAAGGCGGCCAGGGGCCGCCTTTTTTGCTTCGTTGCTTCCGGGCTACTTGATCAGGCGCAGGGTGAACGGGTAGCGATACGTCACGCCCTCGTTGGCCTTGATCGCGGCGATGATGGTGAACACCAGCCAGGCGATGCCGATGATGAACCACAGCGGGATCGCGATGACCAGACCGATGCCGAACGTCATCACCGAGAGCAGGAACAGCACCACGAACGCGATGGCCACCGTGATGTTGAAGTTCAGCGCCTCCTTGCCCTGGTCGTTGACGAACGGCATGGTGTCCTTCTTGATGAGCCAGATCACCAGCGGGCCGATGAAGCAGCCCCAGCCGCCGCCCAGCGCACCGGTGAGGATCGCACCGAGCAGCGCGGACAGATGCGCAAACATCGCCCACTGTCTTTCCTCGGCAGGCGGAACGCCCGGCGCCGGATCGGTCGGCGCGGGCGGGATGACGGATTCGGGTGGAACGCTCATGCGCATCTCCTTCGACGTCGAAGCTCACCGGCCGCTTGCCGGTCGTGCCGATGCTAGCAAGGCTTGCGCCGCTTTGCCGCAAGAACCTGCCAACACGCCCAACCCCGCCGGAGGCGCGGCTACTCGCCGGCGACGGTCATGCGATCGAGCAGGATCGAGCCGGTGAGGACCGGCGAGCGCGGATCGACATCGTCGCCCACCGCCACGATGCCGGCGAACATGTCGCGCAGGTTGGCGGCGATGGTGATGCCTTCCACCGGATGCACGATGCGGCCGTGCTCCACCCAGAAACCGGCGGCCCCACGCGAATAATCGCCAGTGACGATCGACACGCCCTGGCCCATCACCTCGGTGACCAGCAGACCGGTACCCAGGCGCCGCAGCATGCCGGCGAAATCGGACGCCTCGCCATCGGCCGCGCCCGCGGCCACCACCAGATTGTGCACGCCGCCGGCGTTGCCGGTGGATTCCATGCCGAGCTTGCGCGCCGAATAGCTGCCCAGCATGTAGCGCGCCAGCACGCCGCCTTCGATCAGGGCGCTGTCGCGCGTGGCCACGCCCTCGGCATCGAAATTGGCCGAGCCCTGGCCGCGCTGAAGATGCGGCCGCTCGTCGATATTCAACCATGCAGGCATCACCGCCTGGCCCACATGGTCGAGCAGGAAGCTGGCCCGCCGATACAGCGAGCCACCGCTGACCGCCCCGAGCAGATGCCCGATCACGCCGCGCGCAAGCTCCGGCGCGAACAGCACCGGGCATTGCCGGGTGGACAGGCCGCGCGCCCCAAGCCGCGCCAGCGTGCGCTCGGCGGCCTTGTCGCCGAGCGCCTTCGCGCTGATGAAATCGCCCGCCGCGCGCACGCTGTCGTACCAGTAATCGCGCTGCATGCCGTCCTCGTCGCCGGCGATCAGCGCCAGCGACAACGCGTGGCGGGTGCCGCGCTCGCGGCCCACGAAACCGTGCGAGTTCGCGTACACGGACAGACCCTGCCCGGCCTGCACGGAGGCGCCATCGGAGTTGCTGATGCCGGCATGTGCGCGCCCGGCATCCTCGATCGCGATGCCCAGCTCGATCGCCTGCGTGGTGTCGATGTCCCAGGGGTGCCACAGGTCCAGTTCCGGGAACGCGCTGGCCATGCGCGAGGCATCGGCCAGCCCGGCGGCGGGATCGGCCTCGGTGTAACGGGCAATCGCACAGGCCTGGTCCAGCGTCGCCTGGATCGAATCCGGATGCAGGTCCGCCGTGCTGGCCGAGCCCTTGCGCTGGCCGAAATACACCGTGAGCCCGAAGCCGCGATCGCGGGTGTGCTCGACCGTTTCCACCTCGCCGAGGCGCACATTCACGCTGAGCCCGGTGTCGATGGTGGCGGCCACTTCGGCCTGGCTGGCGCCGGCGATCCGCGCGCGGCGGATCACGTCCTCGGCCAACTCGGCGAGTCGATCCAGTTCGGATGTACTGCTATCGCGGCTGACGACGGCTTCACTCACGTTGGTCTTTCCTGGGCAAGGGGCGGGTAGAATAGGCGGCTCGCAATCGCCAGAGCGTTCACATGGGGGCGCGGCGGGAGAATGAAAGGAGCCATGAGCCTTCCCTCGCCACCTGCCCCGGGCATCTATCGCCACTACAAGGGCCGGCGTTATCGCGTGCTGGGTACCGCGCGGCACAGCGAGACGCTGGAGTCGATGGTGGTCTATCAGGCACTCTACGGCGAACATGGCCTGTGGGTGCGGCCGGCCGCCATGTTCACCGAAACCATTGATCTGCACGGCACGCCGACGGCACGCTTTGCGCTGGAGCAGGCCGAAGCCGACCCCGCCGGCAACGCCGCCGACGATCCACCCGCCCCTGCCGGAATGAACCCGTGAGCCCCAGCCGCAGCCGCAACCAGACCGAACTCGACGAACAGGACTACGGCCCCAGCCGCACCCAGCAGCGACGCGAGGCGCTCGCCGTGCTGACGCTCGCCGGCCAACTGGTCGAGCTGCCCGCCAGCCGGCTGGCCAAGCTCGACCTCCCCGACGACGTGCGCCGCGAGATCGAGATCACCCGTCGCATCACCGCACACGGCGCCAGGAAGCGCCAGATGGCGTTCCTGGCCAAGGTCATGCGCCGCTTCGGCGAGGAGGATTTCGCCGCCGTGCGCGCCGAGCTCGGCGAGAACCGCGAGAAGCAGCGCCAGGACACCGCCGCGATGCACCGTCTGGAAGCGATCCGCGACCGGCTGGTCGACGGTGACGACGCGGCACTGGCCGAAGTGATCGCCGAACACCCGCAGGTCGATCGCCAGCACCTGCGCTCGCTGGTGCGCCAGGCGCGGCTGGAGCGGGAGACGCCGAACAAGCCGCCCCGCGCCTTCCGCGAAATCTTCCAGCTGCTGAAGGAACTGACCGCCGGCAATTCCGACGCTTCCTGAGCGCGCCGACGCACGTCCGCGTCGTCCGCTGCAGCAGCTCGCGAACTGCCCTGCATCGCCCGTCGCAAGGACGCGCGGAGTCGGCCCCTGCCAATTGACGGCCATGCGCCGGCTGGCATAGGCTGGCAATCTTTTCCCACCGCCTCGCGAGTCGCCAACCATGAGCCTGGAACTGCACATCACCCTCAGCGACGCTGACCTGAAGCTGTTCGTCGACAGCATCACCGAGGCGCGAAAGCAGGTGGACACCGTGGATGCCATCAGCATCGTCGGCGCCGCGCGCAAGCTGCTCGAGGAAACCAATCGCGCGGAACTGCCCGACTTCGTCGCCAACCGCCTGAAGCACCTGGACACCATGATCAGCATGATCGAGGACGCCGGTTTCGCGCTGCCCGAGGAGGATCGCGACAACGTGCTGGCCGCGCTTGCGTACTTCTCCAGCCAGGATGACGTCCTCCCCGACAATGTTCCCGTGCTGGGCTTCCTCGACGACGCCATCATGATCGAGCTGTGCATGCGCGAGCTGCAGTACGAAATCGAGGCCTACGACGACTTCCGCATCTGGCGCGACAATGAGGCGACCCGCCGCGGCGAAAGCAGGGCCGGCCTGATGCTGAACCGCGTGGAATGGGCCGAGGCTCGCCGCCAGGAGGCCATCGAGCGCATGCACCGCCGCCGCCGCGAAGCCTATGCCGGCGGCAGCTGGACGCCGGTACTGTTCAAGGTGCGCTGAGCCGGCATCGGCCTCACTCGCGAAGGGCGCTGCGGCGCCCTTCGTCGTTTCCGCCAACGACAAAGGCCGGCAGTTTCCTGCCGGCCTTTGTCTTGCATCTGGCGCCCGAAGTTGGACTCGAACCAACGACCCCCTGATTAACAGTCAAGTGCTCTAACCAGCTGAGCTATTCGGGCGGGAGCTGCGTAGTTTGTCGACGCGGCGGCGTACTGTCAAGCCGCCGGCCGCATGATCCGCCGCCGATTCAGTGGGTGATCACGCGATAGCAAGGCACGTAGGCCGAACCGCCCGGCAACTTCATGCGGTGCTGCTGCACGAAGGCCTGCAGCAGCTGGTCCAGCGCGCGCATGATGTCGACATCGCCGTCGATGGCGAACGGCCCGTTGCGCTCGATCGCCTGCACGCCCTCTTCCTTCACGTTGCCGGCGACGATGCCGGAGAACGCCCGCCGCAAGTCGGCGGCAAGCTCGTGACGCGGGCGGCCGTGGCGGATCTGCAGCGCACCCATCGCCTCGTGAGTGGGCCGGAACGGCTGCTGGAACTCCAGCGGGATCTGCAGCGCCCAGTTGAAGAAGAACGCGTCCTTGGTGTCGAGCCGGTTGTGGCGCACTTTCTCCAGCCCCTTGACCATCGTGCGCGCCACCGTCTGCGGATCGTCGACGATGATCTGGTAATGCCGCGCGACCTCGTCGCCGAGGGTCAGGCGCAGGAAGCGGTCGATCTGCTCGAAATAGGCGGCCGAATGGCGCGGGCCGGTGAAGATCAGCGGGAAGGGCGTGCTGGCGTTGTCCGGGTGCAGCAGGATGCCCAGCAGGTACAGGATCTCCTCGGCGGTACCGACGCCGCCGGGGAACACGATGATGCCGTGGCCCAGCCGCACGAACGCCTCCAGGCGCTTCTCGATATCCGGCATGATCACCAGGTGGTTGACGATCGGGTTCGGGGATTCGGCCGCGATGATGCCCGGCTCGGTGATGCCGATGTAGCGGTTGTGCCGGCGCCGCTGCTTGGCGTGCGAGATCGTGGCGCCCTTCATCGGCCCCTTCATCGCGCCCGGGCCGCAGCCGGTGCAGATGTCCAGCCCGCGCAGGCCGAGCTGGTAGCCGACCAGCTTGGAATAGTCGTACTCCTCGCGGGAGATGGAGTGGCCACCCCAGCACACCACCAGGTTCGGGTCCACCTGCGGCTTCAGGATGCGCGCGTTGCGCAGGATCTCGAACACGCCCTGGGTCAGCGCGGAAGAGGGGTCGAGATCGAGCCCGAGCTGTTCCAGCTGGGTCGACACGTAGACGATGTCGCGCACGACCGCGACGAGCAGCTCGTTGATGCCGCGGATGATCTCGCCGTCGACGAACGCCTGGGCCGGCGCGTTCGAGAGTTCGATCTTCATGCCGCGATCCTGCTGCAGCACCTGGATGTCGAAATCGGGGTACTGCTCCAGCATCGCGCGCGGGTCGTCGCTGACGTTGCCCGAGGTCAGCACTGCCAGCGCGCAGCGCCGCAGGAGCGCGTGCAGCCCCGAGCCGCTGGCACCGCGCAGGCGGGCCACCTCGTGGCGCGAGAGCACGTCGAGCCCGCCGATCGGGGTGATGCGGGCGCTGACCGCGCCCGGTTTGCCGGCACGGCCGGCCTGGAAATCATTCATCCACAACTCTCCTGCCGCTGACGACGTGACTGCCTCATGCAGCGTCGTGGCGGGTTGCCAAGCATCCGCTGCGCGAATCATCGGGTCAAGACAACACGATGCCGATGTGCCTTCGCAAAAAAAACCGGCACCCTGAGGTGCCGGTCGTTTCGGAACGATGCCGCGATCAGAACGTGTAGCGCAACGTCAGCATGGCCGACCAGCGCGACACCACGCGGGTCGGGTTGGAACCGGCGTCGTAGCGGATCAGCTGCTGCGGCTGGTAATTGCCGTTCTGGTCGGTGGGCAGGTAGTAGATGTACTGGCCTTGCGCATTCACGCCGTTGGATCCGGCCAGCGTGCGCGTGTTGAACTGGCCGTTGACGGTCTGGCCCCAGTCGCTGTCGAGCAGGTTGAGGAAGTTGTAGACGTCCAGACGCACGACGCCCTTGTTGCCCTTGAAGATGCCCGGGACTTCCTGCGAGAAGCTCATGTCGAGCTGATTGACCCAACCGTAATGATCGGTGTTGCGGCCGGCGATCTGGCCCCGGTGACGGCTCAGGTACTTGTTGCCCGCAATGTAGTCCTGGAACTGCTGGATCAGTTCGGGCGATGCGCTGCCGTAGCTGACCTTGGGGTCGTTCACCGTCGGGATGTAGATCGGGTCCTGATAGGTGATGCCGTCGCCGTTGACGTCGCCGGAGAAGATCCAGCTGTACGGCAGGCCGCTGTGGCCGCTGTAGAACGCCGACACGCTGGTCTTGTAGTTGCCGAAGAACGCATGCTGCCAGGTCAGCGACGCCTTGAGCGCCCGCGGGATGTTGCGGTCGGCGGTGGCGGCGACTTCGTCATTGACGTTTTCGCGCACCACGTACTTGTAGCCGGAGAACGCCTGCGAGCTGTTGCCCGGGTTGACCTCGGTGGCATGGCTGAAGGTAAGGCTCACGTTACCGAACCAGCTTTCCGAGAAGGGCTTGGCCAGCGCCAGGGTCAGGCTGTCGGACTTGCCCTTGCCGGTGTTGGTGAGCAGCGTGGACTGCTGGTCGAACGCCCGGTCGCGATTGGCCGCCGCATCCTTGTCCGCACCTTTGATGCTGCCGTTCTCGCCCGGCGTCTTCCAGTACTGGAAGCGGCCATCGGGCAACGTGCCGGTCGGCGCGCCGATGTTGATGGCCTTGTAGAAGATCGCGTTGTCGGCCTGGATATGCTGCAACTCCACCGAGCTGATCAGACCCCACCACGGCAATTCGGCATCGAATGCCAGGGTGGTCTTCCACACGCTGGGCAGCTTGAAGTCGGGGTCGATCGTGTCGACAATCCCCGATGGGACTAGCGTACTCGGAATGTTCTGGTGATACGGGTCCGGGCTGAACGCCGCATCCGCCGGATCGAACGACGAATAGCTGGCCACGGTAAGGCCGTTGTTCTGGTAGGGGTTGGTCATCCATACCGTGGGCGGCGTGGTCTGGAACAGGCCGATGCCGCCGCGCAACTGCATCATGCGCTCGGTGTTGAACGCGTAGTTGAACGCGAAGCGCGGCTCGACCACCTTGTTCTTGCTGCCCAGGCTGCTGTTGTTCGGGTAACCGAACGACTGCTGGAAGGCGGCGTTGTAGAACGGGGCATGGTCGGACTGCGGGATGTTCATGCGCAGGCCGTAGGTCACCGACAGGTTGTTGTTGACCTGCCAGGTGTCCTGGATGAACGGGCTGTACTGGCTGTACACCCACTGTGCCGCCACATCGTTGAGGGTGTAGCCCTGCGCCGGCTGGTACAAGTAGTACGAGGCGTAGTCGCGGTTCGCGAAATTGGTCAGCCCGTAGAACGTGTAATTGCCGTGCTCGGTGCGGCCGAACAGGTTGTAGATCTGGTCGCGCTGGAAGTCGATGCCGCCCTTGATGGTGTGGTCGCCAAGGAAATAGGTGCCGGCGATGAAGGCCGACCACTTCTTGGTGTTGATGGCATTCTCGTGGCGGTACTGATCCTCGCCCAGGTTGACCGACGGCCCCTTGTTGTCGTTGCTCAGGTAGACCTTCACCTGCGGCTGGTTGATCGCGTTGCCGGCCAGCTGTTCGAACGTCTGGTAGCTGATCTTGGCTTCGGTCGAGAAGTTCTCGCTCCAGTCATCGTAGAACTGCAGCGCGGCGTTCTTGGTCAGGCTGTCCTTGCTGTACCAGTAGCTGTCCAGGCCCACTTCCTTGGAGCTGTTGCCCTGCACGATGGGCTGGTTCTCCTTGGTGTACTGGTAGGTGAAGCTGGCACGATGGTCGTTGTTGATGTTCCAGTCGATCTTGCCGAGGTAGCGCTTGTCGGTCAGACCGACCGCACCGCCACCCAGGCTGCCCGGCTGCAGGCCAAGCGCCTTGGCGGTATCGATCACCTGCTGCAGGTCGCTGGGCGAGATCTTGTTGGAGGTGGACGCGCCGGTCAGCGACGGGTCCAGGCCGTTGGACGAGTCCGCGCCGATGCCGGTGGTCTTTTCCTGCTCGGCCGAGAAGAAGAAGAACAGCTTGTCCTTGATGATCGGGCCGCCCACGGTGACGCCGCCGGTCCAGTCGCGCTGGTAGCCGGTGTAGTCGTAACCGCGGTCGCCGTTGTCCAGCCAGCCGGCATTGCCGACCATCTTGTTGGCATTGCGATAGGCGTAATACACCGAGCCGTGAAACTCGTTGGTGCCCGACTTGGTGACCGCATTGATGTCGGCACCGACCGTGTCGGAGGTGACGTCGAAATTGGCGGTGGAGATGTTGTACTCGCCGATCGTGTCGACCGAGATCGGCGAACCCTGGTACGGCAGGCCATTGGCGTTGAGGCCGTAGGGGTCGCCCTGGGAAATGCCGTCGACGCTGATGTTGTTGAAGCGGTTCGGCAGGCCGGCCATCGAGATCGAACCGTCACCCTGGTCGGTCACGTTGATGCGCGGGTCGAGGCGCGCGATGTCGTCGATCGAACGGTTGCCCTGCGGCGTCGTCTCCAGCTCGCGCTGCGAGACGTTCATCGACAGGCCCTTGTTGTCCGCCGAGAAAATCTGGCTGAGCGCCGAGGTGGTGACCGTGACCGCGCTGAGGTCCTTGGCCTGAACCCCGGATGTGCTCATCTGCACGTTGATCGAGGATACCTGGCCCAGTTGCAGGTAGACGTTGTTCTTTTCCGCCTGCCCCATGCCCGTCTTGGACACGGTGATGTCGAACGGGCCGCCCACGCGCAGGCCCTGCGCGGTGTAGCGGCCGTCGGCGTCGGTGGTGACCGTCTTGGTGGTGCCTGACGGCTCATGCACGATCTGCACGGTGGCTCCGGCCACCGGCTGGCCGCTGGCGTCGACGATTCGTCCCGTCGCGCCGGAGGAGGTCACGTTCTGGGCGGCGGCCGGCGCGCCCGCAAGCAACGCAGCAATCGCAAACGGCAGCAATTTGGTGCGAATTCGGCTGTTCATGTCTTGTTCGTCCCTCGAGTCAACGACAAAAGAAAAGTATGTACGGAATCAAACATGCCGCGACCCGGGATGGCCCAGGCATGGTGGCGAAGCGTTTGATGGTCCTGCTTGGCTCCCGGCAGCGGTCCGCGCGGGACCGATGCGGGCGGCTGGCAGCTGTCTCCCTCTGCCAACCAATTGTTAAAAGAATTTTAACGGCATTGTATGACACTTTCATGCCAGTGGCACGTCACCCCGGCGACGGCCAACCGCCCCCGCGGGGCATGGTTTTCAGGGCATCGAACGCAGGAACGAGGCCACGCCGGACATGAACATCTGTACCGACAAGGCGATCAGCAGCATGCCCATCACGCGCTCCAGCGCGGTCAGCACGCTCTCGCCCAGCCAGCGGAACAGGTAGGTCGAGCTGAGCAGGATGATCGCCGTGGCCAGCCACGCCAGCAGCAGCGCGAGCACCCAATCCGCGGTGCGCCCGGGCTGGGTGTTGGTGAGCAGCAGCAGCGCGGCCATCGCCGAGGGCCCGGCCACGCCGGGGATCGCCATGGGCACGATGAAGGGCTCGCCCTGCCCCGGCTTGCCGAAGATGCCGCTGCCGTCGGCCGGCGGGAACACCATGCGGATGCCGATCAGGAACAGCACGATGCCGCCGGCGACGCTGATCGAGTCGGGCTTGAGCTGCATCAGGTGCAGGAACTGCTGGCCGCCGAACAGGAACACCAGCAGCACGCCGAGCGCGATCAGCAGCTCGCGCACCATCACCCGGCGCCGGCGCCGCGGCGGCACGTCCTTGAGCAGGCTGAGGAAGATCGGAATGTTGCCCAGCGGGTCCATGATCAGGAACAACATGATGCCCGCCGACAACGTGGTCATTTGCGCTTCCATTTCGACTCCCTGCAGTCAGGTTTGCGACGTGCCCCGATCGTGGATGCGCGGCGGGAGCCTGCCCGCGAGCTCTACGAGCGAAGGTCCAGCACCGCGCCGCGTGCCGCCCGCGCCTGCGGGCCGAGCAGATAGATGGCCGCATCGGCAGTGGCGTCCGGCGTGGGCTGCTGCATGATGTCGTCGCCGAAATAGGCCAGCCGGCGCAACGCCGTGCGCATCGGCGCGGGCAGCAGCGCGTGCACGCGCAGCGAAGTCTCGTCGGTTTCCTCGTGCAGGATCGCCGCCAACCGCTCCAGCGCGGCCTTGGACACGCCGTAACCGCCCCAGTGTGCACGTCGCAGCAGGTCAGGGCTGTCCAGCACGAACACCACGGCGCTGTCGGCAGCCTCGGTCAGCAGTGGCATGCAAGCCTGGGTCAGGGCGAACGGCGCGTTGACGTTGACGTGCATCGCGCGCAGCCAGTCGTCCGGTCGCTGCATGGAAATCGGCGTGAGCCCGGCGAAACTGGCCGCGCAATGCACGATGCCGTCGAGACGGCCGAGGTCGCGCTGCAAGCCCTCGGCCAGTGCGGCGTACTCGCGCGGCGTGGCCACTTCCATGTCCAGCGGATGGATCACCGGCTCGGCCAGGCCCTCCTCGCCCATCGCGTCGTAAAGCTTCTCCAGCTGCCGCTTGCGCTTGCCGGTGATGACCACGGTGGCGCCGGCCAGCGTGGCCGCGCGCACCACCGCGCTGCCGAGCCCGCCATAGGCGCCGGTGACCAGGATCACGCGACCGGCGAGGCTGCCGGCCTCGGGCTGCCAATCGGCCGGCAGGCGCGCCACGGGCAAGCCGCTCAAGAGGCGGCCCCCGCCACGTCGCTGGCCATGCGCGCGAGTTCGCCGGAGGACATCAGCTCCTCGATGATGTCGCAGCCGCCGATCAACTCGCCGTTGATGAACAGTTGCGGGAACGTCGGCCAGTTCGCGAAGTGCGGCAGCGCGGCGCGCACTTGCGGGTCGGCCAGCACGTTGACTGCGTGGAATGTCGCTCCTGCCCGAGTCAGCGCCTGCGCCGCGCGACTTGAAAAACCGCACATGGGATATTGCGGCGTGCCTTTCATGAAAAGCACGATGGGATGCTCGGCCAGCATCGCCTTGATTGGCTCGTTGATGTCCATGGTGGTGTTTCATCTTTACAATGCAGGCAAGCCGCTATTGTATCAGCCGCCCGTCGGCCGCCACCTGTTGCGCCGACATTTTCTCCCTCAGCAACATCCCAAGGAGTCGCTCATGGCCATCGAACTTCCCCCGCTTCCGTACGAAAAGAATGCATTGGAGCCGCACGTCTCCGCCGAGACGCTCGAGTACCACTACGGCAAGCACCACCAGGCCTATGTGACCAACCTCAACAAGCAGATCGAAGGCACCGAGTTCGCCGACGCGAAACTCGAGGACATCATCCGCAAGTCCTCCGGCGGCATCTTCAACAACGCCGCGCAGACCTGGAACCACACCTTCTACTGGAACTCGATGAGCCCGAACGGTGGCGGCGAACCCACCGGCAAGCTCGCCGACGCGATCAACAAGGCGTTCGGCTCGGTGGCCAAGTTCAAGGAGGAGTTCAGCAAATCCGCCGCCGGCAACTTCGGCTCCGGCTGGACCTGGCTGGTGCAGCGCCCGGATGGCTCGCTCGGCATCGTGAACACGTCCAACGCCGGTACGCCGATCACCGGCAGCGACAAGCCGCTGCTCACCGCCGACGTGTGGGAGCACGCCTACTACATCGACTACCGCAACGCGCGCCCGAAGTATCTGGAGGCGTTCTGGAACCTGGTCAACTGGGATTTCGCGGCGAAGAACCTGGCCTGATCCCACGGCTCACCGGAAAAAGGCGGCGCCAATGGCGCCGCCTTTTTCATGCCCGCTTTTGCACGAGCGCACCCTGTGCGCGATGGTTCCGGGTCACGTGACGAAAGGCTCGCGCACAGACGGGGGTGCGATCCTACCGGCCCGTCAGCGCACGCAACACGGGCGCCACCTGCGCCTCGCGCCCCAGCGCCTGCGCGACGTCGCGCAAGCGTGACGCCAGCGTGGCGGCATCGGGCGCGCACACGGTGGCATGACCGACCTTGCGCCCCTGCCGCGCCTGCTTGCCGTAGTCGTGCCAGTGGGCATCCACGCCGCGCAGCACCGGCGCGGCATCGGGCAACTCGCCGATCCAGTTGAACATGGCCGCCATGCCGCGCACGTTGGTGTCTCCCAGCGGCAGGCCGAGCACGGCGCGCACGTGGTTCTCGAACTGGCTGGCATGCGCGCCCTCGATCGTCCAATGGCCGGAGTTGTGCACGCGCGGGGCCATTTCGTTGCCGAGCAATTCGCCGTCGCGCACGAACAGTTCCAGCGCGAACACGCCGACGTAGCCCAGGCGTTCGGCCAGGATGCGCGCGTGCTCGCTGGCGCGCTGCTGTAGCGGGCCGAGGTCCGGCGCCGGTGCGAGGCTCATCGACAACACGCCGTCGACGTGCCAGTTGCCGGTCAGCGGCCAGGTGCGGAACTCGCCGTCGCGCCCGCGCACGGCGATCACCGACAGCTCGCGCTCGAACGGCACGAAGGCTTCCAGGATCAGCCCCAGCGTGGCCGCCTGGGCACCCAGCGCCGCCCAGGCCGCATCCGCGTCGGCCGCCGTGGCCAGCCGGAACTGGCCCTTGCCGTCGTAACCCAGGCGACGCGTCTTGAGGATGGCCGGGGCGCCGACCGCGGCCAGCGCCTGATCCAGCTGCTCGCGGGTGTCGACCGCCATGAATTCGGTGGTGGGCAGGCCGCAGGCGCGGAACAGGTTTTTCTCGGCCAGCCGGTCCTGCGCCACCGCCAGCGCCTCGGGCGCCGGGTGCACGGCGACCCGTTCGGCCAGCCAGTGCGCGGTATCGGCCGGCACGTTCTCGAAATCGAAGGTGACCACGTCCACCCGACGGGCGAACGCCTCCAGCGCGGCGCGATCGTCCCAACCGGCCACCACCAGCGGCGCCACCTGGCCGGCGCACGCATCGGCGGAGCCATCCACGACCAGGCAGTTCGCGCCCAGCGGCGCGGCGGCCACGGCCAGCATGCGGGCGAGTTGCCCGCCGCCGAGGATGCCCACCACCGGCTGCTTGCGGTCGCTCATGCCCGCGGGTCCGGCTGGGCGAGCACGGCTCGCGTCTGGCGCGCGCGCCATTGATCCAGCGCATCGGCCAGCGCGTGATCGTGCAGGGCCAGCACAGCGGCGGCCAGCAAGGCGGCATTGACCGCCCCGGCACGTCCGATCGCCAGCGTACCGACCGGAACCCCTGCCGGCATCTGCGCGATCGACAGCAGCGAGTCCATGCCGTTGAGTGCCTTCGACTGGACCGGCACGCCGAACACCGGCAGGCGGGTCTTGGCTGCCAGCATGCCCGGCAGGTGGGCGGCGCCACCGGCGCCGGCAACGACGACCTGGATGCCCCGCCCGGCCGCTTGTTCGGCGTAGCTGAACAGCAGATCCGGCGTACGGTGGGCCGAGACCACGCGAACCTCGTGTGCCACACCCAGCTCGGTCAGCACGTCGGCGGCGTGCTGCATGGTTTCCCAATCCGAATGCGAACCCATCACCACGCCCACGCGTGGTGTTTCTGTGGCTGCTGTCATGGCCGGAGTGTCCAAAAACCGTTATTGTACGGGCTTTCCCGGCCCGACACACCCGAACCCCGATGATGGACAAGCGCCTGCTCGACATCCTGTGCTGCCCCGTCAGCAAGACCCCGCTGCGATCGGTGACGCGCCCGCAACTGGAGGCGCTGAACGAGGCCATCGCCGCGGGCAAGGTCGACACGGTGGCCGGCGTGCCGGTGCGCGAGCGGGTGGCCGAGGCGCTGATCACCACCGACCGCAAGGTCATTTACCGCATCGAGGACGGCATTCCGGTGATGCTGCCGGAGGAAGGCATCGGCACCTTGCAACTGGCCGATTTCCCCACCGGCCAGGGCTAGCGCGTCGTGGCGGGCGGGAATGGGCATGACAGGCGTGCGCGAATTGGCTTATTGTCGGCCTCTGCGCAAGCCTGCAGGGTCCGGCCGTGCGTGCTACAGGTCAGGGGAACAGGGCGATGAACGAGGCCAATGAGCCAACCCGCGTAGTCAACTTGAATCAGCGCCTGGACCCGTCCAGCGAGCGCGTGGGCGAGTTGCTCAATGCCGTGCGCAGCATCGCCAACAAGCGCCTGCAGCAGTGGGTGGGCAATGCCTTCGAGCAGGTCGACGACGCCCTGTTCGACCTCGCCGAGAAGGCCGAGAACAACGCGGCGCAGATGCACTACTTCGACGGCATGCGCGAGGTGCGCAAGCGTCGCCCCGGCATCGAGCGCAACTTCCTCAACGCCATCGCGCGCAAGCTCGGCGATCTGGCGCACCCGGGCAAGGCCACCGCACCGGCGGGGCCATCCTCGCTCGGCACCGCCGAACTGACCCTCGTGGCCGAAAGCGACCTGGAAGAATCGCTGGCGATCACCAGCATGATCAGCAAGAACGACGCGCGCCTGGCGCGTGACCTGTTCGCGGTCAACCAGCGCCTGTCGGTGATCTGCGGCGGCTACAAGATCGAGGACACCAGCAACCCGGTGGCGCCGGCCACGCTGTCCCAGGCGTTCCGCGAAGCGCTGCAGGAACTCAGCGCAGACATGCGCGTCAAGCTGATCATCTACAAGCTGTTCGATCGCTACGTGCTGTCGCTGCTGGAGGAGCTGTACCAGGAGATCAACACGGAGCTGGTCCGCGCCGGCGTGTTGCCGCAGCTGCGCCACGGCCTGCTGCGCGGCGGTCAGGCCAAGGGTGGCAGCGGCACCCCGGCGGGAGCCGCGGCCACGGCGGCGGCTGCCATGGACGACGGCACCGAGATCTCCGACGACCTGCTGCATACCCTGCACGCGCTGTTCAGTGCACGCCGCGGCAACGCCGGCGGTGGCCGCATGGCCAGCGGGGGCGGCACGGCGGCGGCCGGGGGTTCGCTGCCGTCGGTCAACGAACTGCTCGGCGCACTCAGCGTGCTGCAGAGCCAGATCAGCAACAGCGGACCGGTCAACTACGACGAATCCGACGACGCCGGCGCGCTCAGCCGCGAAGTCCTGCAGCTGAAGACCCAGCTGCTGGCCCAGATCGGTGCCCTGCGCGGCGAACGACCCAGCCATGTGGCCAGCATGGACGAGGACACGATCGACCTGGTCGGCATGCTGTTCGAGTTCATCCTTGAGGACCGCAACCTGCCCGCAGCGATGCAGGTGATGCTGGCGCGGCTGCAGATTCCCTATCTCAAGGCGGCGATCCTCGACCGCAAGATGTTCTCGCACCGCCAGCACCCGGCACGCCGGTTGCTGGACAGCCTGGCCGAACAGGCCAAGAGCTGGTCGGAGGAGTCCGACCGCGACCATCGCCTGCACGAGAAGGTGAAGTCGATCGTCGACCAACTGCTGCACGATTTCGACGACGACATGGGCATCTTCGAGCGCCTGTTGACCGACCTGCAGCAGTTCCAGGACGTCAACAAGCGGCGCTCCGAGCTGGCCGAGCAGCGCGTGGCCGAATCCGCGCGTGGCCGCGAGAAGCTGGAACAGGCACGCCGCCGCGCCGCCCGCGAGATCCTCGAGCGCATCGGCAGCCAGAAGCTGCCACCGCTGATCCACGGCGTGCTGGCGCGTGCCTGGGCCAACCACCTGGTGCTGACCCTGCTGCGCCAGGGCGAGGACTCGCCCGAGTTCAAGACCGCCTTGCGCTTCATCGACGAGTTCATCGCCAGCACCCGGCCGGCCAACGACACCACCAGCCGACAGGCCCTGCGGCAGATGCTGCCGGGTATCGAACGAGCGCTGCGCCAGGGCCTGGCCAACGTCGCTTTCCAGGAACAGGACGTCGAACGCCTGCTGGGCCAGCTGCACGCCTACTATCGCCAGCAGCTGGGCGAAACGACCGCGTCGGAAACGCCGGACGTCGCCGCCGCAGCCGAGGAGGACGTCGCGATGCTGGCGATCCCGGACAGCATCCAGCCGGTCATCGACCGCCAGACGGCACCCGCGGACATCCTGGAAGAAGAGGAAGAGCTGGCCGAGGTGCCGCCGGACAGCCCGGAGTGGTACCAGGTGCAGGCGCTGCAACCGGGCAACTGGCTGGAGTTCACGCTCGACGACGAGGCTCCGGCACGCGCCAAGCTGTCGTGGATCAGCCCGATGAGCGGCCGCTACCTGTTCGTCAACCGTCGCGGCCTGAAGGTCGCCGATTACGCCCCGCGCGAGCTGGCCGGCCTGTTTGCGGACGGCAAGGCGCGCGTGCTGGCAGCCAACGCACTGTTCGATCGCGCGATGACCGCGATCGTCGGCAAGCTCAGCCAGGCCGGCGACGACACGCCCGCCAGCGGCACCGCTCCCACGGACACCGAATGACCGCCACGCCCCGTTTCGCACCGCCCGCTGCCGCCCAGATCGCCGCTGATGTCGAACGCGCCCTGACCGAGGATCTCGGCCAGGGCGATGCCACCGCCGCCCTGCTCCCGGCCGATGCGCGGGCGCAGGCCCGGCTCACCTGCCGCGACGCCGCCGTGATTGCCGGCAGCGCCTGGTTCGACGCCTGCTTCCGGCGGCTGGACCCTTCGGTGCAGATCGACTGGCGGGTAAGCGACGGCGACCAGGTCGCCCCCGGCACGCTGCTCTGCAGCCTGTCCGGACACGCCCGCTCGCTGGTTACCGCCGAACGTACGGCGCTCAACTTCCTGCAACTGCTCTCGGCCACCGCCACTACCACCGCTCGCCATGTCGCCGCGGTAGCCGGCACCGCCGTGCGCGTGCTCGACACCCGCAAGACCGTGCCCGGCCTGCGCGTCGCGCAGAAATATGCCGTGCGCTGCGGCGGCGGCCACAACCAGCGCATGGGCCTGTACGACGCGATCCTGGTCAAGGAGAACCACATCATCGCCGCCGGCGGCATCGCCGCGGCGGTGTCGGCTGCGCGCCGGCTGCACCCCGACCTGCCGCTGGAGGTGGAAGTGGAGAACCTCGACGAGCTCGAACAGGCCCTGCAAGCCGGCGTGGACCGCATCATGCTCGACAACTTCGAGCTGGAGCAGATGCGCGAGGCCGTGGCGCGCACGGCCGGCCGCGTGCCGCTGGAGATTTCCGGCAACGTCGACCTGCAGACCATCGGCGACTTTGCCCGCACCGGCGTGGATTTCATCTCGGTCGGCGCACTGACCAAACACGTGCACGCGATCGACCTCTCGCTGCGCCTGCAATTGCTCTGACCCTGGCTTGCGCGGGCGCCGGCGCGCCCACACACTGGGTGCATGTCCGATTTCTCCGCCCTCGTCCTGCTGCTGGTGCTCGGCGCCGCCGTGGGGCTGTGGCTGAAGCTCAGCGTGGCGCGCGAACGCGCGGTGCGGATCGCGCGACAACAGTGCCATTTGCACGGCCTGCAATTGCTGGACGAGACGGTGGGCATGCGTGCACTGCGCCTGCGCCGGGTCAACGGCCTGCGCCGGGTCGAGCGGGGTTACGGTTTCGAAGTCAGCATCGACGGGCACGATCGCGAGCCGGGCCGGCTGTGGATGATCGGCGACGCGCTGACCGGCCTGAGCCTGCCGGTGGTCGAGCCGCTGGCAGTCGCAAGCACGCCCGAAGACGGCTTTGCAGCCTCGTCGGGGAAGGTCGTGGCATTGCGTCCGCGGCGGGCCGATCGACAGCCCTGAAACGGCAGCCGCCCGACGGGGCGGCAACGGGTTACTTCACCACGCGCAGGTGCGGCGTCGCGCGCTTGGGCTTGTCGCCCCCCTCATCGGCTGCAGGGGCGGGGCCGTCCGGCGGCGGCTCGTTCGGCGGAGTGTCGCCGCCCTCGCCTTCGGCCGGAAACATCATGCCCTGGCCGTTCTCCTGCGCATACAGAGCCAGCACGGCCTGCACCGGAATCTGGATCGCCTGGCTGACCCCGGAGAAACGCGCCTGGAAGCTGATCCATTCGTTGCCGAGATCGAGGTTGGCCACCGCGCGGGTAGCCAGGTTGAGCACTACCTGGCCGTTCTGGATCACCTGTGGCGGCACCCGCACGCCGGCCACGCCGGCATCGACCAGCACGTAAGGGGTCAGGTTGTTGTCGGAAATCCAGTCGTAGATCGCCCGCAGCAGGTACGGGCGATTCGAGCTCATGGCGATGGCGTCATGCTTGCTCATGGACCGGCCGCATGGCCTTTTCCTCGTCGGTCATGCTGCGTGCAAAACCCTGGCTGTGGAACAGGCGCTCGCCGTAATCGACGATCGACTTGCCCTCGCGGCCCAGATCCACGCCGAGCCAGGGCAGCCGCCAGATCACCGGCGCCACCAGGCAATCGGCCAGGCTCATCTCGGGGTTGAGGAAGAACCGCGAGGCCTTGAACAGCGGCACCGTGGAGAGCAGGTGTTCGCGCAACCGCTTGCGTGCCGCATCCGCCGGACGGCCGCCTGCGCGGATCTTGTCCACCTCGGGCAACCAGTCCTTCTCGATCCGCACGGCCGCCACGCGCAGGCGCGCGCGCGATTGCGGGTCGATCGGCATCAGCGGTGGGTGCGGGTAGCGCTCGTCGATGTATTCGCACACCACCGCGGTATCGAACAACGTCAGGTCGCGGTCGATCAGGGTCGGCGTGCTGCCGTACGGGTTGAGATCGAGCAGGTCCTGCGGTGGCCGGGCGTGGTCCACCAGCACCCGTTCGTAGCTGACCCCCTTGGCGGCCAGCACCAGTCGGGCACGATGGCACTGGATGTCATCGGCCGTGGTGTACAGCGTCAATGCGTTACGCAAGCGGGGGTTTTGAACCATGCGCGATTTCCCCATCGGTGAGACAGACGCGGCGGCCCGTGGCCGCCGCGTCCGCAGTGCCTTGCGGCTCAGTGGACGTCTTTCCAGTATTCCTTCTTGAGCAGCGCCGCCAGGAAGGTGAACAGGGCCAGGAACAGCAGCACCCAGATACCGTAATGGTGGCGTTGCAGCGCCGCCGGCTCGGAGACGTATTGCAGGAAGCTGGTCAGGTCACGGGTGGCCTGCTGGAACTGCGCCGGGGTCATCTTGCCCGGGTGCGACAGCACCAGCTTCTCCACGCCCGCGGCTTCGCCATCCTTCGCCGGCTTCATCTGCGCGGTCTGCATGCCCTGCAGCTCCCACAGCGGGAACGGCATGGCGGCATTGGGCAAGGTGGTGTTGTTCCAGCCGATCGGGCTCTTCGGGTCGAGGTAGAAGGTGTTGAGGTAGGTGTAGACCCAGTCGGCGCCCTTGGCATCCACTTCCAGCGAGAGATCCGGCGGAGCCTTGCCGAACCACGTGCCGGCCAGCGCTGCCGGCATGTGCGAGACCACCGGCTCCTGGAACTTGGCGCCGGTGAAGTTGAGGTTCTTCATCACCTCGTCTTCGGTCAGGCCCAGGTCCTCGGCCATGCGCGAATAGCGCACGTACTTCAGCGAGTGGCAGCCGACGCAATAGTTGAAGAACAGCCGCGCGCCGCGTTGCAGCGAAGCCTGGTCGCGCACGTCGGCGCCGGACTTCATCAACTCGACCTTGGCGCTCTCGGCTGCGTGCGCCGGCAGCGTGCCGACGAACAGGCCGAGTGCCAGCGCGATACCGGAAAGAAAATGCTTCATCGTCGTTGGCAGCTTAGTCATGCGTGGTCACCCGATCCGGAACCGGCTTGGTCGTCTCCCAGCCGAAATAGGTATAGGCCCAGAGGAAAACGAAGAAACCGAAATACAGCAGCGTCATCAGCCGTCCGAACAGGTTCTCCCAGAACGTGAGGTCGACATTGCCGAACCACGCCGGGATGACCTCCGCCGTGACGCCTGCACCGACCGCACCGAGCCCGAAGAACGACAGCACGAAGACCGTCAGCGCCACCTTGTAGCCGGTGCCGCGGTAACGGATCGACTTGACCTTGCCGCGATCGAGCCAGGGCATCGCGAACAGCACCGCGATCGCGCTGAACATCGCCAGCACGCCCCACACGGCCGAGCCGAGGAAGGACGGAATCATGCGCACGATCGCGTAGAACGGAGTGAAGTACCACACCGGCTTGATCTCCGGCGGAGTCAGCAGGTTGTTGGCCGGGATCGCGTTGTCATGCTCCAGGAACCAGCCGCCGAACGTCGGCGCGAAGAAGATGATGAACGCGGCGATCAGCAGGAAGAAGCCCACGCCCACCAGATCCTTCACCGTGTAATACGGATGGAACGGGATGCCGTCGGCGGGCTTGAGCGCATCCCAGCGGTTGCCCTTGGGACCCTTCTTGATCTCCACGCCGTCCGGGTTGTTCGAGCCAACCTCGTGCAGCGCGGCGATGTGCAGCACCACCAGCAGCAGCAGCACCAGCGGCAGCGCGATCACGTGCAGCGCGAAGAAGCGGTTGAGCGTGGCATCGCCGGGCAGGAAGTCGCCCATGATCCACTGCTCCAGCCCCGAACCGATGTAGGGCAGCGTGCCGAACAGCGAGATGATCACCTTGGCGCCCCAGAACGACATGTTGCCCCACGGCAGCACGTAGCCCATGAAGGCCTCGGCCATCAGCACCAGGAAGATCAGCATGCCGAGCAGCCAGACCAGCTCGCGCGGCTTCTTGTACGAGCCGTACATCAGGCCGCGGAACATGTGCAGGAACACCACCACGAAGAACAGCGAGGCGCCGGTGGAGTGCATGTAGCGGATCAGCCAGCCCCACTCCACGTCACGCATGATGTACTGCACCGAGTCGAAGGCTCCCGCCGCGCTCGGGGTGTAGTTCATGGTGAGGAAGATGCCGGTGACGATCTGGTTGACCAGCACCAGCAGAGCCAGCGAACCGAAGTAGTACCAGAGGTTGAAGTTCTTCGGCGCGTAGTACTCGGTCATGTGGGCGCGGTACATCGGCATCATGCCGGGGGCGCGCTCGTTGACCCAGTCGCCGATGTTGCTGAATACGTTGGCCATCAGCCAGCCTCCTTCGGATCAACGCCAATCTGCACGGTGGTGTCGTCCACGAAGTGGTACGGCGGAACCTGCATGTTCTTCGGCGCCGGCACGTTCTTGTAGACCCGGCCCGCGATGTCGTAGCGCGAGTGGTGGCAGGGGCAGTAGTAGCCGCCTTTCCAGTTCGGGTCGAACGGCTCGGGCTTGATCTCGCCGTAGAAGTCCGGCACGCAGCCCAGGTGGGTGCAGATGCCGACCATCACCAGCCACTCGGGCTTGATCGAGCGCGTCTCGTTCTGCGCGTACTTGGGCTGCTGCTCGACCTCGGACTTGGGATCGACCAGCAGCGGGTCTTCCTTCGGCAACTGCGCCAGCTGGGCCGGCGTGCGGTTGACGATGAAGACCGGCAGGCTGCGCCAGGCCACGATCAGCTGCTGGCCCTTCTCGATCTTCTTGAGCGACTGGGTAACCGGAGCGCCGGCGGCCTTGGCCCGCGCGCTGGGCTCCCACGACTTGATGAAGGGCACTGCCGCCGAGACGACCCCGATGCCACCCACCACTGCGGTGGTTGCGGTCAGGAATCGGCGGCGGCCGTGGTCGACGACTTCGTTCGCCATCAGGCTCTCCGGTACTTGCAAGGTCATGCCAGGACGGGGTTTCAGGCCCCGCAAAAATCGCGTTAGTGTAGCGTCAGGGGCCGCGCCGTACAATAAACCGGATGCCTGCCGGACTCTGCCCGGTGCCTCCCCCGCCACGACTCGCCGGAACGTTCTCCCCGACATGAAACATGCCGCCGGCACCCTTCTGTTCATTGCCCGCTTCGTCATCCTTGGACTGGCGCTGGCCTTCGTGATCGGCCTGTTCTGGCCCGGCAGCGGCGAGCGCCTGCGCGCGCGCCTGGGGCTCGCTCCGGCGGCGGTCGCGCCGACCCGGCACGAGCAGGCGGGCGCGGCGCCGGTATCGTACGCCGACGCCGTGGCCGCCGCGGCACCGTCGGTGGTGAACATCTATGCCAACAAGATCGTCACCGAGCAAGCGCTGCGCATGTACGACAACCCGGTGCTGCAGCAGCTGTTCGGCGGCCAGCCGACGACCTACCAGCATCGCGAGCAGACGCTGGGCTCGGGCGTGATCGTCAGCGCCCGCGGCAACGACTACGTGCTGACCAACAACCACGTGATCGCCAACGCTGCCGATATCCAGGTGCTGCTTTACGACGGCCGCATCGCCAAGGCGCGGCTGGTCGGTTCCGACCGCGAGACCGACCTGGCCGTGCTCAAGATCGACGCCAGCAACCTGCCGGTGATCCACATGGCCGACCCCAGCCAGTTGCGCCCCGGCGACGTGGTGCTGGCGATCGGCAACCCGTTCGGCCTCAACCAGACCGTGACGATGGGCATCGTCAGCGCGATCGGGCGGCAGTTGAACAGTTCCAGCGCCGAGGACTTCATCCAGACCGATGCGGCCATCAACCTGGGCAACTCCGGCGGCGCGCTGGTCAACACGCAGGGGCAGCTGGTCGGCATCAATACCCTGCTGATCGGCAAGGGTCAGGCCGCCAACGCGGAGGGCATCGGTTTCGCGATCCCGGTGGCCACCGCCACCAAGGTGCTCGATCAATTGATCACCACCGGCCACGTGGTGCGCGGCTGGCTCGGTGCCGACTACGCCTTCGTGCCGGTGGCGGCGGACAGCGGCCTGCCCGCTGCCGCGCGCGGCGCACAGGTCATCGCGGTGTACTCCGGCGGTCCGGCCGCGCAGGCGGGGATCAAGCCGCGAGACATCCTGCTGCGCATCGGCAACGACGACATCATGGGCCCGGCCGACCTGCGCCGCCGCGAGGCCACGCTCAAGCCCGGCAGCCAGGTGCAGATCTCCGGCCTGCGTGACGGCACGCCGTTCCAGGTCACGGTCACGCTGGCACAGCGCCCGCCGATGGACGGCAGTCTCTCCAGCCAGCCCTGAGCGGGTCACCGCGGCGGGCGGGCGTCAGCCCGGCCCGCGCGAAGCCAGCGGCGGATGGATCGCCGCGCCGTAACGCTTGCGCAGGGTTTCCACCCGCTCCACGTAGACCTGGGTCTCCGCATACGGCGGCACGCCCTTGTAGCGCTGCACCGCCCCCGGCCCGGCGTTGTAGGCCGCTGCGGCCAGCCGCTCGCTGCCGTCGAAATCGCGCAGCAACAGGCTCAGGTAGCGGGCGCCGCCGCGGATGTTCTGGGCGGAATTGAAGGCATCGAGCACGCCCATGTCGCTGGCGGTGCCGGGCATCAGCTGCATCAGCCCCTGGGCGCCCTTGAGCGACAGCGCACGCGGGTTGAACGCACTCTCGGCATGGATGATCGCGCGCAGAAACGCCTCGTCGACGCCGTACTCGATGCTGGCCGCGCGGATCGTGTCGGCATACGCGTCTAGGTTCAGCGCCACGCGATCCCAGCGGATCGTCGAATGCAGGTTGCAGGCCACGCAGGTGGAGATGTAGCTGAACAGCATGGTCACCGCGCGGCCCTTGCCGCCGGCGGGACGCAGGTTGGTGTATTCCACGCTGCCGTCGGCGCGCACGATGCGATAGACCGCCCCGCGCAGCACGCGGTCGCCGGCGTCGGCCACCTTGGGCGCGACCGGCGCGGCGTCGGCATGGGCTTCGCGATACTGCCACTGGCCCGGCGTGCCGGCCGCCCTGGCCGCCAGCGGCAACTTCGCCGTGCTGACCGCCGAACTGCTCACCGCGGCCAGCGACTCGCGCTCTACCCGCGCCGTCTCGCGTGTCTGTGCGGTGCTCAGCGCGCCGCCTTGCACGCGCGCCAGCGACACCGGCCGGGCGCCATCGGCCGCAAGGCTCTGCGCCGTGGTGACCACCTGGCCGCTGACCGCGGTCAACGATGCGCGCGCGACCGGCGCGGCCCGGCGCGTCGCCTTCGGCTCGGCGTAGCTGCTGATTGCGCGGCAGCCGTGATACCCCGCCCGCTCGCTGCTGTACACGGTTTCGCCGCTGCTGCCGGTGCACTGGTACAAGGTGCCGGCGCGGGCCCCCGTGGCCAACAGGCAGGCAGCCAGCAGCGCGACCCCGACAAGGATCGAACGCAAGGGGAAACCGCGAACAGGCCGATCGACGCGTCCCCCGTGACTGGCGGCACCGGACATGGGCGCAGTGTGCCGCCACGCGCGGCCAGCGCCAAGTGCGCAAGTCTCATTCCACGACCGTGGCCAAGGCGGCGCCGCAAACTCCGTGGCGGCCGCAAGTGCTTGATCTGGCAGGCACACGGGCCGCGCAGTACACTGCGCGGTTCCGCGGATCGCGCATCCGCCCTGGAATCACGGTACCCACGCGATGAGCGGCAAGCTTTTCATCAAGACCCACGGCTGCCAGATGAACGAGTACGACTCGGCCAAGATGGCCGACGTGCTGAAGGCCTCGCACGGGCTGGAGCTGACCCAGGACGAGTCAGAGGCGGACGTGATCCTGATCAACACCTGCTCGATCCGCGAAAAGGCGCAGGAAAAGGTCTTCAGCCAGCTTGGCCGCTGGAAGCAGCACAAGCAGGACGGCCGGCAGGTGGTGATTGGCGTCGGCGGCTGCGTGGCAAGTCAGGAAGGCGCGGCGATCGTCAAGCGCGCGCCGTACGTGGATCTGGTGTTCGGCCCGCAGACCCTGCACCGCCTGCCCCAGCTGATCGAGGCGCAACGCGCCACCGGCAAGCCGCAGGTGGACATCAGCTTCCCCGAGATCGAGAAGTTCGACTGCCTGCCCGAGCCGCGCGCGGAAGGCCCGACCGCCTTCGTCTCGATCATGGAAGGCTGCTCGAAATACTGCAGCTACTGCGTGGTGCCGTACACCCGCGGCACCGAGATCAGCCGTCCGTTCGACGACGTGCTGGTGGAGGTGGCCAAGCTCGCCGCCCAGGGCGTGCGCGAGGTGAACCTGCTCGGCCAGAACGTCAATGCGTACCGCGGCCCCACCTTCGACGGCGGCGTCGCCGACCTCGCCGTGCTGATCCATGCGATCGCCCAGATCGACGGCATCGGTCGCATCCGCTTCACCACCTCGCATCCGCTGGAGTTCTCCGACTCGCTGATCGAGGCCTACGCCAACGTGCCGCAGCTGGCCAACTACCTGCACCTGCCGGTGCAGGCCGGTTCCGACCGCATCCTTTCGGCGATGAAGCGCGGCTACACCGCGCTGGAGTTCAAGCAGAAGATCCGCAAGCTGCGCGCGGTGCGACCGGACATCTGCGTGTCCACCGACATCATCGTCGGCTTCCCCGGCGAGAGCGGCGAGGATTTCGAGAAGACCATGAAGCTGGTCGACGACGTCGGCTTCGACCAGAGCTTCACCTTCATCTTCTCCGCGCGCCCCGGCACGCCGGCGGCGAACCTCGCCGATGACACGCCGATGGCGGTCAAGCACGAGCGCCTCGCGCGCCTGCAGGCCGCGATCAACGCGAACGCCAGGAAGATCAACGAGGCGATGGTCGGCTCCGTGCAGCGCGTGCTGGTGGAAAAGCCCAGTACCCGCAATCCGGACGAACTCAGCGGCCGCACCGAGAACATGCGCTACGTGAACTTCGCCGGCGACGCCCGCATGATCGGCCAGTTCGTCGACGTGGTGATCACCGACGCGATGAGCAATTCGCTGCGCGGGCGGGTGAAAACGTCCGACGACGCGGCCGCACTGGCGTCGTGAGCGAGCTGGTGATCCGGGAAATCGGCGCGGACGAGTTCGCTCGCGTGTGGCCGTTCTTCCAGGCGATCGCCGCTGGCGGCGAGACCTACACCTACCCGCGCGACATCAGCCTCGAACAGGCCCGTTCCATGTGGACCACGCCGCCCGCACGCTGCTTCGTGGCCGAACGCGACGGCCAGGCGCTGGGCTGTTACCGGCTGGCGCCCAACCAGATGGGGCCGGGTGACCACGTGGCCAACGGCAGCTACATGGTGGCGCCGCAAGCGCGCCGCCAGGGCGTGGCGTCGGCCTTGTGCGAGCACTCGCTGGAACAGGCGCGCCGAGCCGGCTTCCGCGCCATGCAGTTCAATGCCGTCGTCGCCAGCAATACCACCGCCGTGCGGCTGTGGCAGCGCCACGGCTTCCGCATCGTTGGCCAGGTGCCCGGTGCGTTCCGCCACGCCCAGCTCGGCCCCACCGATCTGTACGTGATGCACCGCATGCTGTGAGCGCGAGGCGGCACGCGGAACGGCAGGTCAGTCCAGCCGCTTGCGGAAGCGCAATATCGCCAGCGCCATCATCGCCAGCGTGAACACCGCCAGCGCCAGCACGTCGAGCCACATCTCCCACAAGCCCGCGCCGCGCAGCATCACGCCACGGATCAGGCGCAGGAAATGGGTCAGCGGCAAGACTTCCGCGAGCCACTGCACCAGCTTCGGCATGCCGGCGAACGGGAACATGAAGCCCGACAGCAGGATCGACGGCAGGAACACGAAGAACGTCATCTGCATCGCCTGGAACTGCGACTGCGCACGCGTCGAGATCAGCAGGCCCAATGCAAGGTTGGCGAGGATCAGCAGGCCCGACGCCAGGTACACGTCGAGCACGCTGCCCAGGATCGGCACCGCGAACAGCCACGTGCCGAGCGCCAGGATCACGCTGGTCTGCACCAGGCCGATCGCCACGTACGGCAGCACCTTGCCGATCATGAGCTCCGAGCTGGTCAGCGGCGTGGCGATCAGCAGCTCCATGTTGCCGCGCTCGCGTTCGCGCACGATCGTGATGGCGGTGAACAGCACCATCGTCATGGTCAGGATCACGCCGATCAGGCCGGGCACGATGTTGACCGCCGAGCGCCGCTGCGGGTTGTAGAAGGCGACCATGCTGATCCGCCCGCCGACCGGCGTGCTGGTGGCCGGCGCGCGCATGTCGGGTGCGGCGCTGTCGATCGGCACCTGCATCAGTTGCGCGGCGGCGGCCTGCACCGCCGTATCGCTGCCGTCGACCAGGATCTGCGCCACCGCCCGGCCGTCGATGCGGCGGCGCTCGAAATCCGGCGGCACCACGATGCCGATGCCGACCTGCCCGCGGCGGATCATCGCCATCAGCTCCTGCGGCGTGTCCGCCTGCGCCACCGGCGCCACCACGCCGGTGGCGAGCATGTCCATCACCAATGCGCGCGAACCGGCGGTGTTCGCCTGGTCGACGATGCCCGCGTCGAGTCCGCGCAGGTTGGTGTTGATCGCGTAGCCGAACAGCACCAGCTGGATCACCGGGATGCCCACCACCATCGCCAGCGTGATGCGGTCGCGGCGCAGCTGGCGCAGCTCCTTGACCACGATCGCCCACAGCCGCCGCCCGTTCATGCGGCGCGCTCCGCGTCGCGGCGCGTGGCGGCGACGAACACGTCTTCGAGATTCGGCGGCGTCGCCGTCAGCGCGGCCTGGTGCCCCGTCGTCGCCAGCGCCTTGTCCATGTCCGGCGTGGCGCCGTCGGCGTCGGTCAGCACGCGCAGGATGTTGCCGACCTGGGCCACGCCGAGCACGCCCGCCACGCCGGCGAGCGCGCGCTGGGCGGCCCGCGGGTCGTCCGTTTCGACGGTGAAGGTGCGCCCTTCCAGTTGCGCGGTCAGCTCGCGCGGCGTGCCGTCGGCGACCAGTGCGCCGCGGTCGAGGATGGCCAACCGGTGGCAGCGCTCGGCCTCGTCCATCAGGTGGGTGGAGACCAGCAGCGTGGTGCCGGCATCGGCCAGCTCGAAGAGTTTTTCCCAGAAATCGCGGCGCGATTCCGGGTCGACCGCGCTGGTCGGCTCGTCGAGAAACAGCAATTGCGGCTCGTGCAGCACCGCACAGGCCAGCGCCAGGCGCTGCTTCTGGCCGCCACTGAGGGTGCCGGCCAGTTGCCGCTGGCGATCGCCGAAGTGGTATTGCTCGATCAGCTCGTCGACGCGGCGTTTCGTCTTCGTCTTCGGCACGCCTTGGATGGCGGCGAGGAACTCCAGGTTCTCGCGCACGCCGAGGTCCTCGAACAGCGAGAACTTCTGTGTCATGTAGCCGATGTGCGAACGCAATTCGTCGGCCTGCGCCGGAATCTTCAGGCCGAGCACCTCGATCTCGCCCTCGCTTGGCGTGAGCAAGCCGCACAGCATGCGGATGGTGGTGGACTTGCCCGAGCCGTTCGGCCCGAGGAAGCCGTAGACGCGCCGCGCCGGCACGTCGAGGTCGACGTGATCGACCGCCACCAGCTTGCCGAAGCGCCGGGTCAAACCGCGGGCGCGGATCGCCACGCCTTCGGCGCCGGCATTCATTTCGCCGGTCCGCGGAACTCGACGCGCACCGGCAGGCCGGCGGGCAGTTCCGCCGCGTCCGCACCCAGCGCGACTTCGGCGAGGTAGCTGAGCCGCGCCGCGTCGTCGCCGATCAGTGCGTAATACGGGGTGAAATCCGGTTCGCTGCGGATCATGCGCAGCTTGCCGGCATAAGGTTTTTCGCGGTCGGCCACGAACACGTCGATGGCGTCGCCGACGTGCATGCCTGCGCGCTGCTGCACCGGCACGTAGATGCGCGCGTACGGCGCGTCGCCGGCCAGCAGGATCGCCAGCGGCGCGCCGACCGGCGCCTGGTCGCCCAGCCGGTACGGCAGAGCGTCGATGCGCCCGGCGCGCGGCGCCACGACGGCCAGCTTGCCCAGCAGCACCTGCTGCGCGCTCATTTGCGCCTCCGCCGCCGCGACCGCGGCTTGCGCCTGGGCGAGCTGCTCCGGACGCGTGCCGTGCAACAACTCGTCGAGCGCTGCGCGTGCGGCCGATGTCTGACCCTCGGCGTTGCCCGCCGCGGCGCGGGCGCGGTCGAGATCGGCCGCGGCCACGTAACCATTGCCTTTCAGGGACGCCAGCCGCGCGTAATAAGCCCGCGCCTCGCGTGCCTGCGCCTGCACCGCGGCCAGATTCGCGCGAGCCTTGGCGATGTCCTCGCGGCGCGGCCCGGCCTGGAGTTCGGCCAGGAGTTCGCGTTGCTGCTCCAGCTGGGCCTGGGCCGCTGCGAGCTGGGCGCGGGTATGCGCGGGGTCCAGTTGCAGCAGCGGCTGGCCCGCCCTGACCTGCTCGCCCTCGCGCACGTCGATCGCCACGATGCGCTCGGCGGCCGGCGCCGGCAGCGTGATGCGGTCGAACTCGAGCGTACCCAGCGCCTGCGGCACCCGCTTGCTGCAACCAGCGGGAACGACGAGCACCAGCGCCGCCAGCGACTGGCAGATCACGGTCGTGAACTTCATGCGGGTTCTCCACGTTTCGTCGTGCCGACGCCCTGCCCCAGCAAGGCCAGCGTGTGTTGAAGCATGGTCTCGGGGCCGAGTGACTCGGCATCGAATGCGCGTCGCCAGATCGGCGCACCGGCAGCAGGGAACAGGGTCAGGCCGACCAGCGAGACGACCAGCAGGCGTGGGTCCAGCGCCGGGTTCAGCCGTCCATTTGCCTGCGCCGCGGCGAAGCGTTGCGCCAGCAGCTGCGGCACGCCCGGCACGGCGCGGTCGAACAGTACCTCACGCAGCGCACCGCCCTCGCACAGCACTTCGCGCACCCACAGCGGCGGCAGCCAGGGATGGCTTGCCACGACGTCGCTGATCCCGCGCACGAATGCTTCGGTCAACGCGACCGGGTCACCGCCGGCGTGCTCCAGCTGCGCGCGCAGCGGCGCCAGCGCCGGCAGCAGGCGCTCGTCGATCACGGCATGCAGCAGCCGCGCCTTGTCGCCGAAGTAGTAATGCAGCATCGCCGGGGTAACGCCCGCCTCGGTGGCGATTGCCCGCAACGAGGTGGCGGCGATGCCTGTGCGCGCGAACTGCCCCAACGCCGCATCCAGCAGATGCCGGCGCAGATCCTGCTCGTCGCCGCTGGGGCGTCCGGCGCGGCGCGGCGGTTTTGCGCGTTTGCCTGAAATAGTCATGAGCCTAAATTAATTCATCGTTTAATTATTTGCAAACCCATCAGCGCCGACCGCCACCGGCATGGTCCTTCCGGCGCCTGCGCGCTACGCTCGCGCCCCTATGAGCGAACTCAACCAGCGCGACTTCACCCTCGACCCCGACGACAACGCCCGCCTCGCCAACCTGTGCGGGCCGTTCGACGAGCACCTGCGCCAGATCGAGCTGCGCCTCGGCGTGGAGATCAACCACCGCGGCAGCATCTTCCAGGTGATCGGCGAGAACCCGCCGGCGCGCGCCGCCGAAAATGTGCTGCGCGCGCTGTACGCCAGCACCGCCGGCGAGGCGCTGACCGGCGCGAAGATCAACCTGCATCTGGCCGAATCGGGCATCGACGCGATCACCGAGTCGGCCGCCGAAGGCGCCCAGGAAGTGGTCATCAAGGTCAAGCGCGGCGTGATCAAGGGCCGCGGCCCGAACCAGGCGCGCTACCTGCACGCCATCGCCAGCCACGACATCAACTTCGGCGTGGGCCCGGCCGGCACCGGCAAGACCTACCTGGCCGTGGCCAGCGCGGTCGAGGCGCTGGAGGCGAACCGGGTGCAGCGGCTGATCCTGGTGCGCCCGGCGGTGGAGGCCGGCGAGAAGCTGGGCTTCCTGCCCGGCGATCTGTCACAGAAGGTCGATCCCTACCTGCGTCCGCTGTACGACGCGCTGTACGAGATGCTCGGCTTCGAGAAGGTGGCCAAGCTGATCGAGCGCAACGTGATCGAGATCGCGCCGCTGGCGTACATGCGCGGGCGCACCTTGAACGATTCCTACGTGATCCTCGACGAGGCGCAGAACACCACGGTCGAGCAGATGAAGATGTTCCTCACCCGGATCGGCTTCGGCACGGTGGCGGTGATCACCGGCGACGTCACCCAGGTCGACCTGCCGCGCAACACGCGCTCCGGATTGCGCCAGGCGATCGAAGTGCTGCGCGGCGTGGCCGGCATCAGCTTCACCTTCTTCACCTCGCGCGACGTGGTGCGCCATCCGCTGGTGGCCAAGATCGTGCGCGCCTACGAGGCGTTCGAGGAAGCAGGGAATGGGGAATCGGGAATAGAGAATAGGGAAAAGCACTGACTCTCAATCTCCGCTTCGGACGCCCAGACATGCCTCGCCCCGCTCTTGCCATTCCCCATTCCCTATTCCCTATTCCCACCCTTGTCCACCTCGGCTACGCCGTGCCGCGTGCCGGCCTGCCCGCACCGGCCAGCTTCCGCCGCTGGGTCGAGGCGGCCTTGCGCGGAGCCAAACGGCGCAAGCCGGCCGAGCTTTCCATCCGCATCGTCGATGCCGCAGAGGGCCGTACGCTCAACCGCGACTACCGCGGCAAGGACTACGCCACCAATGTGCTGTCGTTCCCCGCCGAGCTGCCGCCCGGCGTGGTGCTGCCGCTGATCGGGGATCTGGCGATCTGCGCGCCGGTGGTGCTGCGCGAGGCCGCCGAACAGGGCAAATTGCCGCGCGACCACTGGGCCCATCTCACGGTACACGGCGTGCTGCACCTGCTCGGCTACGACCACATCGTGGAGACCGAGGCCGAGGCCATGGAAGCGCTGGAAACACGCATCCTGGCCGGCCTCGGGATCGCCGACCCGTACACCTGAATGCTGCAGGGCGGACCCGGCCCGCCGCCATTTCGCCGTACGACGATGACGGGCCGTGCCCGCCCTGCGCGGCCCCCGGGCGATCGCGCATACCGTGCGCCCCTGCCGGGCCGGGATGGATTTTTCCGCTAGAATCAAGCTTCCGCCCGCGTCCGGGCTGATTTTCAACGAGTGATGAACGACGACCCTGGCAGTACCAGCGGCCCGGCCCACCGCACCTGGTGGGATCGACTGGGCCACCTGTTTTCCGGCGAGCCGCGCAACCGCAACGAGTTGCTTGAGGAGTTGCGCGCCGCGCAGAGCAACGGCCTGCTCTCCGTCGACACCCTCACCATGGTCGAGGGGGCGATCAAGGTCACCGAGCTGGATGTCGACGACGTCATGGTGCCGCGCGCGCAGATCGTGATGCTCGCGGCGGACTCTTCCCTGTCCGACCTGCTGGCCACCGTGGTCGAATCCGGCCACTCGCGCTTCCCCGTGCACGGCGAGGACAAGGACGAGATCCTCGGCATCCTGCTGGCCAAGGATCTGCTGAAGTACTTCGGCGCGACCGAACACTTCGACATCCGCTCGATCCTGCGCCCGGCCGTGCTGATCCCCGAGTCGATGCGGCTCAACGTGCTGCTGGAGGAGTTCCGCCTCAGCCGCAACCACATGGCGCTGGTGGTCAATGAATACGGCGGCGTCGCCGGCCTGGTGACCATCGAGGACGTGCTGGAGGAGATCGTCGGCGAGATCGACGACGAGCACGACGACGAGGAAGAACCCGAGCTGATGCACGAACAGCCCGGCGGCGACTGGCTGGTGAGCGCGCTGACCCCGATCGAGGATTTCAACGAGCAGACCGGCGCCGGCTTCCCCGACGAGGAATACGACACCGTCGGCGGCATGGTCACCGCCGAATTCGGCCACCTGCCCGAGGTCGGCGAAGAAGTCGCGATGGGCGACTACCTGTTCCACGTCACCGCGGCGGACGACCGCCGCGTGCAGCAGTTCCGCGTGGTCCGGCAACCCGGCCTGCTGGCCTCCTGATCCGGCGCATGGACCCGCTCCGCCGAATCGCCGTCATGTTCGCCCTGCTCGTGCTCACCGCACTGGCACCGGCGCACGCCGGCATCGCCGAGGCGCCCGGCACCGACCTCGAGGTGTCGCTGGTGACCTACGGCCCCGGCGACATCTACTGGGAGCGCTTCGGCCACGACGCCATCGAGGTGCGCGATCGGGTCTCGGGCGAGTCGGTCAATTTCAACTACGGCGTGTTCGACTTCGAGGAAAAGAACTTTCTCCTCAACTTCGCGCGCGGCCGCATGCATTACATGATGGACGCCGAAGCCAGCGCGCCGGAGGAGGCCTACTACGCCGAAGTCGGCCGCTCGGTGACACGCCAACGGCTGGCGCTGGACGCCGACCAGGCCGCCCGCCTGCGCGACGACCTGCTGTGGAACCTGCGCCCGCAGAACGCCGTCTACGACTACGACTACTACGCCGACAACTGCACCACCCGCGTGCGCGACGCCTTCGATCGCGCACTCGACGGCGCCGTGAAAAGCCAGTTGCAGGCGCGTGCTGGCGAATTCACCTATCGCCAGCAGACGGTGCGGCTGATGAGCGCGCAACCCTGGCTGATGCTGATGCTGGACCTGGGCCTGGGGCCCTACGCCGACCAGCCGTTGACGGCGTGGCAGGAGAGTTTCCTGCCCGCCGTCCTGCAAACGCAATTGCGCCACGTGCAGATCACCGGGCCGGGCGGCGACAGCCGACCGCTGGTAAAGGACGAGCGCGTGGTGTCGCCCAACCGCCTCGTTCCGCCGCCGGCCTCGCCGCCCGACCTGCGCATGCCATTGGGCGCGGCGGGCCTGCTGCTGGGTGCGTTGCTGCTGGCCACGCGGCTGTGGTGGCCGCTCGGCCATGCCCTGCTCGGCACGCTGTTCCTGCTGCTGGCCGGTCTTGTCGGCGTGGTGTTGCTGGGCCTGTGGACGCTGACCACGCACCACTCCGCCTGGGCCAACGCCAACCTGCTGCTGTTCAATCCGTTGGCGTGGCTGCTGCTGCCCACGCTGTGGCGCACGCGTCGCGGCTTCGCCGCCTCGCGCTTCGTCGACGGCCTGATCGTGCTGCAGTTGCTGGCCATGCTCGCCGCGCTCGCGCTGCACCTGCTGCCCGGCACGGTGCAGCAGAACCAGCCGTGGCTGCTGTTCGCGCTGCCGTGCTGGCTGGCGCTGGCGTGGGGCCTGCGCCGCAACCGCTGACCCCGCGCGCGTTGCCCCGCCACGACGGGCACGGCATCATGGGGCATGCTCCCGACCTCGCCATCGCCTGCTGCACTTGCGCCCGTTGCCGAACCGATGGTGGTCAACTGCATCGCCTACCAACGCGACGGCACGCGCCTCGGCGAAATCAGCCTGGACGCCATCAGCGACGTGCTGGCAGCGCCGGACACCTTCGTCTGGGTCGGCCTGCACGAGCCGGACGAGCCGCTGCTGGAAAAACTGCAGGAGGAGTTCTGCCTGCATGACCTGGCAATCGAGGACGCGCACACCGCCCACCAGCGCACCAAGATCGAGACCTACGGCGACTCCCTGTTCCTGGTGGTGCAGACCGCGCAGCTGATCGAGGCCGAGCTGAAGTTCGGCGAGACGCAGATCTTCCTCGGCGCGCGCTACCTGGTCACTGTGCGCCACGGTGCCTCGCTGTCGTACGCCCCGGCGCGGCGTGCCTGCGAGAACGTGCCCGAGCTGCTCGCCAACGGACCCAGCTATGGTCTCTACGGCGTGCTCGACCTGATCGTCGACAACCTGCTGCCGATCGTGCGCGACTTCCGCGAAGAGCTGGGCCTGCTCGAGCAGGACATCTTCGCCGAGACCTTCAAGCGCAGCACGGTGCACCGGCTCTACGACATGCAGCGCGACCTGATGACGCTTCGTCTGGCCGTGGCCCCGCTGCAGGACATCACCAGCCAGCTGGTGCGGCTGCACCAGGGTCTGATCCCCGACGAGCTGCGGCCCTACTTCCGCGACGTCTACGACCACGTGTTCCGCGTCAACGAATCGATCAGCGCAATGCGCGAAATGCTCACCGCCGCGATCAACGTCAACCTCTCGCTGGTCACCTTCGGCCAGAACGAGGTGATGAAGAAACTCGCCGGCTGGGCCGCCATGCTGGCCGCGCCGACCCTGCTCACCAGCTGGTACGGCATGAACTTCCAGCACATGCCCGAGCTGGGTCAGCCGTGGGCATACCCGGCGATCATCGTGGTGATGGCCGGCGTGGTGGGCGGCATCTACGCGGCCCTGAAGCGCAACAAGTGGCTGTGACGCCCGTTCGACCCCGCTGACGACCTGATCCGCGCCCGCCCGCACTGCCGCGGCGCCCCCTGCCGGGCCCTGTCCCGCCGTCCCGCTCCGGCGGCGATGGGGCGCGGGGCTAAAGATTTTCCCGCGCCGGCCGAACACGGTAGTACTCACCACAAAACCCCAGGGGATGCATCGACCCATGAAAACTCTGCTCATGACCACCGCTTTGTTGCTGGCGCCGATGGCGGTCCACGCCGAGTGCACCGTCAAGGATTTCGCCATCACCGAGTTCACCCCGTCGGCCGCCAGCGGCCTGGCCGGCAAGCTGAGCCTGCGCGGCCAACTGGTGAACAGCTGCGCCACGCCGTCGGCGGCGCAGATCCGCATCGAGCTGAAGGACGACGCGGGCAACGTCCTGCAGTCCAAGCAGGCCTGGCCGGCCGGCACCTCCAACATCACCCCGGGCCAGTCGGTGTCGTTCGACCTCGGCCGCCTGTTCCATTACGAGCGCAACATCGCCAGCTTCACCGCCAGCGTGGTGAAGGTGCGCTCCTGGTAAACCTGCCGGTTTCCATCAACAGCAAAAAAGGCTCCCTCGGGAGCCTTTTTACTGTGTGAGTCCCGTAGGAACCGGCTCGCGGGCGATGCTCTCTTGTCCGGATTGGGGATCAGCGCGGGGACTCGCAAAGGCATCGCCCGCGAGCGGGCCCCTGCGGGAAATGCCGTGGGGGGACAGGGCTCTCTTGAAGCTGATCCCTTGCCCCTCAATGCAACACAAACAGCTTGTCGAAACCCGCCACGCGCAGGGTGCCGCGCAGTTCGGTGCCGGCGTTGACGATGCGGATGTCCGCGTGGTCCGCGCCGGCGTGTTCGCGCAGCAGCAACAGCATGCCCAGCGCGGAGCTGTCCATGTGGGTGACTTCGGCCAGATCGATCAGGTAGCTGCGTGCCACGCGGCCGGCGCCGAGGCAGGCGTCGTGGAACTCGCGGTGGATGCTGAAATCGAAGCGCTCGCCCAGTTGCAGGCTGAGGCAATCGCTTTCGCTGTCGTGGTGAACAATCATGGCCAATCCTCAGAAAAGTTCGATTTCGCCGGCGTCCATGCTGCTTTGCAGGGCCGGGCCGCGCGAGCGCAGGCGCGCCTTTTCGCGTTGTACCGCGAGGCGTGAACGCACGCGCCGTGCGCGCTCGTCCAGCGCCTCGGCGTCCATCGACGCGCAGGCCAGCTCTTCGATGTCGCGGGTGCAATCGGCGGTGATTTCCTGCAGTTCCACCAGCCGCGCGCGGGTCTGCGTGATCAGCTGGCTCAGGATGTCCTCGAACTGCAGCGAGCGGATCGTGGTGGAGACGTCGCTGCCCAGGCCGCGGTTGATCTCCACCACCTGGTCGGCCACCGCGCTGGTGCGCGCGTCGCTCTCGGTGACGTGGGCCATCATCGCGTCGATGCCGCCCTTGGCCGACAGCGCCACGTTGAGATCCTGCGAGGCCATCGTGCCGACCAGGCCGCGCAGTTGCTCCATCGCTGCGCGCGCCCGTTCGACGTGGCTGCCGATCTGTTCGTTGAACTGGTTGGAGTTGCTGGCCAGGTTGCGGATCTCCCCGGCCACCACGGCAAAGCCGCGGCCGGATTCGCCCGCGCGCGCCGCCTCGATCGCGGCGTTGAGCGCCAGCAGGTTGGTTTCCTCGGCGATCGTGTTGACGTTCTTCAGCAGGCCGAACACCGCATCCATCTCCTTGGCCATGCCGTCGATGCGGTAGACGATGCGCAGGCTCTCGCGCGACATCTGCACGATCATGCCGACGAAATGCTCCAGCAGGTCGCCGGTGCGGCTGGCGAAATCCTGGATCGACACGCCGCCGTCCTGCACCTCGATGATCTGCTTGAGCAGCGACTGCTGCAGCGCGGTCTTGTTGGAGAGGCCGTCGAAGCCGCCGCCGAGCTCGGAGACGGCATCGCGCAGCAGGCCCAGGCCCTGGTGCAGTTCGCGGCTGGCGTGGCCGAGTTCGTCGACCAGCGCGCCGCGCACGTCTTCCAGCGCCTCGCGCACCGGCCCGGCATGGATGGCCGGTACCGGTTCGGCGGCCGGTTCGGCGCGGTGGCAGGTCTCCACGATCCACACCACGGTCAGCAGCACCACCAGCAGCGGCGCCAGCCAGGCCGGATGCCACAGCAGCGACAGCCCAAGCGCCAGCGCGCTGGCGGCGACGCCGGCAAGCGGGCGTCCGGCAAGAAGGGAGGGCGTGAAAGTCATGATCGAATCCCCGGATCAGGCGCGCATGGCGCCGGCTAGCGGTTGGCGCGCCAGCGCCAGCAGGCGCGGCGCGATGTGGTCCAGCGGCAGCATTTCGCCGGCGGCACCGAGTTTCCAGGCAGCACCGGGCATGCCCCACACCACCGAACTGGCCTCGTCCTGCACCAGCGTGGCGGCACCGGCCTGGCGCAGTTCCAGCAGGCCGCGGGCGCCGTCGTCGCCCATGCCGGTCAGCAGCACGGCCAGCGTGGCCGCGCCCGCGCTGGCGGCCAGCGAACGGAACAGCACGTCCACGCTGGGCTTGTGCCGGTTCACCGGCGGGCCGTCGTGCAGGCGGCAGACGTATTTCGCGCCATCCCACATCGCCAGCAGGTGGTGGCTGCCGGGGGCGATGTAGGCATGGCCGGACTGGATCGGCTGGCCATCCTGCGCCTCGCACACGCGCATCGCCGAGCAGCGATCCATGCGCGCGGCGAACGGGCCGCTGAACGCAGCCGGGATGTGCTGGGTGACCAGGATCGGCGGCGCATCCGGCGGCATCGCCTCCAGCACCACGCGCACCGCCTCGGTGCCGCCGGTGGAGGCGCCGATGGCGATGATCGGACTGCCGCCGCGGCTGCCGGCGGTCTGTGCCCGCGGCAGCACGGCGTCGGCGGACAGGCGCGGCGCCACGTCCAGCTTGCGCACCGTGGTCCGCGCGCGCGGGCGGGTGCGCGCGGCGAGCTTCACCTTGTCGCAGATCTCCTGCGCGCATTCGCCGAAGCGGCTGGCCAGGTCGTGGTCGGGCTTGGCGAAGAAATCCACCGCGCCCATTTCCAGCGCGCGCAAGGTGACGTCGGCGCCTTCCACGGTCAGCGACGACACCATCACCACCGGCATCGGCCGCAGCCGCATCAGGTTTTCCAGGAAGGTGATGCCGTCCATGCGCGGCATCTCCACGTCAAGGGTCAGCACGTCGGGGTTGAGCTGCTTGATCTTCTCGCGGGCGATCAGCGGGTCGGCGGCAGCGCCGACCACCTCGATCTCCGGATCGCAGGCAAGCATCGTCGACATCAGCTTGCGCACCAATGCGGAATCGTCGATCACCAGAACGCGCACCCTTGTCATTGCCTGCTTCTCTGCCTTGTCTTGTCGAGGGTGGTGCGAAACGAGCCGCGAGCGCGGAGGCGGAAGCAGTGCGGCCACTTCCGGCCCCCGCCGCCGCCACTAGAACAGCTCCACCTCACCCTTTATCGGATCGTTTGCCAAACGCTTGAGGTAACCGCTCTCGCCGGCCACCAGCGCCACGTCGTCGCTGCGCCGGAGCAGGCGCACGCGGGCGCGGCCGCTGTGCGGGAAGAACTGCACCTGGCGCGGAAACACGTCGCCGAGATCCGACGCCACCAGCTCCAGGTTCTCCGCCGCGATGTAGCGGCGCACGAACTCGATGTTGCGCTGGCCCACGTCGCTCATGCGCGCCAGCACGCGGCCGCCGCCGAATACCTTCACGCGCAGGTCGGCGCGCTGGCCGCCGGCCTTGAGGATCGCGTTGATCAGCTGCTCCATCGCGTCCGAGCCGTAGCGCGCCGCGCGGCCCACGGTGGAGGACCAGTTGTCGCGCTCGCCGACCGGTTCGGGCAGCATGAAATGGTTCATGCCGCCGATGCCGCGGCGCACGTCGTGGATGCAGGCGGAGACGCACGAGCCCAGCACGGTGCTGAGCATTTCTTCCTGGTCGCTGACGTAGAACTCGCCGGGCAGCACCTTGACCGTCATGCAGCCCTGCGCCGGGTCCCAGAAGCGCCGCAGGTGCTCGAAGCCCGGCGGTGCCGCCGAAATCGCGGGCGCCTTGCGTCGATCGGCCAGCTGCACGTCCATCAACCGCGTTTCCGGTAGACCGTGCGGCCGATCAGTTCGAAATCCTCGCTGATGCCGTGCAGCGACTCGCTGTGGCCCAGGAACAGGTAGCCGCCGACCGGCAACAGTTCCGCGTAGCGACGGAACAGGCGCTGCTTGGTCGGCTGGTCGAAATAGATCACCACGTTGCGGCAGAAGATCGCGTCGAACGGGCCCTTCATCGGCCATTCGTGCAGCAGGTTCAACGGCTGGATCGTGACCAGCTCGCGCAGCGTCGGATGCACGCTGGCGAGGCCTTCGTACTCGCCCGAGCCGCGCAGCATCCAGCGGCGGCGATGGGCGTCGCTGATGCCGCCGAGGCGGTCCAGCGGATAGACGCCGCGGCGCGCGGTCTCCAGCGCCTGCGGCGAGAGGTCGGTGGCGAGGATCTTCGCGTCCACGCCGCTGGCGCCGTGCTGCTCGATCGCCTCGGCCAGCACTATCGCCAGCGCGTAGGGCTCCTCGCCGGTGGAGCAGCCCGCCGACCAGATGCGCAGCCGCTCGCCGCTGCGACGCTTGTCTTCCAGCCAGCGCGGCAGCAGCTCGGCAACCAGCAGGTCGTAGTGGTGCACCTCGCGGAAGAACGAGGTCACATTGGTGCTGATGACGCTGGCCAGTTCGCCCAGTTCGCTTTGCGGATCGCGCTGCAGCAGCTCGCAATAGCTGCTGAACTGCTGCAGGCCAAGCGCGCGCAGGCGACGGAACAGCCGCCCCTGCACCAGTTGCCGCTTGTGCTCGCCCAGCGAGATGCCGCAGTGGGTGTAGACGAACTTGCGCAGGAACTCGAACTCGCTGTCGCCCAGGCGCGGACCGCCGGCGAGCTCGGCGACGGGCATGTCGACCGTCGCGTTCATGCTCAGAACTCCTTCCACGCACCAGCCGCGGCGGCGTCCGCCTCGGCCATCGCGCGTGCCGGCTGCGCCTTGCGCACGGCGGCCAATACCGCGGCAGTCTCCACCGCGGCGGCGGCCGCGACCGGCGCCTTGGCCGGCGCCGCCTGGCCGCTGTCGGCGACCTGGAAGAACGCCACCTGGCGTGCCAGTTCGTCGGCCTGCTCGTGCATCGCGCGGGCAGCGGCCGAGGCTTCCTCGACCAGCGCGGCGTTCTGCTGGGTCATTTCGTCCATCTGCATCACGGCGTTGTTGACCTGGTCGATGCCGGCGGACTGCTCATGGCTGGCCGCGGCGATCTCGGCCACGATGTCGGTGACTTTCTTCACGCTGTCGACGATCTCGGCCAGCGCCTTGCCTGACTGGTTGACCAGCTCGGAACCGGTACGCACCTTTTCCTCGCTGTCGCTGATCAGGCCCTTGATCTCCTTCGCCGCGCCGGCGCTGCGCTGGGCCAGGCTGCGCACCTCGGTGGCCACCACGGCGAAGCCGCGGCCCTGCTCGCCGGCGCGCGCCGCTTCCACCGCCGCGTTGAGCGCCAGCAGGTTGGTCTGGAAGGCGATCTCCTGGATCAGCCCCACGATGTCGCCGATCTTGCGGCTGGAGGCGTCGATCTCGGTCATCGCCGCGATCGCCTTGCCGGCCACTTCACCGCCGCGCTCGGCCTGTTCGCGCGCACCGCGGGCGAGCTGGTTGGCGTGGCTGGCGTTCTCCGCATTCTGCTTCACGGTGGAAGTCATCTCCTCCATCGACGAAGCGGTTTCCTCCAGGCTGGAGGCCTGTTCCTGCGTGCGCTGGCTGAGGTCGTCGTTGCCGCGGGCGATCTGCTGCGCGGCCGTGCTCACCGCATCCGAGCCAAGCCGCACTTCGCCTACGATCTCGCTGAGGTGCTGGTCCATGTTGCGGAAGGCGAGCAGCAGGCGACCGAACTCGTCCTTGCGGTTCACGCGTATGTCATGGCCCAGTTTGCCCTCACCGATCTGGTCGGCGATCTTCACCGCATGGTGCAAGGCACCGGTGATCGAGCGGATCAGCCGCACCGCCACGAACAGCGCCAGCAGCAGGCCGGCGATCAGTGCCGCCAGCGTGGTGGTCTGCACGAAGCGGTAGCGCTTGACCTGCGACTGGTAGATGTCACGCACTTCGTCGCTCTGCGCGGTGACCAGCTTGTCCAGTGCGTCCTGGCGCATCATCAGCAACGGGCGCAGCTGCATGTCCATCATGTCGGCGGTGCCGGTGTCGCTGGAATTGAGGCCGTCGTAGATCTCCTTCAGCGCATCGCTGTAATCCCCCGTGGTGTCGTTGTAGTCCTTGTATTTCTTGGCGACCTCCGGGCTCAGATGAATGGCGGCCAGTTGCTTGTTGACCGCCGCGATATCCTTCTGGATCTGCTCGGACTCGGCGACCTTCTGTTTCACCTGGTTGGGCTTGTCGATCGCGCCGGCGGCCTCGCCCAGCACGATGAAATTCAGCAGCGACTTGGCGCGCAGCTGGCCCATCAGGCTGGCCGGCACCATCGCCTCCTCGTAACTCGTGCGCATGCCTTCGTTCTGCCAGGACATCACGCCCAGGCCGATCGCCGCACCGGCCACCAGCATCGCGCCGAGCAGAGCGAACACGCCGATCAGGCGCGCCTTGACGGTGAGGGTGGGCACCTTGGCGAAACGTGCCAGCACTTTCTTGATCTTCATGAGCATTCCCCGATTCAGGCGGCAACTTCGACTTCGCGGACATGCGGCAACGCCGCGTCCAGGGTTTCCACGTCTTCCGGACGCATCAGCTTGTCCACGTCCAGCAGCATCACCATGCGTTCGACATGGGTGGCCAGACCTTTCAGGTAGCGGGTGTCCACGACGGCGCCCATGTCGGGCACCGGCTTGATCGCGGACGGGTCGATGTCGACCACGTCGGAAACGGCATCCACCACGATGCCGAACAACCGCTCGGCGACCGCCACGATGATCACCACCGTGCTGTCGCCATAGCTCTCGCGCTCCAGGCCGAAGCGCAGGCGCAGGTCCATGATCGGCACGATCGCGCCGCGCAGGTTGAGCACGCCGAGCAGGTGGTCGGGCGTCTGCGGGATGCGCGTCACGCGCGACCAGCCGCGGATCTCGCGCACCGACAGGATGTCGACGCCGTACTCCTCGCCCGCCAGGTTGAACGTCAGCTGCTGCACCGTCGGTGCCGCGCCATCGGTGTTCTCGTGCATGAGCCTGCTACCTCGTGATGGGCGATTGCGGTCGCCGTGCCGCCATCACCTGTGTCGGCACGGCGACAGGAAACTTGAGCGGAAAGGGGACGCGGCCGCTGCTGCCGCGCCGTGCGGAAGACGGGCGCGGTCCCGCCATCGGGCGGCCGCTGGCAGGCAAGCGCCCGGGGAGGACCGCGAAACGGAGAATCAGAACTCGGTCCAGGCGCCGGCGGCCGCCGCGCGCCGCGGCGCCGGCTCGGCAGCACGAGCCACCGCCTTGCGCGGCAGCTCCACCACGCGTGCCGATTCCGGCGCCGCGACGGGCGCTTGCGCATCGGACGGTGCGCCGCCGAGCTGGAAGAACCTCATCTGCCGCTGCAGTTCCAGCGCCTGTTCCTGCATCGCCCGCGCGGCGGCGGCGGCCTCCTCGACCAGCGCCGCGTTCTGCTGGGTGACCTCGTCCATCTGCATCACGGCGCGGTTGACCTGGTCGATGCCGGCGGACTGCTCGTGGCTGGCCGCGGCGATCTCGGCAACGATGTCGGTGACTTTCTTGACGCTCTCCACGATGCCGGTCAGCGCCGCGCCGGACTGGTCGACCAGCGCGCTGCCGGCCTGCACCCGCTGCACGCTTTCGTTGATCAGCCCCTTGATCTCCTTCGCCGCCGCCGCGCTGCGCTGGGACAGGCTGCGCACCTCGCTGGCCACCACGGCGAAGCCGCGGCCCTGCTCGCCGGCACGCGCGGCTTCCACCGCGGCGTTGAGCGACAGCAGGTTGGTCTGGAACGCGATCTCGTCGATCAGCCCCACGATGTCGGCGATCTTGCGGCTGGAGGCATTGATCTCGTCCATCGCCGCCACCGCCTGCGCGGCCACCTCGCCGCCGCGCTCGGCCTGCTCGCGCGCGCCGCTGGCAAGCTGGTTGGCGTAGCTGGCGTTCTCGGCGTTCTGTTTCACGGTGGAGGTCATCTCCTCCATCGAGGCGGCGGTTTCCTCCAGGCTGGAGGCCTGCTCCTGCGTGCGCTGGCTGAGGTCGTCGTTGCCCTTGGCGATCTGCTGCGCTGCACTGCTCACCGCCTCCGAACCATGTTGCACTTCGCCCACGATGCCGGTCAGCCGGTCGCGCATGCGGGCCAATTCGGCCAGCAGGCTGCCGGCTGCAAACGTCTTGCCACCGTCGTCCTTGCCCAGGTCGCCGTTGGCGATGCGCGTGGCCATGGCCACCGCGAAACCCGGCTCGCCGCCGATGCTGCGACGGATGCTGCGCATCGACAGCCACACCAGCCCGATCACCAGCAATGCCAGCAATCCCGCCTTGCCCAGGTTCAGTGCGAGGGTCTGGCGGAACTGCGCATCGATGTCGTCGAAATAGGCGCCGGCGCCGAAGTGCATGCCCCACGGCTGATAGCGCTCGGAGTAGGTGACCTTGCCCACGATCTTCTTGCTGCTGGGCTTGAGCCAGTCGTAATAGGTCAGCCCGCCGCCGTCCTTCATGTCGATGGCGTGCATCGCCTGGAAGATCGGCTTGCCGTTCTGGTCGGTCATCTCGCGCACGCTGGTGCCAAGCTTGTCCAGCATCACCGGGTGCGAGGTCAACGTGTACTTGTCGTCGAATGCGAAGACGTAGCCGGCACCCTTGTTCCACTGCATGTCGTGGATCTGGGCGAGCGCGCGCTTCTGCGCCTCCGCCTCGCTGAACTCGCCCTTGCCCGCGCGCTCGTGGAACGCGGCAGCCACCGACACGGCCGACTCGATCTGGCTGCGCAACAGGCTCTGGAGCCCGTCCATCTGACCGGCGCGATTTTGCAGCGCATTCATCACGGTGAGGCCGAACAGCCCCAGCACGACCACCGACACGACCAGCACCAGCCGTGCGTTCAGGCTGAGCCGATCAAAGAAACCGCGTATTGCCGACAACATCTCGAACACCTCGAAGAGAAGGCCCGCCGGCCACCATGACCGCGCGGGGTGGCGCGCAGAGGCGCCGTAACACTCGCCGGCGAACGCATCCGGGTTCGTCGTCGCCATTCTTGAAGGACGCTTGCAGGCGCCGTCGCGGCATACACGTTCAGGCCGCCGCCTTGCCGCGCTGCCCCAACCGCACCACGCCACACACATCCACGATCAGCGCCACCGAACCATCACTGAGGATGGTGGCGCCCGAAATGCCCTGCACGCGCTGGTAATGCGCCTCCAGCGACTTCACCACCGCCTGTTGCTGGCCGAGCAGGTCGTCCACCAGCAGGCCCACGCGGCGACCCTCTTCCTCGACCACCACCACGATGCCGCGCTCGATCTCGGTGATCGCCGCGTTGCAGCCGAACGCGCGGTGCAGGCGCATGATCGGCAGGTACTCGTTGCGGAAATGGAATACCTCGCCGCCGCCGGCGATCTTGCGCACCATCTCCGGGCGCAGCCGCAGCGACTCGACGATGGAGATCAGCGGCACGATGTAGCGCTCCTCGCCCACCGCGGTGACCAGGCCGTCGATGATGGCCAGCGTGAGCGGCAGGGCGATGGTGAACACGCTGCCCTTGCCGCTCTGGCTGCGCACGCCGACGCTGCCGCCGAGGTCACGCACGTTGCGCCGCACGACATCCATGCCCACGCCGCGGCCGGACAGGTCGGTGGCCTGCGCGGCGGTGGAGAAGCCCGGCTGGAAGATCAGCTCGGCCACTTCGGCATCGTCCACTTCCTGGCCGGGGCGGATCAGGCCGCGCTGCTCGGCCTTGGCCACGATGGCGGCGCGGTTGAGGCCGGCGCCGTCGTCGCTGATCTGCACCACGATGTTGCCGCCTTCGTGGTAGGCGTCCAGCCGCAAGGTGCCGGTTTCGTTCTTGCCGGCGGCGCGGCGCTGCTCCGGCGATTCCAGGCCGTGGTCGATCGCATTGCGCACCAGATGCACCAGCGGATCGCCGATCTTTTCCAGCACCGTCTTGTCCAGCTCGGTGTGCTCGCCGTGCAGTTCCAGCTTCACCTGCTTGCCGAGCTTGCGCTCCAGGTCGCGCACCAGCCGCGGGAAGCGGTTGAACACCGAACCGATCGGCAGCATGCGGATGCGCATCACGCTCTCCTGCAGCTCGCGCGTGTTGCGCTCCAGCTGCAGCAGGCCCTCGCGCAGGCGTTCGAGCTGCGAGAGGTGGAAATGTTCGCCGATGTCGCTGAGCATCGACTGGGTGATCACCAGCTCGCCCATCATGTTGATCAGCGCATCGACCTTGTCGATGCCGACGCGGATCGAGCTGCCCTCGCTGCTTGCGGCCGCCGTTTCGCGGACCGGGCGCGGCGCGCTGGCGGGCGCGGGGCTGGCGGCGGGGGCGGCGGGGGCGGCGGGGGCGGCGACCGGTGGCGCGACGAGGGTCGGCGCGACCGCAACGGGCGCGGCGGCGATCGGCTCGATCGTCAGCTCGCAGTCGCCCTCGACCCAGTCGAACACCGCGGCCACGTCGGCGCGCGCCACGGCACCATGCAGGCGCAATTCCCAGCCCAGCCAGCACTGGCCCGGATCGAGTTCGGCCAGTTGCGTCGGCGCCGCGTCGACCACGAAGGCGCGGCACACGTCGAGCTGCCCCAGTTGCTGCAGTTCGCGGAACAGGCGCAGCGGATCGTTGCCGGTCTGCAACAGGTGCGGCAAGGCCACGAAGCGGATCGCCCAGCTGTCCACGCTCGCTGCCGCGGGGGTCGCCGCCGCCGGCGCGGGGGCCGCTTCGCCGCTGACCAGGCGCACCAGTTCGCCGCGCAGCGCCTCGCTGTCGGCGTCGGCCGCGGGCAGGCCGTGGCTGGTGTGGTCGAGCATCGCGCGCAGGCAATCCACCGAGCGCAGCAGCAGGTCGATCAGTTCGCCGTCCACGCCGCGACGTTCGCTGCGCACTTCCTCCAGCAACGATTCGGCCACGTGGGTAAACGCAGCCACCTCGGCAAAGCCGAAGGTGGCCGCGCCGCCCTTGATCGAGTGCGCGGCACGGAAGATGGTGTGCACCAGCTCATGGTCGGTCGAGCCCGAATCCAGCGCGAGCAACGCCGCTTCCATGGCGTCCAGCCCTTCCAGGCTTTCCTCGAAGAAGGTCTTGTGGAACTGGGTCAGGTCGACGGCGCCCATCGGTATTCCTTCAGCCGAGCACGCGCTTGACGGTGGCCAGCAGCTGTTCCGGGTCGAACGGCTTGACCAGCCAGCCGGTGGCGCCGGCGGCCTTGCCTTCCATTTTTTTCTCGGTGTGCGACTCGGTGGTCAGCATCAGGATCGGCACGCCCTTGTACGCATCCAGCGCGCGCAGCTGGCGCACCATCGCGATGCCATCCATCACCGGCATGTTGACGTCCGCCAGCACCAGCTCGAACGCGTTGCCGCGGGCGGCGTCCAGCGCCAGCTGGCCGTTCTCCGCTTCGGTCACCTCGTGGCCGGCGCCACGCAGGGTGAAGGCCACCATGCCCCGCATCGAGGCCGAATCGTCTACCGCGAGAATCTTTGCCATGCTGCCACCTCGTGTCAGGCCGACGTTGCCGTCGGCAGGTTCAATGACTGTTCCAGCCCGAGCAGGGCCGCGGCCTCGTGCAGGACCTCGTTGGTGCCGCGCCAGGCCAGCGCGCCGCCGTTGTGTTCCAGCTCGCGCCGGAACAGCACCAGCAACTGCAACGCCGCGGTGTCGACGCGCTCGAGCGCCTGCGCGTCGATCACGATGTCGCCGTGTTGCAGCACCTGCCGCAGTTGTTCCTTCAGCGCCATCTGCACGGCCAGCCGGCAGTCCGCCGGCAGGCAGACCACCGCGGCCCCGTCGGCCGCCGCCGATGGCTGCTTGTTCTTAGCTGCCCGCTTGCCGCCCATTTCGATGACTCCGTTCGCGCCGTTGTGCGCCGACGCCTGCTCTATCGGCCGCCGGGCGGTTCGCTTTAGCGCGCGTCGCTCCTGCAGGACCTCGCTTGCAAGGAATGCTTTCGGCCGGGAACGGGAAATGGGGAACCTGATTAGCGTCGAAGTTCAGTTGAGAATCCTCCGTTCACCCTGAGCGTAGGCGCGCAGCGCCGAAGTCGAAGGGGCGTCGCAGCGGGTGCTTCGACTTCGCTTGCTGACGCAAGCTACGCTCAGCACGAACGGCTTTCGCAGACTGAGCTTCAGCACCAATCAGGATGGGAAAGGGGGAATGGGCAATCGCAGAAGGAAGAGCATCGCCTGCGAGCGGGCTCCTGCAAGGGCAGCGTGGGGTCGGCGGTTGCCTTTTTTCGCGCCAACCTCGCGCTCAAGTATTCCCGCAAGCGGCCGATGACCTTCGCGACCGCCGCCTTTCCCATCCGCGCCAGGCGCAGGAACTTACGCTTGAACATCCCACCGATCAGCCTCGCCGCGCTTACCTGGGCTGGTGCCGCCTCCGGCACCACCGCCCAGAGCTGGCGCATCGGCACGGTGCTGGCGGCGCGCCCGCTGGGCGTGAACCCGCAAGGCCTGCTGGTGTTGCAGATCGGCGCGCTCACGGTGGAGGCGGACGTGTCGCACAGCCAGCTGCCGGCACAGTTCCAGGTGCGTGTGCTGAGCCTGGGCGGGCAGCCGCAACTGGAGGTGCTCAGCCAGGCGGCCGACCCCACTTTCCAGCGCATGCTGCGCGAACGCCTGCCGCAGCAGAACGGCTACACGCCGCTGCTTTCCACCCTCTCCGCGCTGGCCCAGCGGCCGGCGCTGCGCCAATTGCCGGCCGACGTGCGCACCGCGCTGGCGGTGCTGGAGCAGGCGCTGCGCACGCCGGCGGAAATCACCCGCGGCGACGGCCTGCGCGAGGCGATCCGGCGCAGCGGCCTGTTCTTCGAATCACGACTGCTGCAACCGCGCCCCGGCCAGCCGATGCCGCCCGCCGACGACTGGAAAGGCGCCTTGCTGCGCCTGGCCAGCCTGCTCGACCGGCGTGCGCCGGCACCGCCGCCATCGGATCGCGGCGACGCCGCGCCACCCTTGCTGCAGCGCGCACTGCAGTCGCAGCCGCGCCTGCCGCTGCCGTTGCCGGCGCTGACCGGCGATGACGACGTGGCCCAGTTGCTGCGCCGCCTGCACGGCGACGTGAAGGCCGCGCTGGCACGCATCGAAGTGGCGCAGCTCGATGCCAGCGCCCATCCCGCCTCGGCCTGGATCATCGAGGTGCCGCTGCTGGGCAAGGGCGGCCACGACGTGCTGCAGATCAAGCTGGAGTTCGGCACCGACGGCGCCGAGGGCAGCAAGGGCTGGACACTGGGTTTCGCGCTGGACCTGCCCCCGCTGGGCCCGGTGCAGGGCGAGCTGCAATTGAACGAGCCGCGGCTGTCGGTGCGGCTGTGGGCCGAGCGCATCGAGACTGCGCAGAAACTGGAGCGCCAGTTCACCCCGCTGCGCCAGCGCCTGGCTGCCTGCGGCGTGCTGCTCGACCAGCTGAGCTGCCAGGTGGGCATACCGCACCCGCCAGGCAGCAGCGCCCTGCTGCTGAAGGCCACCGCATGAACGATCAGCCGCCACCGAAGCGGGTCAGCCTGCGCCTGGCCGGTGCCAGCGAGGAAACCGCGCCGATGTCGCCGCAGTCGCTGGAACTGCTGCTGGCGCGCGCCCGCGAGATGGGCGTGCCGCTGCACCACGACGCGCAGATCGCCGCCCTGCTCGCCACGCTGCGCCTGCGCGACGACATCCCCGTGCAGCTCTACGCCGCCGCCGCCTCGGTGCTGGCCACGATCTACGACGCGGCGGAAGAGTAGCCGCGTCGCCGGTCGCATGGCGGGCGGTGCCCGCCCTACGCGCGATGCTCTTCTTTGCGTGACGAAAGGTATCGCGCACGACCGAAGGAAGTCCCTTGTGGACAGGGTGCGCTCCTACAGAAACGAGGCGGATCGTAGGGCGGGCAATGCCCGCCATCGTCATATCGCGGAACGGTCGGTCGGCGGGCGGTGCCCGCCCTGCGATGTGTTCGGGCGGTGTCAGGAACCGGCCGGATGCATCTGCATTACCAGCCGCGCCTCGTCGCGCGAGAGGCCGCAGCGGCTCACCAGCTGGTCGAGGTCGGCGCCTTCGCGGGCCAGTTGCTGGGCCAGCTCGTAGGACTGGCGGGTGGGCGGCGGTTGCTGCTCGGCGTGGCGGATCTGCCGTTCGACCCGGCCAAGCGCGGCAACCAGCATCGAGGTCGGCACGTCGGTGACGCCGTGGGCGGTGTCATGCACGACCTGTTCGACGCGTTGCTGCAGCTGCAACGAGTGTTGCCACAGCCGGTACAGCACGGCGCACTGGACCAGCGCCAGCACCAGCAGCACCCCCATCCCGATCTCAAGCCACATGGCCCGCTTCTCCCCCCAGTCGACACAACCGACATACATCAAGCAGGGCCACGAATCCACCCTGCCATGACAGTACACCGGTGACCGGATCGTCGCGGCGGCTGGCGCGGCCCGGCGGCGGGGGTTCGATCTCGATGCCGTCGCTGTGCAGCAGCTCGCCGACCGCGCCCACGCGCAGGCCGACCAGGTGTTCGGCGTGGGCCAGCATCACGATGCGAACACTGGCCGGGTCGAGCGGCACATTCGCCACGCCCATGCGGCGCTGGCCATCGAGCACCGGCACGATGCGTCCGCGCAGGTGGCGCACGCCGAGCACGTCGGCGGCGGCGCCGGGCACGGGGGTGATGTCGCCGTCGCGGATCACCTCGTTCACCGCCGCCAGCGGCGCGGCATAGAGCTGCGTGCCGATGCGGAACGACAGCCAGTGCCCGGCGGCAGCGGCGGGTGCGCAGGCGGGCGCGTTCATGGGCAGGGTCCGGCAAGGTTGAACAGAGGCATGGCGCTCACCGATCCGGGCTCAGGTTGCGCGCGACCGGATGCGGCGCATCGGCCGGCACGGCGGGTGCGACCGCGGCAGGCAGCGGGTCGGCGGGATGGACGGCGATCACCGCGGGCACGACCGGCAGCAGGCCTGCCCCGCTGGCCGCAGCGGGTGCAGGCGCGGGTGCGGCAGCATTCGCGACAGGCGCCGCGGCCGGGCCGGCCAGCTCGCTCCATCGCTGCGCATCGAGCTGCTCGCGCGGCTCGCCCGTGCGCTCGTTCATCACCACCACCAGCACGCGACGGTTCTGGTTGCGGCCTTCGGCGGTGTCGTTGGTGGCCAGCGGACGCACCTCGCCCCAGCCGATGATGCCCAGCCGGTCGGGTGCCACGCCCGTCATCGCGAACAAGCGCGCCACGCTGGCCGCGCGCGCGGCGGAGAGCTCCCAGTTGGACGGATATTGCGCGGTGCTGATCGGCACGTTGTCGGTGAAGCCTTCCACGCGCAATGCGTTGGGGAAGCGGGCCAGGATGCCGGCCAGGTTCTCCAGCACGGCGTTGGCCGAGGTGGAAAGCTGTGCCACGCCGCTGGGGAACAGGATGTCGGTGCGGATCTCGATCTCCAGCCAGTTCGGCGTGTGGCGCACCACCACCAGCTTGCGGTCGATCAGCGGCTGCAGCGCCTTGCGTACCTGGTTCTCGATGTCGTGCATGCTTTGCGCGCCGCCGCGTCCCGGCGCCGGCGGGCGCAGCAGCGGCAACGGCAGCGTCACCGGGTTGCTGCGGTTGACGGAATGGCGGATCGGCACGGCCGCGGCCGGCTGGCGCTGGCCTTCCGACGCGGGCGGCGGCGCGATCACCTGGCTGTTGCCGTTGAAGGCCTGCAGCAGCGATTCGGACATCACGCGGAACTTGCCCTCGTTGACCACCGACACCGCGTACATCACCACGAAGAAGGCCAGCAGCAGGGTCATCAGATCGGCATAGGGGATCGCCCACGCCTCGTGGTTCTGGTGCTCTTCGTGGCGATGCCGCCTCACGCGACGTAACCCTGCAGGCGCGCTTCGATCTGGCGCGGGTTGTCGCCCTGGGCGATCGAGACCAGGCCTTCGACCAGGATCTCGCGCATCTGCGACTGCTTGCCCACCAGGCTCTTCAGCCTTGCGGCCATCGGCAGCATGAACAGGTTGGCCAGCGCCACGCCGTAGATCGTCGCCACGAAGGCCGCGGCGATGCCGTGGCCGAGCTTGCTCGGATCGGCCAGGTTCTGCATCACCGCCATCAGGCCCATCACCGCGCCGATGATGCCCAGCGTGGGCGAGTAGATGCCGGCGTTCTCGTAGACCTTGGCGCCGGCCAGGTCGATCGCCTCGCGCGTGTCCATGTCCACTTCCAGCACGCTGCGGATGGTGTCCGGCTCGCCGCCGTCGACCAGCAGTTGCAGGCCCTTGCTGACGAACGGGTCGCTCTCGGACTCGATCTGCGGCTCCAGCCCGAGCAGGCCCTGGCGGCGCGAGATTTCGCTCCAGCCCACGATGCGGCTGATCAGGTCGCGCGGCTCGTGCCGCGGCGGACGGTAGATCAGTTTCATCATCTTGAGCGCGTGTTTCATCACCGCGCCCTGGTTCTGCACCAGCAGCGCGGCCAGCGTGCCGAAGAACACGATCACGAACGCGGCCGGGTTCCACAGCGCTTCCACGGTGGAGCCCTTGAGCACGGTGCCCATCACGATCACCACGAAGCCCAGGATGGTGCCGATGATGCTGATTCTGTCCATGCGGTCAGACTTCCTTCTGCAGCGAGGCGGAACAGCTGTCGGCCGCGGCGACCAGGCCCGCCAGGTCCATCACCAGCGCCAGCCGTCCGTCGCCGGTGACGGTGGCGCCGGCGATGCCCGAGGCGTCGGCGAACAGCGGGCCGAGCGGCTTGACGATGACGTCCTCGCGCCCGCGCACCTCGTGCACCAGGCAGCCGAGGCGCTGGTGGCCGATGTGCAGCACCACCACGTGGCGGCCGGCACCGGCATCGGTGCCCACCCAGCGCGCGAGATCGGTCAGCGGCAGCGCGCGGCCGCGGTGCTCGGCGACCAGGCGGCCGTCCAGCTCGCGATCCTGGCCGTCGGCCAGTTCGAACACTTCCTGCACGTTGCCCAGCGGCAGCGCCAGCAGGCGGCCGGCCACGCGCACCATCAGCACGCGCAGCACGGCGAGGGTCAGCGGCACGGTCAGTTCCAGCTCGCTGCCGTGGCCCAGCCGCGACTGCACGCGCAAGGTGCCGCCCAGCTCGGCCACGCGGGTCTTGACCACGTCCATGCCGACGCCGCGGCCGGAGATGTCCGACACTGCCGCGGCGGTGCTGAAGCCGGGGCGGAAGATCAGTTCATAGCACTCGGCGTCGCTCAGGCGGGCGGCCTGGGCATTGTCCAGCAGGCCCTTCTCGACCGCCTTGCGGCGCAGGATGTCCGGGTCCATGCCGTGGCCGTCGTCGCTGACCGCGATCACGATGCGCTCGCCGCGCTGACTGGCGGAAAGCACGATGCGGCCCTTGCGCGGCTTGCCGTTGCGCTCGCGTTCGTCCGGCATTTCCACGCCGTGGTCCAGTGCGTTGCGCAGCAGGTGGATCAGCGGGTCGGCCAGCGCTTCGACCAGGCTGCGGTCGAGGTCGGTGCCCTCGCCTTCCAGCACCAGTTCGACCTCCTTGCCGAGCTGGCGCGCGAGGTCGCGCACGATCCGCGGGAAGCGCTGGAACAGGCGTCCGACCGGCTGCATGCGCATGCCCATCGCCGCGCCCTGCAGCGCGTCGGTGACGCGATCGAGTTCGCCGGCGGTGGTGGCCAGCGATTCGTCGCCGAGGCGCGCGGCCAGGCTGAGCAGGCGGTTGCGCAGCAGCACCAGTTCGCCGGCGTGGTTGACCAGCAGGTCGAGTCGCACGGTGTCCACCCGCACCGAGTGATCCGCCGCCGCGGCCGGACGCGCCGGGGCGGCGTTCGCCGACGGCGCGGTCGTTGCGGGCGACGGTGCAGGTGAAGGTGAAGGTGCGGCAGGCTGGCCCGGCTTGCCGTGCAGGCTGTCGAGCAGGGCCTCGAACTCGTCGTCGTCGATGCCGGCCGGCGACGCGGCGGGAAGCGGGGCCGGCGCGACGGTGCCGGGGGCGGCGGTGCCGTACAGGGTGTCCAGCAGCGCCTCGAATTCGTTGTCGTCGATGGCGCCGGCTTCGGCAGGCGCCGCGGCCGGCGGCGGCGCGGCCACCGGTGCCGGCGCCGCGGCGTGCGGCGTGAGCGCCTGCAGCAGGGCCGGCGGCGGCATCGCCATCGCGCCGCCGTCGCTCACCGCGGCCATCATGTCGTTGAGCAGGTCCAGCGCCTGCAGCAGGCCGTCCATGTGGGCGGCGTCCAGCGCGACCTTGCCGTTGCGCGCCTCGTTGAGCAGATCCTCGGCGTGGTGGCACAGCACCACCATCGGCTCCAGCGCGAGGAAACCGGCGCCGCCCTTGACGGTGTGGAACGCGCGAAACACGGCGTTGAGCAGCTCGCTGTCGCGCGGCGACGTCTCCAGCGCCACCAGTTGCTCGCCGAGCCGCTGCAGCAACTCCCCGGCCTCGACCAGGAAATCCTGGCGCAGCTCGAGGTCGAATGCCGTGTCCATCGAGGCCATGTCCTCAGAATCCGAATTCGCTGAGCAGGCGGTCGGCCTCCTCCTGGCTGGAGACCTTGGCCGTGCTGGCCGGCAGGTCGCTGCCTGCCAGCGCGCCGGTCAGGCGCACCAGTTCCAGCAGGGTCGACTCGACCGAGCCGATGAAGTTGTCGACCTTCTTGATGCGTTGCCCGGTGAGGTCCTGCCACGACTGCGCCACCACCAGTTCGGCCAGCCCTTCGCGGCAGCCCTCGGCGAACATCACCGATTCGCGCGCGAGCACCGCGGAGGGCTCGTTGTCCTGCGACCACTTGAGCATTTCGGCGGCGTTGATGGTCAGCGCCTCGGCCTGCGGACGCATGCGCTCGGCGAAGTCGATGGTGCGGTGCGCGGCGTTGGCGCTCATCTCCAGCGCGTCCTGCAGGTACTGGCGCGCGTCGGCGACGTTGCCGGGGAAACCGTCCTGCGCCAGGTCGGTGCCCAGCCGGCGCACGGCGTCGTGCAGGTCGCGCGCGAGCTGGCCCAGCGCGCGGAACATGTGCTGCTCGCGCTGGCGCACGATGGCGTCCAGCGCCTGCTCGAACTCGGCGCCGTTCGGGCTGTTCAGCAGTTCGCGCAGTTCGGTCGGCAGGTCCTTGTCCATCGCCAGGGCGGGAGCGGCGGCGTTCATGCGGCCACCCCGCCGGCGGCGATGCGCTCGAAGATCTTGGTGAGTTTTTCCTTCAGCGTGACCGCGGTGAACGGCTTGACGATGTAGCCGTTCACGCCGGCCTGGGCGGCGGCGATGATCTGGTCGCGGTTGTTCTCGGCGGTGACCATCAGCACCGGCAGGCCCTTCAGCGACGCTTCCGCGCGGATCGCCTTGAGCAGGTCGATGCCGGTCATGTTGGGCATGTTCCAGTCGGTGACCACCAGGTCGAACGGCTGGCTGCGCAGCATCGCGATCGCGTTCTCGCCGTCGTCGGCCTCCTGGATCAGCGGGTTGCTGAAACCCAGCTCCACCAGCAGGTTCCTGACGATGCGCCGCATGGTGGAGAAGTCGTCCACCACCAGGATTTTCATGTTCTTGTCCAACGCTTCTCTCCACATGGGCCGTCAGGCGGCCCCTTGGTTTTGGTCCGTCCGGCCGCGGTCAGCCGCGCCAGCCGGAAAGTCGTGCGCGCAACCGGAGCACCGCCTGCCCGTGGATCTGGCACACGCGGGACTCGCTCACGCCGAGCACCGCGCCGATCTCCTTCAGGTTCAACTCCTGTTCGTAGTACAGCGACATCACCAGCTGCTCGCGTTCGGGCAGGCCGCTGATCGCCTCGGCCAGGTCCTCGCGCATGCCCTCGCGCTCGATGTTCTCCGACGGCCCGAGGCTGCCCTCGTCGGCCACGTCCATCACGCCGCCCTCGTCGCCGTCGTCCGACCCGGTGAGGCTGAGCAGCCGCACGCAGGCGGCATCGGCCAGCACCTGGTGGTATTCCTCGGCGCTGATGCCCAGCCGCCGCATCACCTCCTTCTCGTCCGCCTCCGCACCCGTCTCGACCTCGATCTGGCGGATCACCTCCGCCACCTCGCGGGTCTTGCGATGGACCGAGCGCGGCGCCCAGTCGGTGCGTCGCAGCTCGTCCAGCATCGCGCCACGGATGCGGATGCCCGCATACGTTTCGAAGCTCGCCCCGCGGTTCTGGGCGAAATTGCGCGACGCTTCCAGCAAACCGATCATTCCCGACTGGATCAGGTCGCCCACGTCCACGCTGGCCGGCAACCGCCCCATCAGGTGATAGGCGATCCGCCGCACCAACGGTGCATGCCGGCGTACCAGTTCGTCGGCACTTTCGCGGGAAACCTGCAGATACTCCGAAGCCACACTCATCTCGGCACCCCATCAGCCGTTGCGTTCCGGCCGCCAAAGAAGGCAATCCGGTCGAACACTGCGCGGTCCGTCTCCGCCCACTTATCGACCAGTTCCGCCAATTTCTTGAATGCCAGCGCCGAATGGCTCGACGGCCACACGTCGACGACGGCACATTGCCTGCGGATGGCCTGGCGCAGACGCTCGTCGTGCGGCACCCATCCACTGAAATCGATCACCACGTCCAGGAAGCGGTCGCTGACCCGCGCCAGCTTCTGGTGCAGCGCGCGCGCATCGCCCTCGTTGCGCACCATGTTGGCCACCATGCGGATGCGCCGCACGCCGAAATCGCGGCTGAGCACCTTGGTCAGGCCGTAGGCGTCGGTCAGCGAGGCGGGCTCGTCGCACACCACCAGGATCACGTCCGAGGCGGCGGCGGCAAACATGGTCACGTTGTCGGACAGGCCGGCAGCGGTGTCCACCAGCAGAAATTCGGGCGGGCGCGCCAGTTCGTCGAACGCGCGGATGATCGCCGCGTGCTCGCCGTTGTCGAGCTGCGCCAGCCGGCGCGCACCGGAGCCGGCCGGCACCACCTGCAGGCCGCGCGCGGCGGGCAGCAGCAGTTCCTCCAGCGTGCACTCGCCGTCGAGCAGGTGGCCGATGTGGCGCGAGGGGGTGAGCCCGAGCATCACGTCGACGTTGGCCAGGCCCATGTCGGCGTCCAGCAGCATCACCTCGCGGCCGGCGATGGACAGTGCCATCGCCAGGTTCACCGCGACCGTGCTCTTGCCCACGCCACCCTTGCCGCCGGCCACCGCGATGGTGCGGCACGGCGGGCGTGCGGGCGCGCCGTTGCCGAACAGGGTGCTGGCCTGGTGACCCGGCGGCAGCGCGGCCGGCGGGGTCGCCGGGCCGGCGGCCATGCCCAGTGTCTGTTGCAGCCCGAAGGCCTGGTCCATTGCAGGTACTCCGCTCATGCGCTGGCTACCGCCAGTCCGAACCGGTCGGCCATCAGGCTATCGTCGGGAATGCCGGTCTTCAGCGATTGCGCCGCGCGGCACACCAGCACGCGCGCGTCGGCCACGCTGATGTCTTCCGGCACGCGCTGGCCGTCGGTGGTGTAGTCCAGTGCCAGCCGGCGCCGGATCAGCACCGACAGCGCGCCGCCCAGGTTGGGCGCTTCGTCGAGCTTGGTCAGGATGCAGGCCTGCGGCTGCAGCGGCAGGTAGGCGCGCACGGCGTCGTCCAGCGACTGTGCATGCGTGTTCGCCGCCAGCACCAGGGTGGCGCGCAGTTCATTGGCCTGGGCCAGGGTGTCCAGCTGCTGGTTGAGCCGGGGATCGTGGCTGGCCACGCCGGCGGTGTCGATCAGCACGGTGTGGCGATCGCGCAGGAGTTCCAGCACCTTGCGCAGGCTGTCGCCGTCGTAGGCCGGGTAGACGCGCACGCCGAGCAGGCGGCCGTAGTGTTCCAGCTGCGCGGCCGCGCCGATGCGGTAGTGGTCGGTGCTGACCAGGGCGACCTGGTCGGCGCCGTGGCGCATCACCGCGCGGGCGGCGAGCTTGGCGATGGTGGTGGTCTTGCCCACGCCGGTGGGACCGACCAGGGCGGTGACCATCGGCGCATCGTCGGCCAGCGCGCGGCCGCTCACCGCCAGGCGGCGGCTGAGCATGCCCAGCGGCAGGTAGCGCGCCTGCTCGGCATTGATCTGCTCGGGCAGGTCGTCGACCAGCAAACGCGCCACGTCGGGCTCGATGCCGATGCGGGTCATCTCGCGCAGCACCCGCGCGCGCAGCGGCTGGCGCCGCTCCAGGTCGTTCCAGGCGAGGCTGGACAACTGCACTTCCAGCATCTCGCGCATGCTGCCCAGCTCGTTGCGCAGGCGCGCCGTGTCCTGCGCGGCACGTTCCATCAGCGGCGCGGCCGCGGCACGCGCGGCGACCGGCGCGGCAGGCGTCGGCTCGACGCGCGGACGACGCGGCGGCGGCGGTGCCACCGCGGCACGAGGCGCGGGCGCCTCCGCGACCGGCGGCTGGCTGTTCGCCGCCGGCAACGGTGGTGGCGGTTCGGCCGGCGCACGCGCGGCACCCTGGCGCGAAGCCTCGCGCATCAGCGCTTCGTCGTAATCCAGCGCCGCGATGATCTCGATGCCCTCGGCAATCCGCCGCGTCGACAGGATCACCGCCTCGTCGCCCTGCTCCTCGCGCACCTCGCGCATCGCCTGGCGCATGTCGGGGGCTACGTAACGTTTGATTTTCATGGGTGCTCGCTTCGCTCGCGGGAATAGGGAATGGGGAATAGGGAATCGGCAGAAGCAGCCGCGTCGCGCTCGACAGCACGCGGCCTTCGCGATTTCCCATTCCCGATTTCAGTTTCGTGTGCGCGCATTTCCTATTCCCTATTCCCTATTCCCGGCGTTGGGGCGCTAGCGCCCCAGCGCTTGTACCAATCGCACCCGACGGTTGTCGGGCACCTCGTTGTAGGCCAGTACGTGCAGGTTCTGTGCCACATGGCGGGTGAAGCGCGCGAGCCATGGCCGCAGCGGTGGCGCAACCAGCAATACCGCGGGTTCGCCGCTCATCTCCTGGCGCCGCGCGGCGTCGGCCACGCTCTGCTGCAGGCGGTCGGCCAGGCCCGGTTCCACCGCGGCTCCGGCCACGCCGCCGCCGCCGGAAAGCGAGCCGAGCAGGATCTGTTCGAGCTCCGGCGCCAGCGTGATCACCGGCACCTCGGTACCCAGCCCGGTGATCTCCTGCACGATCTGCCGGCCCAGCGCGACGCGCACGGCGGCGGTCAGAACGCCGGGATCCTGACTCTGCCCGGCGTGCTCCGCCAAGGATTCGACGATGCTGCGCATGTTGCGGATCGGCACCCGCTCGGCCAGCAGGTTCTGCAGCACCTTGACCACCACGCCCAGCGACAGCCGCTTGGGCACCAGGTCCTCGACCAGCTTCGGCGCGTTGGCGGCGAGCCGGTCCAGCAGTTGCTGCACGTCCTGGTGGCTGAGCAGTTCGTGCGCGTGGCCCTGCAGGATGTGCGACAGATGCGTGGCGATCACCGTGGCCGGGTCGACCACGGTATAGCCGTAGCTTTGCGCCAGCTCGCGCTGGCCGCTCTCGATCCACACCGCCTCCAGCCCGAATGCCGGGTCCTGCGTGGCGATGCCCTGCAAGGTGCCGTGCACCTGGCCCGGATTGATCGCCATCAGGCGGTCGTTGTGCACCTCGGCCTCGCCCATCGGCACGCCCATCAGGGTGATGCGGTAGGTGTTGGGGCCGAGGTCCAGGTTGTCGCGGATATGCACCGCCGGCACCAGGAAACCGAGTTCCTGCGACAGCTTGCGGCGCACCGACTTGATCCGCCCCATCAGCTCGCCGCCCTGGTGGGTGTCGACCAGCGGGATCAGCCGGTAGCCCACTTCCAGGCCCAGCGGATCGACGCTGGCCACGTCCTCCCAGCCCAGCTCCAGCCGCTCGGTCGGTGCGGCCGCCACCGGCGCCTCGGCTACCGACTCGGCCAGCCGCTCGCGCGTCTCGCGCTCGCGCTTGAACAGCAGCCAGGCGATGCCGCCGCAGATGCCGCCCAGCAGCAGGAAGGCCACGTTCGGCATGCCCGGGATCACGCCCATCACGCCCAGCACCACCGCGGCCACCGCCAGCGCGCGCGGCTGGCCGAACACCTGGCCGATCACCTGCTTGCCCATGTCCTGCGATTTGGACACGCGCGTGACGATCACCGCCGCGGCCACCGACAGCAGCAGCGCCGGCACCTGCGCCACCAGGCCATCGCCGATGGTGAGCAAGGTGTAGGTGCGCGCCGCCTCGCTGGCGGACAGGCCGTGCTGCATCACGCCGACGAAGAACCCGCCGACGATGTTGATGAACAGGATCAGGATGCCGGCGGTGGCGTCGCCGCGCACGAACTTCGAGGCGCCGTCCATCGAGCCGTAGAAGTCCGCCTCCTCGCGCACTTCCTGGCGCCGCTCGCGCGCCTGCTCCTGGGTCAGCAGGCCGGCGTTGAGGTCGGCGTCGATCGCCATCTGCTTGCCGGGCATGGCGTCCAGGGTGAACCGCGCGGTCACCTCCGATACGCGGGTGGCGCCCTTGGTGATCACCACGAAGTTGATCACCACGATGATGGCGAACACCACCAGGCCCACGGCGAAATTGCCGCCGATGACGAACTCGCCGAATGCCTCGATCACCTTGCCGGCGGCGCCGGGGCCGTCGTGGCCGTGCAGCAGCACCACGCGGGTGGAGGCGATGTTGAGCGCCAGCCGCAGCAAGGTGGCCATCAGCACCACGGTGGGGAACGCGGCGAACTCCAGCGGCCGCATCACGTAGACCACGGCCAGCAAAATCACCAGCGACAAGGCGATGTTGAAGCTGAACAGGATATCCAGCAAAAACGGCGGCATCGGCAGCATCAGCATGCCCAGCATCGCCAGCACGATCACCGGCGCGCCAACACCCCGTCGCGCGAGGTGTCTGAAATTGCCCAGTACGTCTGCACCCGTCATCGTTTTGACTCGTCACGCATCGCGGTAGGGGCCCATCAGGTCAGGATCGACCTCGGGGTTGGGTGCGGCCGGCGGGCTCTCGCCCTGCGCCGCGGCTTGCTTGAGCTGGTAGACCCAGGCAAGCACCTGGGCCACCGCGACAAACAGCGAAGCGGGGATTTCGCGGCCCAGTTCAGTCGTTGCATACAAGGCACGTGCCAACGGCGGCGCTTCCACCACCGGGATGCGGTGGCTGGCCGCCACCAGGCGGATCTGCGCGGCCAGCACGTCGACGCCCTTGGCGATCACCCGCGGCGCGCCCATGCGGCCATCGTCGTAGCGCAGCGCCACCGCGAAGTGGGTGGGATTGACCACCAGCACGTCGGCGCGGGGCAGGTCCTCCATCATGCGGCGGCGCGCCTGCGCCTGCTGCACCTGGCGGATGCGCCCCTTCATCTCGGGGTTGCCCTCGCTCTCCTTCATCTCGTCCTTGATTTCCTGCTTGGTCATGCGCAGGTTCTTCGCGTGGTCGAACTTCTGGTACAGCGCATCGATCGCACCGATCAGCGCCAAGATCACGCCGAACCACAACGCGGCACGCCCGAGCAGCCCGATCGACTGCGCGATGCCGGCCGCCACCGAGCCGCGCCCGGTGGCCTGCAGTTCGCCCTGCCAGTGCTGCAGCACCAGCGCCAGCACGCCACCGATGAACAACAGCTTGAGCAGTGCCTTGCCCAGTTCCACCAGGCCGCGCAGCGCGAAGATCTTGCCCAGCCCCTTGATCGGGTCGAGCCGCTCGAACTTCGGTTGCAGCGCCTCGGTGCTGAAGTTCAACCCGCCCAGCAGCAGCGGCCCGGCCAGCGCGGCCAGCAAGGTGGCGATGGCCACCGGCGCGAACAGCAGCAGCGCCTCGTGCATCGCCGCGTGCAGCGCACTGCCGGCCAGCGCGTCGGTGAACAGCGCATCGCGCGAGTAGCCCAGGCCCAACGCAAAGATGCGCCGCGCATGCTCCAGGCCGCTCTGCCCGCTGCCCATCAGCGCCGCCACGCCGGCCAGCACCACCAGCGCGCCGGACAGGTCGCGCGATCGCGGAACCTCGCCCTTCTCGCGCGATTCGCGAAGTTTCTTTTCTGTCGGTTGTTCGGTTTTTTCCTGGTCGCTGTCGTCGGACATGGCGTCAGCTCCCCATCAATTCGCGCATCAGCGACCAGGCATCACCCTGCAACGCCTGGAACGCGCCGGGCAGGCTGCGCAGCGACAACCACAAGGCGATGAAGCCCAGCGACACGGTGATCGGAAAGCCCACCGCAAACAGGTTCATCGACGGCGCCGCGCGGCTGATCGCGGCAAAGCCGATGTTCACCACCAGCAGCGACGTCATCGCCGGCAAGGCCACCCGCACCGCACCGGCAAACAGCTCCGTGCCGAACGCCACCACCGCATGCAACGCATTGGCGCTGACCGCCGGCGTACCCGGCGGCAGGGCATGGAAGCTGTCGGCCAGCAGCGCGATCAGCTGCAAATGGCCGTCCATCACCAGGAACAGCAAGGTCACCAGCAACAGGTAGAACTGGCTCAGCACGGTGGACTGCCCGGCACCCGGGCTGACCACCTGGGCAAAGCCCAGGCTCATGCTCTGTGCCACCAGCTCGCCGCCGAACGACACCGCCTCGAACACCAGCTTCAGCACGAAACCCACCATCGCACCGATCACCACCTGCCCCGCCAGCGTAGCCACGCCCGCGCCGCTCAATGGATCGATCGTGGTCGGCGCCAGCGGTGCCAGCACCAGCGAGAGCACCACCACCACGCCCACGCGGATGCGCGCCGGGATCACCGTGGAGCTGAACACCGGCGCCACCAGGCACAGCCCGCTGACCCGCCCCAGCGACCAGAACAGGCTGCCCAGCCACGCCGGGAGCTGCGCCAGATCCAGCGCAGTCATCTGATCGCGCCCGGCAGGCTCTCGATCAGCTGCGTGGTGAACTGCACCAGCAGGCGCAGCATCCACGGCCCCGCCACCAGCGCCACCAGCGCCATCGCGATCAGCTTGGGGATGAAGCTGAGCGTCATCTCGTTGATCTGCGTCGCCGCCTGGATCACGCCGATGAGCAGGCCCACCGCCAGCGCGGTGAGCAGCAGCGGCGCGGCCACCAGCATCGCCACGTAGAGCGCATGCTGGCCGAGTTCCATGATGGATTCGGGGGTCATGGACGGGGTCCTGCGGCGTGGTTCGCCGATGGCGCGACTCGCTTCGCCCCTGTAGGAGCGTGCTCGCGCGCGATGCTCTTGGTTCCAGCCAAGGCGAAGAGCGGCTGATCGCCTGCACCTGTAGGAGCGCACCTTGTGCGCGATGTTTTTGCCCTTGGTGGGGGTGCAATCAAAAGCAAGAGCGGTCGATCGCCTTCGGCGACCGAGTCACTTTTCTCTTGCGTGGCCGAGAGAAAAGTAACCAAAAGAGAAGGCCACCCCGCTTGGCGCTTGTTGGGCATCCTGCCCAACAAGTCCGTGAGCCGGGGCCGGGCTTTTCGACAGGGCATCCTGCCCTGGCGAAAAGGAGTCGACATCCCTGTCGACTCCCGCTGCGCGGCCTGTCGTCCCCGACTCACCGCCGCACAGGGGCCCCGGGAGAGCAGCGGGCCATCGTGGCCCGCACTCGGTGATAAAGCGGAAAAGCAAAAACCAGAGCCGGAGCCAGAGCAGATCCCAGGTTCGCCGCAGCGCTGCTCTTGATCTGGCCGTTCTGAAAAGTGCGGGCCAGGATGGCCCGCTGCTCTACCCGGGGCCCCTCTGCAGCGGCGGGCGGGCGTAGGAAAGCCCGCAGGGTGGTTCGCATGGATGCGAACCAGTTTGGCGTCAGGGCAGGATGCCCTGTCGACAAACCCCGTAGCCCGCACGCGGACCTGATGGACAGGATGTCCGTCAGGCGCGAAAGCGGGGTGGCCTTTCTCTTTGGTTACTTTCTCTTGACTCCGGGCATCCATGCCCTCCGCCCTTCGGGCCAGCTTCGCTGTTCGCGCACGCTCCTGCGTGCGCGTGGCCACGCAAAGAGAAAGTGACTCGGCTGCCGCAGGCAGACGAAAGCTCTTGCCTTTGAATGCAACAAGCGCAAGAGCATCGCGCACAGGGTGCGCTCCTACAAAGTAGCCAGAGCCCACGGCGGTCGGCGAACACGCGCTCACGTGTAGAAACTCCCGGCCAGTGTCCCCAGCAACAGCGTCCAGCCATCCACCAGCACGAACAGCATGATCTTGAACGGCAGCGAGATGATCATCGGGGAGACCATCATCATGCCCATCGACATCAGCACGCTGGCCACCACCAGGTCGATGATCAGGAACGGGATGAACAGCAGGAAGCCCATCTGGAACGCGGTCTTCAGCTCGCTGGTGAGGAACGCCGGCATCGCCACCTTGAACGGCACGTCGGCCTTGCTGGCATAGGGCTTCTCCTTGGCCAGGCGGGTGAACAGCTGAAGGTCGGCGTCGCGGGTCTGCTCGAGCATGAAATGCTTGAACGGTGCGGAGGCCGCCGGCAGTGCCTGCTCGGCGGTGATCTGGCCGTCCATGTAGGGCTTGATGCCGTCGTCGTAGGCGCGGGTGAGCACGGGCGACATCACGAACAGGGTGAGGAACAGCGCCAGCCCCAGCAGCACCTGGTTGGGCGGCGTGGACTGCGTGCCAAGCGCCTGGCGCAGGAAGCCGAGCACGATGATGATGCGGGTGAACGAGGTCATCATCAGCGCGATCGCCGGCAGCAGCGTCAGCGCCGTCATCAGCGCCAGCATCTGCAGCGACAGCGTCCAGCTCTGGCTGCCGTCGGCGGCCGGTTGCACGTTCACCAGCGGAATGCCCGGCGTGGCCGCCAGGGTGGCCAGCGGCAACAGCAGCAGCGCGCCGCCGATGATCCAGTGCCGCGCGCTCACGAGCGCACCTTCAGTCGCGCCAGCAAATCGCCGAACACGGGTTTGAGCGGCTCGTTCGATGCCGCCGGAACGATGTCGCGCGGCGCTTCGCCGTCGTAGACATGCAGGGTGCGCATGCCACCGGGGCCGGTGCCGATCAACAGCCGCTTGCCGTCCGCGTCCAGCAGCAGCAGGCGCTCGCGCGCGCCCACGGCGAACGATTCCACGCAGCGGATGCGCCGCCCGCCGCCGCCCGGCCGACGCTGCAACCGACGCGTCACCCAACCGGCGACGAGAATCATCGCGATGATCGCCACCAGGCTGACGATCACCCGCAGCAGTTCGCCGCCCACGTTGATGTCGGCGGCGGGCAACGCTGCCGGCGCCAGGGCCGCGACAATCCGATTCCCGATTGACTCGCCGCATCGGCGGCTCGCCCTGCGGGTCATCGGCTGCGCCGATGTTCGCTCCGGCATCCTGCCTGCGCGATCCGGTTTCACTGTCCTGAGCCTGTCGAAGGGCGAATTCACGGCGCTGTCACCGCAACTTGCGCACGCGCTCGGCGGGGCTGATCACGTCGGTCAGGCGGATGCCGAACTTCTCGTTGATCACCACCACCTCGCCGTGCGCCACCAGGGTGCCGTTGACGAACACGTCAAGCGGCTCGCCGGCGGCGCGGTCCAGTTCCACCACCGAGCCCTGGTTGAGCTGCAGCAGGTTGCGGATGCTGATGCGGGTGCGACCGACTTCCATCGCCAGGGTCACCGGCACGTCGAGGATCATGTCGAGGTTGACGTCGCCGCCATCGGCCGCGGCCCCGTGCAGGGCATCGAATTGAACGCGCTCGCCGGCATCGGCGAAGGCATCTGCAGACTGGTTCATGAGAGGTTCTTCCGGGTGGAGGGATCGGTGGCTGCCTGTCGCTCGCGACGACCGGCCGGGACATGGAAACGCACGGCGTTGCGGCCGTTGGACTGGCCGTAGCGGCCGCGGAAAACCGGCACGTCCTCGGCATACACGGTGGTCAGCTCGGGCAGCTGCACGGGGATCACGTCGCCGGGGCGCAAGTGCAGGAACTGGCCCAGGCTCAGCTGCGCCTCCAGCAGCAGCGAGCTCACGTCGACCTCGGCGTCGAGCACTTCCTCGCGCAGCATCTCGGCGAAGCGGTCGTCGCCATCCATGCGGTCGCTCTGCACGCCGGCGTCGAGCAGGGTGCGGATCGGTTCGACCATCGCGTAGGGCATGGTCAGGTGGACTTCGCCGCCGCCGCCGTCCAGTTCGACGTGGAAGCGCGACACCACCACCGTCTCGGTGGGACTGACGATGTTGGCGAACTGCGGATTGATCTCCGAGTTGAGGTACTCGAAGTTGAGCGCCAGCACCGGCGCCCACGCCTCGGCCATCGCACCGAACAGTTCGGCGAGCATGATCTGGATCACGCGATTCTCGGTCGCAGTGAAGTCGCGGCCCTCGATGCGCGCGTGGAAGCGGCCGTCGCCGCCGAAGAAATTGTCGATCACGGTGAACACCAGGCGCGGCTCGAACACCACCAGCGCGTTGCCGCGCAGCGGCTTGATGCGCACCATGTTCAAGTTGCTGGGCAGCGCCAGGCCGTGCACGTACTCGGCGAACTTCACCATCTTCACGCCCAGCACCGAGACCTCGCAGGTCTTGCGCAGCACGCCGAACAGCGCGGTGCGGAAGAACCGCGCGAAGCGGTCGTTGACCATCTCCAGCGTGGGCAGGCGGCCGCGCACGATGCGGTCCTGCTGGGTAAAGTCGTAGCTGATCACCGCATCCGGCGGCAGCGGTTCGTCGCTGCCGGTGGCCACCGTGCCGCCGGTGACGCCATCCATCAGCGCATCGATTTCGTCCTGGGAAAGCAGGTCGCTCATGGCCGTGGCTCCCGCCTACTGGATCACGAAGCTGGTGAAATACAGCGCGTCGATGCCCGGCCGGCCGAGCCGCTTGCCGACCACCTTGCGCACCTCGGCCAGCGCGTCGGCCTGCAGCTTCTCGCGGCCGGCGGTCTCGCTGACCGTCTCGAATTTCTGGCTGCTGAACAGCGACACCAGCCCGTCGCGCAGGATCGGGTCGACGTCCTTGGCCACGCCGATCGCGGCCTGGTCGTGCGCCATCAGGGTCACGCCCACCTGCAGGTAGCGCAGCGCATCGCCGTCACGCAGGGTGACCACGAACGGCGGATCCATGGCCAGGAAGATCTCCGGCTTGTTCGCCTCCGCCTTCGCCTGCTTGTCCGACCCGGCGCGATGCGATTGCCAGTAGTAGCCGCCGCCGGCCAGCGCGACGAGCAGCACCGCCACGATTCCGATCAGCAAGGGCGAACGCCGGCTCGGTACCAGCTCTTCGTCTTCCACTACCTCGGGTGCTTCGTCGTCGCTCATGGAGAATCTCGTGTGGGGATCGGGGCTGCCGTCGCCGGCTTGCGAGATGGAAAGCAATCCGCGTGCCATCACAAATACATGTTTTTATTCATGCATTTGCATGATTTTCGGGGCTGGGCGGCGCTTTCTTGACGCGCGCCGGGACGGCGGCGCGGCGCCATCCCGACGGGGTGTCTGCGGCGCTCCTGCGAAAAATGGGCGGCGCGCCACGCTTGTTCGCGGAAGTGCAAACCGCGCGGATCGGGATTCAGGCGTAGGGCGGGCACCGCCCGCCGGCTCTCGTCGCGCCATCCCGCACCGCCATGGCGATGCGGGATGGCCAAAGCCGGCGGGCGGTGCCCGCCCTACGCGGGAGCGCTTCAGGCGAAGGCGTCGACGAGCCCGAGCTGGGTCAGCGGGACGGTCTGGCCGGGGCCGGTGACTTCGTCGATGGCGGCGATCTCGTCGCCCTGTCCGCGATGGCCGGCCTGGCCGCCGCGATCGTGCTGGCCCACGTCGGCGTGGCCGAGCGACAAGCCGTGGCGGGCGAGCATCTGGTCGAGCTGGGGCAGAGCCTGCTGCACGGCAGTGACGGCGCCGGGATGCTGGGCCTGCAACACCACGTCGACACGGTTGTGCTGCACGCTGATCTTCAGGTCGAGCGAACCCAGCTCTTCCGGATGCAGGCGGATGCGCGCCTGCTTGACGTCATGGCCGACGAACCAGGCCAGCTGCTGGCCCAGCTCCTGCGCGAAGGCGTGTGCAGGGGCCACCGGCACCGGCGCGGCAGTCGGCGCCACTGTCGCCGCGGTCTGGGTGATGACGGGCGCCGCGCCGGGGGCGGGGTCGAGTCGCACCGTTTCGCGGGTGGCGTCCGGGTCGAGCTTCAGCAGTTCGGCGGCAGGGACGGTGGTGGTCGCGGCCATGACGGCGGGGTCGACGGCAGGCGCGGCGGGCGCGGCGTTTGCTCCGGCCTGGCCGAGCGCGGCAAGCCCGGCCTGTGCGGCGGCCAGCCGTGCCGCCGTGGCGTCGACGATGCCGGCCGCGACGCTGCCGGCAGGTGCGGCGGGATGGACTGGCGCGGGAGCGATCAAGGCAAGCATCGCTTCGACCAGGGCAGTGGCGCCCGTATCGGTGTCGTCGTCCTTGCCACCGGCGGGTTCGACGGTGACCACGTCGGCAATCGCCTTGGGCGGTGGCGGTGGCGGCGGCGCCGCGACCGGCAGCGTGGGAGCGGTGGCGTCGGCAGCCGGCGGCGGCGTGACAGCGTCGCGCGATGTATCCAGGCGAGCGGCGGCGGACCACAGCTGCGCGTCCGGCCCCTTCGGCGAGGGATCGTCGCGACGGTCGCGCCCCGGGTCCGGGCCGCGCTGCGGGCGCGCATCGTGCGCATCGCGGGCGGGGGAACCGCCCTGCCCGCGCGCGTCCTGCAGGCGCTGGTGGAACGGTGCCGTGCCCGGCGACTCCGGCGTACCCGTGTTCGCAGCCGTCTTCGCGGCGACCGTGGAAGCGGACAACGATCCGACGTGGGTGGCAGTCATGGCATGAAGGCTCCTGGCGGGACAACACGGCCGCGCGGAGACGCAGGCACGTGGCCGAGGCGGGATCGGCGGGCGCGACGCATCACGGCCGCCGGTGCTGGAAACGTTCGTCGAGCTCGGCCTGCTCGCGGCGTTCCTCGGCGCGGCGCTCGTTCTCGACGTGATGGGCGACCACGCTGTCCAGCGCGCTCTCGCGGGCGTGGCTGTGGGTCCAGTCCGCGCGCACCAGCTCCAGCTGGCGCTGCTGGCGGGCGACCTCGGCCACCTGCTGGGTGATCGCCTGGTCGATGCGCTGCACGAAGGCCTGCCGATTGAGCATGGCGCTGACGGTGGAGGCGGCGTCGCCGCCGTTGGCGTATTCGTCGCGATAGCGATGCAGTTCGCTCAGCTGGTGTTCGGCGCGCGCCAGCTGCTGCTGCTGCGCGGCGAAACGGGCCAGCGCATCCTCGCTGCGCTGGCGGGCCTGGTCCACGGCCGGCTGCAATCGTTCGGCGCGGGAACTCATTCATGCACCTGTTCGGCCAGCACGGCCAGGCGTTCGATGGCCTGGTCGAGGGTGATCGGTTCATCCACTTCCTGCTGCAGGAACGCACGCAGTTGCGGCCACATCTCGATGGCCAGGTCCACCTGCGGGTCGGAGCCCTTCTGGTAGGCCCCCACCGCGATCAGGTCGCGTTGCTGGCGATAGGCCGAATAGACCTGGCGGAAGCGCTGCGCGCTGCGCATGTGCTCGCGCGTGGCGACCGCCGGCATCACGCGGCTGATCGAGGCCTCGATGTCGATGGCCGGGTAATGGCCGGCTTCGGCCAAGTCGCGCGAGAGCACGATATGGCCGTCCAGGATCGCGCGCGCCGCATCGGCGATCGGGTCGTGGCGATAGTCGTCGCCCTCGGTGAGCACGGTGTAGAACGCGGTGATCGAACCCTTGCCGTCGGCATCGTTGCCGGCACGCTCGACCAGCGCCGGCATCATCGCGAACACCGACGGCGGATAACCCTTGGTCGCCGGTGGCTCGCCGATCGCCAGCGCGATCTCGCGCTGCGCCTGGGCGTAGCGGGTGAGCGAATCCATCAGCAGCAGCACGCGCTGGCCGCGGTCGCGGAACCACTCGGCGATCGCGGTGGCGTACTGCGCGCCGCGCAGGCGCTTGAGCGGCGGCGCGTCGGCCGGCGCGGCGACGATCACCGCGCGGCGGCGGCCTTCCTCGCCCAGCGTGTGTTCGACGAACTCCTTCACTTCGCGGCCGCGTTCGCCGATCAGCCCCACCACCACCACGTCGGCGTTGGTGTATTTGGTCATCATGCCCAGCAGGGTGGACTTGCCCACGCCGGAGCCGGCGAACAGGCCCAGGCGCTGGCCACGGCCGACGGTAAGCAGCGCATTGATCGCGCGCACGCCGGTGTCCAGCGGGGTGTCGATCGGCTTGCGCGCCATCGGGTTGATCGGCTCGGCCTTGAGCGCAGCCTGCTCGTCCGATTCCAGCGGACCGTGCCCGTCCAGCGGCACGCCGTCGGCACCGATCACGCGGCCGAGCAGGCCCGCGCCCACCGGCAGGCCGCCGCTGCGCGCGCACGGGCGTACCCGCGCATTCGGCAACACGCCGTGCATGTCGCCCACCGGCATCAGCAGCAGGCGCTCGTCGGCGAAGCCGACCACTTCGGTATCCAGCGTGGCGCCGTCGGCGGTGTCGACCAGGCAACGCGCGCCCAGCGCGGCCTCGCAACCCTCGGCCTCCAGGGTGAGGCCGACCACCCGACGCAAGCTGCCCTCGACCACCAGCGTGCGCGCGGTCTCGGCGAGACTGCGCCGCCGTGCCAGCTTCTGCTGCCACGTCTGGCGGCGTGCGGCGATGGCGGATTCAGGCGTCATGGACGGGAACGAGGAGTGAGGAGTGAATGGTGGGAAGTGAGAGGGGGTTGTCGCCATCGGATGGCGTCGGTGATCCTGCCGTCATCCCGGCGAAAGCCGGGACCCAGCGCCTTTCCGGTGCTTCGGAGACGCTGGGTTCCAGCTTTCGCTGGAACGACGAAAGGGAGTTTCCGGCGGGGTGCGGGGGGCGGTGACGGGAGACAGGACTCATGCATCGCCCTCCCCTGCTGCAACAACCTCGTCACCGGCGTCGTCGCCGAGCACGGCATCGACCACCGCGGCCAGGCGGGCATCCACCCGCGCATCCAGCCGCGAGCGCTCGCTTTCCAGGCGGCAGTCGCCGCGCGCCAGGGCGGGATCGGCGAGCAGTTGCCAGTGGCTTTCGACCGCGCCGAGGTCATGCAGCAGGGCCAGGTCGTCCGGGTGCACGTGCACGCGCAGCTCGCGGGCGGCGGCGGGCAGCGCGGTCGCGGCCTGGCGCACGGCTTGCACGATCAGCTCGGGGGAGAGTTTCAATTCGCGCACGATGACCCGGCGCGCGATCACCGTGGCCAGCCGCGCCAGTTCCTTCTCGACCTGTTCGTCGAGCGACTGCAGCGGACGGGCGACGGCGTCGCACAGCGCTGCGAGTCGGGCCAGCTGCTCGCGCACCTGTTGCTGGCCGGCAGCCAGCCCTTCGGCGTGGCCGCTGGTGAAGCCTTCCGCCCGCGCCTGCTGGTGCAGCGCCTCCAGCTCGCGCACGGTCGGTTGCGGGGCCGGCGGATCGGTCGCGCGGCGATGCGGGTGATCGTTGCCGACCTCGGGCAGTTCCCAGCGCCGGAAGTCCTGTGCCGCGTGGTGGAACACGGCGACCATCAGACGAACTCATCCCCGCCGCCGGCGAGGCTGAGCTGGCCGGCGTCGGACAGCTTGCGGGCGATGCCGAGCACTTCCTTCTGCGCCGCGTCGACTTCGCTCAGGCGCACCGGGCCCTTCACTTCGAGGTCGTCGCGCATCATGTCGGCGGCGCGCTTGGACATGTTGGCGAAGATCTTTTCGCGGATCTCCGGCTCGGCGCCCTTCAGCGCGGTGACCAGGGTGGCCGAGGGCACTTCGCGCAGCAGCACCTGCATGCCGCGGTCGTCCAGCTCCACCAGATCCTCGAACACGAACATCAGGTCTTCGATCTTCTCGCCCAGCGTTTCGTCCTGGCTGCGGATGGCCGACATCAGCTCGGCCTCGCGGCTGCCTTCCATCGCGTTGAGGATGTCGGCGGCAGCCTTCAGCCCGCCGACGCTGGCGGACTTGAGTTTCTTGGAGCCGCCGGAGAACTGGCGCTCCATGATTTCGTCCAGCTCGTTCAGCGCATGCGGCTGCACGCCGTCGAGCGTGGCGATGCGCATCACCGCGTCGGAACGCACGCGCGGCGGCAGGTAGCCGATCACCTCGGCGGCCTGGTCCGGTTCCAGGTGCGCCAGCACCAGCGCGATGATCTGCGGGTGCTCCTGGTTGATCATCTCGGCGATGGCGCGGCTTTCCATCCACTTGAGCGATTCCAGGCCCTTGCTGGAACGCCCGAGCAGGATGCGGTCGATCAGGCCGCCGGCCTTGGTCTCGCCCAGCGCGTTGACCAGGATCTTGCGGATGTATTCCTCGGTGCCCACGCCGAGCGAGGTCTGCCGCCCGATGTCCTCGTCTAGCTTGTCCAGCGCCTTGGTCACGTGTTCGCGGCTGACACTGGTCAGCGCGGCCATCGCGGTGCCGATGGTCTGCACGTCGCGGGCGCTGAGGTGCTTGAGCACCTCGGCGGCGTCCTGCTCGCCCAGAGTCAGCAGCAGGATCGCCGCACGCTGGGCACCGGTGATCGGCGCGTCATGTTGGTTAGTTGCCATCTTCGCTTACCCAGTTCCTCACGACCTGCGCCACTTGCCTGGAGTTTTCGCCGACCAGGCGGCGAGCCTGGCCGATGCGTTGTTCGTACTCGAGCGCGGGCGTGGCACCGGCAAGCCGCGCCGGTTGGCCATCGGCCTCCGGCTCATCGGCCACGCGTACCGAAATCTGCGGCCTCGGCGCGGGCAGCGCCTTGGCATTGGATGTGCCGCGCGTCACGCCGCGCAGCAGCGGGCGCAGCAGGCCGAACGCCACCAGCAAGGCGATCAGCACGCCGATGCCCTGCTTGATCAGATCCATCGCGCCGGGGCGCTCCCACAGCGGCGGCTCGGGCAGCGCCTCGGGCGCCACCGGGCGCTGGAACGGCTGGTTCACCACGCTCACGCTGTCGCCGCGCGCGGCGTCGAAGCCCACCGCGTTCTTGGTCAGTTCGGTCAGCCGCTCCAGTTCCTGCGCGGTGAACGGCACGCCGGCGGGAGCCGCACCGGCGGCGCTGCCGGCGGTGGCCGGCCCCTTGTCGGCGAGCTTGTTGTCCAGCACCACGGCCACGGTGAGCCGGGCCAGTCGTCCGGCCGGGTCGCTGATGTGGCTGATGGTGCGATCGAGTTCGAAGTTGCGCGTGGCGCTGCTGGACACGTCGCCGCTGGCCACCGTGGCGCTGGATGCGGCGGCGGACGGGTTCGCCTTGCCGGCATCGGGGTTGGCCGCGGTGGGCTGCGCCACCAGGCTGGGCGGCTGGTTGCTCAGTGCGCCGGGGATGCCGCCGCCCGCGGCACCGCCGCCGCGCCGCTCGCTGCTGGTCTGCTCGCTGCGCAGCGCCGGGTGATCGTGGCCGTAGGTTTCGGTGGCCTTTTCCGACTGGCTGAAATCGAGATCCGCATACACCTGCGCGCGCACGCGGCCGGGGCCGACCAGCGGGGTGAGCAGCTCCTCGATGCGCTGCGCGTAGGTGTTCTCGATGCGCGTGGCCATGCGCAGGCGATCGTCGCCGACGGCGGCCGGGCTGCTCGGATCGGTGGTCAGCAACTGGCCCTGCTGATCGACCACCGACACCTCCCGCGCGTCGAGCCCGGGCACGCTGGAGGCGACCAGGTGCACGATCGCGGCGACCTGGCCGGCATCGAGCTGGCGGCCGGGATAGAGCGTGACCAGCACCGAGGCGCTGGCTTCGCGGTTGTCGCGGATGAACGCCGACGGCTTGGCCATCGCCAGGTGCACGCGCGCGGCGCGCACCGACTGCAGGCCGCCGATGGTGGCGCTGAGATCGCTCTCCAGCATCTGCTGGTAGCGGGTGCGTTCGGCCAGGTCGCTCATGCCGAACGGCGAATCGGACGCCGGCATCACGCTGCTGGTGGCGCTGCCGCGCGGCAGGCCCTTGCTGGCCAGCTTCAGGCGCAGGCCGGCCAGGTCGGCGGCCGGTGCCATGATCGAGGAGCCGTCCGCACTCAACTGGAACGGCGTGTTGCCCGCCTGCAGCTCCTGCGCCACCGCGGCGGCGTCCTTCTGGTCGAGCCCGGCATACAGCAGGCCGTAGTTCGGCCCGCGCGACCACAGCACCACCGCCACGCCCAGCGCCACCGCCGCAGCGATCGCCACCAGCAGCAGCATCTGGCGCGCGGCCGGGCTGCGGGCGATCTGCTTGAAGGGGTCCGGTCGCGCCGCGTCGTTGTCGCGGGCTGCGATGGCGTTGTCGGCCATGGTGTTGCTCGTGTGGGGTAAGCGGGGTCAGCGAGGCGCCGGGATCAGACCGGCATGTTCATGATTTCCTTGTACGCATCGACCATCTTGTTGCGCACCTCGACCATCGTGCGCAGCGACAGATCGGCCTTCTGCACCGCGATCATGGTGCGGCCCAGGTCCGCGCCCGGATCGCCGCGCTCGAAGCTGGCGGCCATGCGGCCCGCTTCCATCTGGTTGCGTCCGACCGCCGACACCGACTCCTTCAGCAGCGTCGAGAAATCGGCCTGCCCCGCCACCGGCGCGGCCTTGGCCACCGCCTGCGGCGCGCGCACCTGCGCCGTCATCTGGCGCATCTGGGACAGCAGGTTGTTGACGTCGATTGTGCTCATCGCGGTGCGTCCTCATGACGTATTCCCGACGCGTGGCGGGGTTTCGAGGGGGTGGTTGCAGGAGGCGTGCCAGTGGGGGTGGGAATAGGGAATAGGGAATCGCAAGTGCAAAAGCTGCTGCGTCCGCCTTCGAGTTTTCCTATTCCCTATTCCCTATTCCCTATTCCCTATTCCCTATTCCCTGTTCCCTGCCCTAGGCGGCCAGGCTGCTCTGCAGCCCGTACTTGCGCAGTTTTTCGACCAGGGTGGTGCGTTGCATGTGAAGCAGGCGGGCGGCGTGGGCGACGACGCCGCCAGTGGCGTCCAGTGCCTGGCGGATCAGGCCGACTTCGATGTCGGCCAGGTGATCCTTCAGGTCGAGGCCTTCTTCCGGCAGCAGGCGTTCGGATTCGCCGGCCGGTTGCAGCGCAATGCCGGCGATCGCGTGCTCTTCGCTCATCATCGCCAGCGCCGTGGCGCCGTGTTCGTCGCCGACCAGCGGGGCGCCGCGGTATTTCGCCGGCAGGTCGCTGCTGCGCACTTCGCCGTGCGGGAACAGGATCGCCATGCGCTCGACCAGGTTGGACAGCTCGCGCACGTTGCCCGGCCACGGGTAGGCGCGCAGCGACTGCATCGCGCCGCTGCTGAAGCGCACCACGCCAAGGCCACGGCGGGTGCCGCGCAGGTTGAATTCGGCGATCAGCGCGGGCAGGTCGTCCAGCCGCTCGCGCAGCGAGGGCAGCTCCAGCGGGAACACGCTGAGCCGGTAATAGAGATCCTCGCGGAAGCGGTCCTCGGCGATCGCCTGCTCCAGGTTGCGGTGGGTGGCGGCGATGATGCGCACGTCGCAGTGCAACGTCTTGTTGCCGCCGACGCGCTCGTAGGCGCGCTCCTGCAGCACGCGCAGCAGCTTCACCTGCATCGGCAGGCTCATGTCGCCGATCTCGTCGAGGAACAGGGTGCCGCCCTCGGCCATCTCGAAGCGGCCCTTGCGCGCACTGATCGCGCCGGTGAAGGCGCCCTTCTCGTGGCCGAACAGCTCGCTTTCCAGCAGCTCGGGCGGGATCGCGCCGCAGTTGATCGCCACGAACGGCTTGCCGCGGCGCGGGGAATGTTCATGGATCGCGCGGGCGACCATCTCCTTGCCGGTGCCCGATTCGCCCAGCACCAGCACGTTGGAATCGAACGGCGCGACCTGGCGGATCAGGCCATTGACGCGCACCATCGGCGCGGAGTCGCCGACAAAACGCAGCCCGCCGGAGCGGCCGCCGAGCAATCGCGCGTACACGTTGCGCATCGCCTCGGTGAGCTTCTCGTAGCTGAGCGGGAACGACAGCGTGGCCACGCGGCCGGCGAACGGCGACTTGGCCGCACCCAGGCGCTGCGCCCAGGGCGAATCCTCGGCCAGCAACACGGGGATGTGGGCGGCGCTGGCGCCGAGCAGGGCAAACTGCCGCTCGGCCTCGGCCACGTCGTCGATGCCGCCGACGTAGACCGCGCGCCACGCATGGGAAGATTCGTCGGTGTGCACGCATTGCGCGCCGTGCTGCGGGTGGTAACCAAGGAAGTGGAGCGCCGACATCACCGCATTGACTCGCGCCGCATCGGATTCAATCACCAGAAAATCGAACTGCTGCATCTCTCTCTCCGTACTGCATCGTTGGCTGACCAACTTCCGGCATAGCCATTTTTCGTCACCGCCAGCGATTCGTCGCCGGGCTGATGAACCGGTTGCAACAAGGAGGCCAGTTTCCGGCGCGCTCGTGCCGACAAAATGACGCACGCCGGAAGCCGGCGGCGTGAAAATTCCTCTGCACGGTCGAGCTGAGTGCCGTAACTCACTGACGCGACACGGAACGCCGAAAACGTTTCCATAACCGGGCGTTATCCAGCACCAACATTTGTGCTGGCCCCGCTGCGAGTGCTGTAGGAGATTTCCGACACACGAGCTTGCCGATCTGCGAACTGGGTCACATGAGTCGACGGCGGCGTCGCTGGCACGACCGGTCGCCGGGCCCGGGTTCACCCGGGCAGTTGGCGCGCTTCTGCCACTTTGCGTCGGTGATGGCGAAAAACGAGGCGCTCAATTGCGTCACCCAGCGCCTCGTTCACCGTGGGAAAACGCACGAAGGTTCGACCATCGTCTAATGGCATTTCGCGCAGCGCGGGCAGCTCCAGCGGCAGGCTGCGGCAGTGGTCGAAACGCAGGCTGAGCAGCACCGCGTCGCCGGGCAACGGCAGCTCCGCGCCGAGCACCGCGCCGCGCGCGTTGAAGCGCACCAAGTGCCGTGCCGGCAGGGTGTCTGCCGGCACCAGCAGGCGATCGACGATCTCCACCAGCGCGGTGAGCTTGGCATCCATGCGGCGGATTTCCAGCATCAGCGGATTGTCGTCGTCGGCCGACTCCACGCGGCGCTCTTCCAGGGCGGCGATGGCAGCGAGGGCATTGCCGTTGCTTTCGGCCAGGGCCTGCGCCCGGGCCTGCGGCAGCGGCCAGACCAGCGGCTCCACCGCCACGTGCAGCAGCTCCTCGATGCTCACCCGCTGCTCGAACTCGTTCCATCCGGAGTTACCCATCATGCAGCCCTCCCCGTCGGCCGAAGTCGCCGTTCCCGCTCCATCTTAGGGCAACGCCGACCCGGTATCGCCGGCGTCATCACCTCGTCATTCCGGTCGAGGCCCACCCGTGCACGCCGACGCGCATCCGCAGGAGCGCGCCCTGTGCGCGATGCCTTCGCCGGCTTGACGAAAGGCATCGCGCACAGGGTGCGCTCCTGCAAATGCGGGGGTTCAGGGCTGCGCGTACGCCGCGATGGCGCGGGCGCGGCCGCGCTCCTGCTGCCACTGGCGGGCGACCGCGTCGCGCGCCTGGCCCAGCAGGGCCTGCAACTGGCGGTCGTAGGCGAGGATCTGGCCCAGCTGGGCCTGGCTGACCACGTCGCTGCCGTGCTGGCGATGCACCAGCGGCGCACGTGCCTCTTCCAGCTGCAGCAGCTGCTGCCAGTCTTCCTGGCGGGCGGCGGCAAGCATCGCGCGGGTGATGACCAGCGCGCTGGTCAGCGCCGAGGTGGCGGCAGCGGGCGACGGCGACACTTACGCGCCCGCCACGCGGCCGGCCGGGGCCGGGGCGATCTGCACCCAGCTGTCGCGCACCTGCTGCATCAGGCGGCTGACCTCGTCGATGATGCCGGCGTCGTCGCGCAGGTTGGCCTGCAGCAGGCGGCGGCTCATGTACTCGTAGAGCGAGTCGAGGCGGTCGACCAGGGTCGGGTCGGCCTTGCGGTCGAGCGCATCGCGCAGGCCGCCGATGATCTCGATGCAGCGGCTGATGGTTTCGCCCTTGGGCCCGGTCTCGCCGCGCATCATGTGCGCGCGGGCCTTCACCAGGCGCTCCAGCGCGCCATCCATCAGCAGCGTGATCAGGCCATGTGGGTCGGCCGACTCCACGCCGCCGTGCGAACGAACCTGCTGATAGGCGCCTGCGCCGTAACCGAATCCCATGATCGTCTCCTGGCCCCTTGGGGCGAACTGCCTACTTCTTGTTGGTGTTGTTCAGCGCGTCGAACTGCTGCTGCAGATAGCTGCTGGTGCTGTTGAGCTTGCTCATCAGCGTGTCCAGCGCGGTGAACTGCGCCTGGTAGCGCGCGGTGAGGTCGGCCATGCGGCTGTCCAGCGTGGCCTGCTGGTCTTTCAGGCTCTTCAGCTGCTGGCTGATGCTGTCGGTGCGGCCGGCCAGGGTGCCGCTGCTGCCGACCCACTGGTCGAGCTGGCTGTTGATCTGCGCGGCCAGGCCTGTATCGCCGCCGAACAGCTGGCCCGCGAGCTTGCCGCCATCGCTCATCGCCTGGGTCAGCTTGTCGTTGTCCAGCTTCAGCGTGCCGTCCACTTGCAGCGAAATGCCCAGCGCGGCCAAGGAGGTGCCGTTGGCGCTGCCGCCAATCAGCCGCGACAACGTGCTGTTGATGCCGTTGATGGTGGCGTCGCCGATCATCGCGCCGGCGGTGCCGCTGGTGGCGTCGTACTTGGTCAGGTTCTGGTAGATCCCCACGAAGCTGTTGTAGGTGTTGACCAGGTTGCTCAGCGCACCGCTGCCCTTGCTGGGGTCGTTGGCCACGGTCAGCGTGCTCTCGCCCACCTTGACCAGGTTGAGCGTGAGGCCGTCGATGGCGCTGCTGATGCTGTTGCCGGCGCTGTGGCCGGCCAGGCCGTCGATGCTGTACTGCGCGTCCTGTGCGGCGGTGATGACGGTGAGCGCGTTGCCGCTGGCGGCGGCCGCGTCGTAGTTGAGCGCGGCCAGGTTGCCGTCGCCGCCACTGCTGCTGACGACAAAGCCGTTCGCCGCGCCGGTGCGGGTGCCACTGAGCACCAGGTGGGCACCGTCGGTGCCGGTGACGATGGTGGCGCTGACGCCGGGGTTGTCGCTGGCCTTGTTGATGGCGTCGCGAACCTGGGCCAGCGAGTTGTTGCTGTCGTCCAGCTGCAGATTCATCGACTGCCCGTCGACCGTGAAGGTCAAGGTGCCGGTGCCGAGCTTGGCACTGCTGTCGGCGTACGCGCCGGAGGTGGCCTTCAGCGAGGTGGCCAGCTGGGTCACCTCCACCTTGTAGCTGCCGCCGACCGGGTTGCCTGAGGCGCTGGCGCCGAGCACATCGGTGTCGCCGCTGGTCACCGTGCGCGCGTTGAAGGCGCTGCCGTCGGTGATCGAGGCCATGGCCGACTGCAGAGCGGAGAGCGCGGCACCGATCTGGCCCAGGCTGGACAACTGGGTGTTGGCCAGGGCGGCCTGGTTGGTGATCTGGTTCTGCTGCGGCGCCTTTTTGGCGGCCACCAGCTTGTCGACCAACGTGGCGACATCCAGGCCGGAACCCACGCCCATGGAGGTAAGCAAACCCGTGGTGGGTGTGGTGGAGCCTACCGTGATAGCCATGGACGTCGATTCCTGTAATGAGGGAAACGGCCGCGGGCTGTCCGCGGCCGTTCCGGGTCAAGCAGTTACTGCAGGAGCTTCAACACGCTCTGCGTGGTGGCGTTGGCCTGCGCCAGCACCGAGACGCCGGCCTGCTGCAGGATGTTGGCGCTGGACATGTTCGCGGTCTCCGCGGCGAAGTCGGCATCCTGGATCTGGCTGCGCGACGCGCTCAGGTTCTGCGAGATGGTCTGCAGGTTGGCGATGGTCGAGGTGAAGCGGTTCTGCACCGCGCCCAGGTCGCTGCGCATGGAGCTGATGGTGGTCAGCGCCGAGTCGATGCGGCTGATGGTGGCGTTGGCACCGGCCACCGACCTCACGTCGGCGCTGGCCAGGTCACCGCCGATGCCGTTCGTGGCGCTGAACCCGAGGACGCCGGTACCCTTGGCGCCGCCGACCGTGAGCGCTTCCTGCGAGGCCAGGTGCAGCACACCCGTCTTTGCGTCGGCGTAGGCCGACACGCCGGCGATGCCCTTGGCGTTGATCGCGGCCGCCAGATCGCTGGCCGTGTTGAACGTGCCGCTGAAGGTCGTCACGGCACCCGAGCCCGCCTGCAGCGAGAAGTCGCTGCCGTCGTCGGCCAGCACCAGCGGGATTGCATCGCCAACGGCCACGCCGGTGACACCGGCGGTGGAGGCGGCGCCTTGCGTCGCCGTGCCACTGAAATTACTGAGCGCCATGGCACTGGTGCTGGCCGTATTCTGGGTGATCGTCAGGCCCGTGGTGCCGTTTGCAGTAACCGTGTACTTGCCGGCGGTGGCACCACTATCCAGCGACGCATTCACCGAGGCCGCCATGGCAGCCATGTTGGCGGAGCCAGCGGCCACGCTGACGGCGACGCCATCAAACGTGAAGCCCGCGGCCAGCGTGGCATCGGCGATTGCAACGTTGGCAACACCGGTGACTGCCGTCACTGCCGATGCGGCGGTGAACACACCCGTCGCGCTCGACGCGGAGGCGATCTGACCCACCTGCGCCGCACCCGCACCCTTGCTCAGGTTGACCGAAATCGTCTCGCCGACGTTGGCGCCGATCTGGAACGCGGCGGAACCGAAGCTGCCGTCCAGCACGTGGCGGCCGTTGAAGGTGGTCTGCTGCGAGATGCGGGTGATCTCGGCCAGGCGCTGCTGCACTTCGGCATCGAGCGCGGCGCGATCGGAGTCGGAGTTGGTGGCGTTGGCGGACTGCACGGCCAGCGTACGGATGCGCTGCATGTTGTTGGTCACCTCGTTCAGCGCCGACTCGGTGGTCTGCGCCAGCGAGATGCCGTCGTTGGCATTGCTGACGGCCTGGTTCAGGCCGTTGATCTGGGTGGTGAAGCGGGTCGAGATGGCGAGGCCGGCGGCATCGTCCTTGGCGCTGTTGATGCGCATGCCCGAGGACAGGCGCTCGATCGCGGTGCTCAGTTTGCTCTGCGAGGCAGCCAGGTTTTTCTGGGCATTCAGCGAGCTGATGTTGGTGTTGACGCTCATGACCATGGGAATTCTCCGAATCGAGTTGGTATGCCGACAGTGGTCGGCTCAGACAATCCGGCGGGGATTCACCATTGAATGCATCCGCCTTGTGTACTGTTTCGACCCGTCACACCAAAACTTGAGCCTTGTCAACGCAAATAGTCGAACAATTTTGAACCCTGGATTTTCGTGAACGTCTGCTGCGCGGCCTGCAGCGCAGTGGTCTGCGCACCGAGCTGGCTGATCGCGTCGTAGTAGTTCAGATCCTGCACATCGGACAACGCCGTCTTGTACTGCAAGGTGAGGTCGTCGTTGAGCGCGCCCTGCTGGGTCAGCGCGTTCATGCGCGCACCCACCATGCCGCGCGTGCGCGTGATCGAGTCCAGCGCCTGGTCGAGATTGGCGAACTGGGTGTTGATCGCGTTCTGCATGTGCGCGTCGCCACCGTTGGGCGTGCGCAGCGTGCTGATGATGTTGTCCAGCGTGGTGAACACGTCCTGCTTGCCCGAGGCGCCCAGCGCAAACGTGTCGCCGGCCGCGGGCGTGCCGCTGAACGCGACCTGCGCACCGCGGAAGGTGACGCTGCCGCCCTTGGCCGGATCGTAGCTGCCGCTGTCGAGCACGGCGCCGCCGGCATCGCGCACTTCGTACGCGTCGGCGGCGGTGAACACGATGCTGTACGCACCGCCGTCCCATGCCGACGGACTGGCCGACGGATCGCTGACGCTGCTGGCGCCGGCGACCATCGAGCCGGTGTTGGCCGCCGCGGCGCTGACCGCGAAGGTGCCGTTGCCGGTGGGGATGTCCATGAACACCGCGCTGCCGGCATCCCCGGTGGCCACCTGCAGGCCGGGGCCGGCGGCGACCATGCGCTGGCCGGCGTCGCCCAGGTAGCTGACCGAGTCGCCCGAGACAAACGGCTGCGTGCCGGTGCGGTTGCCGGCGAAGATGTATTCGCCCTGGCCGTCGGTGCTGTTGGCCTGGCCCAGCAACTGCGCGCGCAGTTGCGACAGCTCGGCGGCGATGTCGCCACGGCTGCCGTCGGTCTGGCTGCCGTTGGCCGCCTGCAGCAGCAGGGTGCGCACGCGCTGCAGCACGTTGCCGGTGTTGGACAGGGTCTGGTCTTCCAGGCCCAGCCGCGCGTTCGCCGAGGTGATGTTGCGCTGGTACTGCGCCGAGTCGGCGATCAGGTGCGACATGTCCAGCGCGCGCGCCGCGCCGACCGGATCGTCGGACGGCTGGTTGATCCGCTTGCCGGTGCTGAGCTGCGTGTTGAGATCGGACAGGTCGCTCTGCCGGCTCATCATGCTGCCGACGGACTGCTGCTGGATCCAGCTGGTGGAGACGCGCATGGTTAACTCCGCACCGCGCCGAGCAGCGCGTTGAAAATGCTGTTGGCCGTGCTGATGACCTGGGCCGAGGCCTGGTACGCCTGCTGGTAACGCACCAGGTTGGCGGCCTCCTCGTCCAGGTTCACGCCGGAGACGCTCTGCTGCGCGCCCATCGCCTGGTTGTAGACCGCGGTCTGCGTGGTCAGCTCGTCCTTGGCCAGCGCGCCGGCGCTGCCGACCTGACCGACCAGCTGGCTGTAGGCGCGACCGGTGCTGGTGACGCCGCCGTCGAGCACGCCGAGATTGGCGACCTTGCCCAGCATCAGCGCGTTGGCGTTGTCGCCCTGCGCGTTGCTGTTGGCCTTGAGGCTGAAGCTGTCGCCGGCCTGCGGCGCGCCATCGAGCTGCATGCTCCAGCCGTTGTGCACGATCGGCTGGCCGGCGGTGAAGGTCTGCGCCGGGCCACCGTCGATGCTGTAGCTGGTGGCCGAGCTGAACACGATCGAGGAGGCGTTGAACAGCGCCGGGTCGCTGCCGTCGGCGATGCTCGCTCGTGCCGTGGTGCTGCTCGCGTTGGCATTGCCGGCGGCGACCACGAACGGGGCGGCCGCGGCGATCTTGTCGGGCTGGTCGACGACCACGCCGAAGCTGGCCGCGGCATCGCGGCTGGGCTGCACGCGGAAGCTGTCGCCGGCACTGGCGCTGCCGCCGACCACCAGGCTCAGGCCCGCGGCCGTGAACGGGTCCGTGCTGGTGCCGCTGCCGCCGAGCGTCACGGCATTGCCGCTGGTGTCGCGCATGCTCCAGGCCGTGCCGTCGAAACTCAGCACGTACTCCTTGGCCGGCAGCGCGCCGAGGTCGGTGATGCTGGCCGCGACGGTGCCGCTGCCGGCATTGGTCGAGGCCCCCTGCACCGTCGGTCCGGAGGCGCTGAAGAACTGGCCGCCGACGTCGCCGTGCAGATCCACGCCCTGCGCATGCTGCGCGTTGAACGCGCTGGCCATCGCCTGCGCCGCGCGGCCGAGCTGGATCTGCGCCGGGTCGAGCACGTTGCTGCGGAAATCCAGCAGCGCGCCGAGCGCGCCGCCGCCGATGCGGCCGCTGATCACGTTGCCGCCGTCGGCGCCCACCACCTCCACGCGGGTGGCGTCGTAGACATTGGCGGCGGTGCCCAGCGCGTGCGACTCGGTGCCGGTGACCAGGGCCTGGCCGTTGCCGGCGAACACGCTGATGGTGTTGTCGTTCTGCGGCACCACGCTGATGCCCACCTCGCCGGCCAGCTTCTTGACCAGCGCGTCGCGCTGGTCGAGCAGGTCGGCCGGCGGCATGCCTTCGGTGGAGGAGAACGAGCGGATCTTCTCGTTGAGCTTGGCGATCGACTGCGTGTCGACGTTGATCGCGTCCACGGTGTCGCGGATCTGCTGCTGGATCTGCCCGGAGAGCTGGCTGAACTGGCCGGACAGCGCGCGGAAGGTGGTCGCCAGCCCACCGGCGCGGGCCAGCAGCACCTGGCGCGAGGCGGCGTCGGAGGGCGCGTTGGCCATGTCCTGCACCGCGCCGTAGAAACCGTCCAGCGACGTCTGCAAGTTGCTGCTGCCGGCCAGCTGGTTGTTGAGCTGGGCGGTCAGGCCCGCCATCGTGCTGGCACGACCCTGGCCCGAGCTGGCCGACCACAGCGAGGCGTTGAGGAATTCGCTGTAGGCACGCTGCACCGCCACCGTATTGACGCCGGTGCCGACGTAGTAGCCCGCCTGGCCCTCGGGCAGGCGCGCGCCGAACGACACCACCTGGCGGCTGTAGCCGTCGGTGTTCACGTTGGCCACGTTGTGGCTGACCGTGCTGAGCCCGATCTGCGAGGCGAGCAGCCCGGACACGCCGGTCGAAAGCATGTCAGCCATGGAACATCCTCGACGCATGGCACACCGCCCGGATCGCGCGGTGCGTGGAAACGTTAACGGCCGGAGGGGGGATCACTTGAATGCCTCCGGCTGCTGCAGCGCCGCCAGCGCCTCGCGCATCTGCGCGCTGTTGGCGATCGCCGTGATCTTGGCCACGTATGCAGGGTCCGTCGCATACCCGCCATGCACCAACCCGCGCGCGAACGCGGCGATGTTCTCGCCCTGCCCCAGCGCCTGCTGGTAACGCGGGCTGTCGGCAATCAACTGCGCGTAGTCGGCGAACGAATCGGCCGGCGAATCGTAGGCGCGGAACGCGTCGCGCCGGCGCACCGCCACGCCGTTCTCGTACTCCAGCGTGGGCACGCTGACCTTGTCGCCATCCCAGCTGCTGCCGGCCTTGATGCCGAACAGGTTGAAACTGCTGCTGCCGTCGCTGCCCTTGGGCAGGTGCTTGCCCCAGCCGGTTTCCAGCGCAGCCTGCGCCAGCAGCGCGCGCACGGAAACGCCCAGCTTCTTCGCCGCCTCGGCGGCATGCGGCGCCAGGGCGCGCACGAAGTTCACCGGGTCGCCGCCGGGAAGCCAGTGGGCGGCGGTGTCGGCCACGTCCATCGCGCCGCGGGTCATGCGGTCGACCACGTGCTGCCACGGCGAGTCGTTGTCGGCGGTCGACGGCATGCCGATCGCGCTGGCTGCGTCGTCGCCGGCAACGGGCTCGTTGCCCAGCTGCAGCAGCGCGCGCACGTGCGCGTTGCGCACATCGGCGACCGGCACCGCAAAAGGCTGCCGGGGCGCCGCGGCCGCAGCCGCCTCGCCCTTGCCGCCAAGCTGGCGCACCAGCATCTTCGCGATGCCCAGGCCGTTCTTGCCGTTGGCCAGGCTCAGCGAGAGCTGCTGGTCGAACAACTGGCGATAGGAGTCGACCTGCTCGCTGCCGGCGAGGTCGCTGCCCATGCCGGCGTTCGCCTCGCGCATGGACTTGAGCATCATCTGGGTGAAGATCGCCTCGAACTGCTTCGCCACCGCCGGCAGCGCGCTCTTGCCGCCGTCGCTGCGCGCCTGCGCACGCAGTTGCTGGAAGCCGGACAGTTCGGTCCAGGTGTCCAGCGCGGGGGAAGCGGGATTCAGCGGCGTCATGGCATCACCTCGCTCAGATCACCACCAGGTCGGCATGCAGCGCGCCGGCCTGCTTCAGCGCCTGCAGGATCGAGATCAGGTCGCTGGGCGTGGCGCCGACCTGGTTCACCGCGCGCACGATGGCGTCCAGGCTCACGCCCGGGCCGAACTTGAACATGTGCGCGCCTTCCTCGCTGACCTGCACGCTGCTGGACGGCACGATCGCCGTCTGGCCCTGGCTGAAGGGTGCCGGCTGGCTGACCTGCGGCTGTTCGCCGATGGTCACCTGGATCGCGCCGTGCGCCACCGCCGCGGCGGTGACGCGCACGTCCGAGCCGATGACCACGGTGCCGGTGCGCGAGTTGACGATGATCCGCGCCGGCGCATCGCCCGGCTGCACGTCGAGATTCTGGATCGCGCCCAGCCAGGCCACCTTCTGCGCCGGGTCCTGCGGGCCGCGCACCGAGACGGTGCCGCCGTCCACCGGCTGCGCGGTGCCGGCGCCATACGCGTGGTTGATCGCGGTGGCGATGCGCGTGGCGGTGGTGAAATCCGCCGTGTTGAGGTTGAGCATCAGGTCGCCGCCGCCGGCGAACGAGGAGGCCACCACGCGTTCCACCGAGGCGCCGTTGGGGATGCGTCCGCTGGCGGAAATGTTCACCTGCACGCTGGAGCCGCTCTTGCCCTGCGCGCTGATGCCGCCGACCACCACGCTGCCCTGCGCCACCGCGTAGACGTTGCCGTCGGCGCCGCGCAACGGCGCCATCAGCAGCTGGCCGCCGCGGATGCTCTTGGCGTTGCCGATCGAGGCGACGGTGACGTCGATGGTCTGGCCCGGCTTGGCGAACGGCGGCAGGTCGGCCGTCACCATCACCGCCGCGGCGTTCTTCAGCTGCGGCCGCGCATTGGCCGGCACGGTGATGCCGAACTGCTGCAGCATGTTCTCCAGGCTCTGCGTGGTGAACGGCGCCTGCGTGGTCTGGTCGCCCGAGCCGTCCAGGCCCACCACCAGGCCGTAGCCGATCAGCTGGTTGCTGCGCACGCCGGCGACCTGCACCAGGTCGCGGATCTTGTCGGCGTGGACGGGGGCGACCAGTCCGAGCAAGAGCACCAGAGCGATCACCAACGAGCTCTTCACCTTTTGCGTGGCGACACCGGCGGGCAGTGCCCGCCCTACACGCTGCCCGTAGGGCGGGCACTGCCCGCCGCTTCCCGGCAGATGTGCCTCGCCAGGAGCGGAAGCGCACGACGCAATGTTCAACGCGGCCATCAGAACGGCATCCACTTGGAATTGAAGAAGCGCGACAGCCAGCCGCGCGTGTTCGCGTCGGCGAGGGTGCCGCGGCCGGTGTAGCTGATGCGGGCGTCGGCGACGCGGGTGGACGGCACCACGTTGTCCTGGCCGATGTCCTGCGGACGCACGATGCCGGCGATGCGCACCAGCTCCTGGCCCTGGTTGATGGTCAGCCACTTCTCGCCGCGCACGATCAGGTTGCCGTTGGACAGGCGCTGCGCCACGGTGACGGTGATCTGCCCGGTGAGCTGGTTGCTCTGGCTGCTCGAACCAGCGCCGTCGAAGCTGCGCTCGCCGTCCAGGCCGATGTCGGCGACCTTGCCGCCGATCGCCAGCGCATGCCCGAGCACGGTGGGCGAGGCGAGCTTGGCCTTGTCGGTCTTGCTGGTGGTGGTGGTGGCCTTCTTGCTGGCCTGGGTGCTCTCCACCAGCGCGACGGTGAGGATGTCGCCCACGCGATGCGCGCGCGGATCGGCGAACAGCTCCATGTTCTGCTGGTCGTGGTAGATCGAGCCGTCGGCGGGCGCGGCAGCCATCTGCGGCGCGGGCGGCAGGGTCGGCGCCCACTGGGCGTCGTCGCGGGCACCCGGGCCGCTGGCGCAGCCGGCCAGCAGGGCCAGCGCGCACAGGGCAAGGGGAAAACGGCAGGCAAGCATCACGTCGCGCCTCAGGTCTTGTTGGTGAGGAACTGCAGCATCGAGTCGGCGGCGGACACCGCCTTGGAGTTCATCTCGTAGGTGCGCTGGGTCTCGATCATGTTGACCATCTGCTCCACCACGTTGACGTTGGAGGACTCCAGTGCGCCCTGCGCCAGCGTGCCCAAGCCGTTCAGGCCGGGCTGGCCGATCTGCGGGGAACCGCTGGAGGCGGTCTCGAGATAGAGGTTGTCCCCGTTCGGCTGCAGGCCGGCGGGGTTGATGAAATCGGCCAGTTGCACGGTGCCGATCTGCTGGGTGGCGGCCTGGCCGGGCAGGCTCACGCTGACCGTGCCGTCGCTGCCGATGGTGATGCTCTGCGCATTGGCCGGCACGCTCAGCGCCGGGTCCAGTGCGTAACCGTTGGCGGTGACGATCTGCCCGTTCTGGTCCATGTGCAGCGAACCGTCACGGGTGTAGGCGATGCTGCCGTCGGGCATCGTCACCTGCAGGAAACCGCGGCCCTGGATCGCCAGGTCCAGCGAGTTGCCGGTCTGCTCGATGTTGCCCTGGGTGAAAAGCTTCTCGCTGCCGACCACGCGCACGCCGGTACCCAGCATCAGGCCGGACGGCGCCTGGGTCTGCTCGGTGGTCTGCCCGCCGGGCTGACGCAGGTTCTGGTAGACCAGGTCCTGGAACGCGGCGCGCGCGCTCTTGTAGCCGGTGGTGTTGGCATTGGCGAGGTTGTTCGAGATGACGTCCATGCGCGTCTGCTGCGCATCGAGGCCGGTCTTGGCTACCCACAAGGATGAAAACATGTCGTTGGACTCCGTCTGGACGTCTGGATGTCTGTTTGGGCGAGGCCGGTCAGGTCATCTGCAGCAGGCGCGAAGCAGCCTGCGCGTTCTCGTCGGCGCTCTTGATCGAGCGGATCTGCAGCTCGTACTGGCGCGACAGCTGGATCATCTGCACCAGCGTCTGCGAAGGGTCGACGTTGCTCGACTCCAGCACGCCGGATTTCAGCGCCACCGCCGGGTCCGCCTGCGCGGTAGTGCCGTCGGCGAGGTGCATCAGGCCGTCGCTGCCCAGCGCGAGCTGGTCGACCGGCGGGTTGACCAGCTTGATCCGGCCCACCGCGGCGATGGTTTCCGGCGACTGGCCCATCGGCACCACCGACACGGTGCCGTCGGCGCCGATGTTCATCTGGCTGCTCTGCGGCACGCTGATCGGACCGCCCTCGCCCAGCACCAGGTTGCCGCGCGCGTCGGTGAGCAGGCCGTCCGGCGTCAGCCGCAGTTCGCCGGCGCGGGTGTAGCCCTCGCTGCCGTCGGCGCCCTGCACCGCGATCCAGCCGGTGCCCTGCACGGCGACGTCCAGCGTGCGACCGGTCTCGATCTGGCCGCCCTCGCGCAGATCCACGCCCAGCCCGTGCGCCACGCCGTTGACCCGCGTGGCCAGCCCCGGCCCCTGGATCACCAGCGGCTGGAACGCCGACAGCTGCGCCTTGAAGCCGACCGTGTCGGCATTGGCCAGGTTGTGCGCCACCTCGGACTGCGCCCGCATCATCTGCGTGGCGCCGGTCATGGCTACGTAAAGCGATCTGTCCATGTGGATTCCCGGGTGTGGTCAGTAGAGAACGAGGAGCAGGCAAGGTGCGGTGATCCGCTCTTCCGATTCCCCATTCCCTATTCCCCATTCCCTCAATTGCGAATGTTGATGATGGTTTGGGTCAGCTGGTTGTCGGTGGAGATCACCTGCGCATTCGCCTGGTAGTTGCGCTGCGCCTTGATCATGTTGACCAGCTGCGCGGTGAGGTCGGCGGTGTTGGAGGCCTCCAGCGCGCCGGCCTGCACGCTGCCGAAGGTGCCGTTGCCGGCGGCGCCCATCACCGGCGTGCCGGAGTCGTACGAGGCCGCCCAGTTGGTGTTGTCGAGCTGGCGCAGGCCTTGTTCATTGCTGAACTGGGCGATCGCCAGCTGGCCCAGCGCGGTGCTCTGGCCGTTGGAATACTTCGCCTGCACCACGCCTTCGCGCGACACGTCGATGCTGGACAGGATGCCGGTGGGATAGCCGTCTTGGTTGATCGCGCTGGCGGCGTAGGCGTTGCCGAACTGGGTGGCCTTGGTCATGTCCAGGGTCAGCTGCATCGGGTCGGCACCCGGGCTCACCGCCGCGGCGGGGAACGCGAGCTGGCCGTTGGCAGGGGCAACCAGGCTGCCGTTGCTGCCGAAGGTCAGCGTCTGCGGCGTGCCGACCGCGGTGCCGTCGATGTAGAGGTTGGCGTTCCACACGTTGGCCGCCGCGTCCTTGACGAAATACACCACGCCGTTGTGGGTGGCGCCGAGCGAGTCGTAGGCGGTGAACGGCGTGGCCTGGTTGTAGCTGGACGGATCGTTCAGCGGGTCGAAGGCGGTGGCCGGTGGCGTGGCGTCGGAAGGCAGGTTCAAGGCCATCTGCACCGAGCTGGTGGCCTTGGCCGCGTTCTGCGCGGTGAACAGCTGCAGGTCGGTCATGGTGCTGGTGTCGAAGCCGCCGCCGGCCACCGGCGGGAACACCTGCAGGCGCTGGCCGTTGGCGTTCATCACGTAGCCGTTCTGGTCCTTCTGGAAGGCGCCGGCGCGGGTGTAGGAGTAGCCCTTGCCGTCGCGGATGGTGAAGAAGCCCTCGCCGCTCAGGGCGAAATCCAGGCTGTTGTTGGTGGTCTCCACGCTGCCGGCGGTGAACTGCTGCGCCACGTTGGTCAGCCGCACGCCGCTGCCGACCTGGCTGGAGCTCAAGTTGGGGCCGGCCGCGCTGAACAGCTCGGCGAACTGCGCGCGCGAGCCCTTGAAACCGGTGGTGCCGGTGTTGGCGATGTTGTTGGCCGTGACCTCGAGATCTTTCGAGGCGGCGTTCAGACCGCTCAGTGCAATGTTGAATGCCATCGGAGCATTTCCTCGTTCGGTTGCGACCCTTGAGGTCGTCAGTTGATCTGTGCGACCTGACTCAGCAGGACCCCGCCAAAACCATCCACGTCCAGATAGGTGCCGTCGGCGCCGGTCATGCCCACGCCGGTGACCTTGCCGCTGACGTAAGTCGCCACGGCGGTGTTGCCGGCCTGCGCGGCCAGCCCGTAGGTGCCCGGCGCCAGCGCCTCGCCGTTGTCGCCGATGCCGTCCCAGTGGAAGCGCACCAACCCGGCCGCGGGCTTGCCCAGGTCGATCGTGCGCAGCACGGTGCCGCTGGCGTCGGTGATCTTGACGAACACCTGGCCGCCGCCGTCGGGCACGTTGACCGCGCCGTCCATGCCGCCCGCGGCCAGCGTGCCGGCCTCGGCGGGCACCACCACATCGCGGCCGATCATCCCGCTCGCCTGCAGGATCTGGTTGCCCTGCAGCGACTTGCCGAGATCGTCGAACGAGGCCTGCAACGCCTGCGTCGCCGAGACCTGGCTGATCTGCGCGAGCTGGCTGACCATCTGCGATGAATCCATCGGCTTGGTCGGGTCCTGGTTGCGCATCTGCTGCACCAGCAGGCTCAGGAAGTCGGCCTGGCCCAGGGTTTTCTCCTTGCCCAGGCTGGCTGCCTTCGCCGCGCTGGCGGCATTGCCGATCGCCATGTCGCTCATGCGTGGTTCCTCGTGGCGGACTGAAGGTGATTCATGTGCAGGCGCCTCACTTGCCCAGGTCCAGGGTCTTCTGCAGCAGCTGGCGCGCCGAGTTCATCACCTCGACGTTGTTCTGGTAGGAGCGCGAAGCGGAAATCATGTTGACCAGCTCGTCGACCGGATTGACGTTGCTCGCATAGACGTAGCCGTCGGCATCGGCCAGCGGGTTGCCCGGTTCGTAGCGGCGGGGAATCGCCGCCTGGCTCTCGGTGACGCCGAGCACCTGCACGCCGTCGCCGGGCGCGTTCGGATCGCCGGCGCCCTGCTGGTTGCGGACAGTCGCGAACAGCGGCTCGCGCGAGCGGTAGGCCGCTTCGGGCGAACTGGCCACGCTGTCGGCATTGGCCAGGTTGCTGGCCACCGTGTTGAGGCGGGTCGATTGCGCGGCCATGCCGGAGCCGGCCACGCTGAAGATGGAGAACATCGACATCAGCCCTGGCCTCCGTTGATCGCCATCCGCAACATGCGGATCTGCGCGGTGATGAACGACAGGCTGGCCTGGTAATGCACGCCGTTGGCGGCGAACGCGGCCTGCTCCACCTGCGCATCGACGGTGTTGCCGTCCATGCCGGGCTGGGTCGGCACGCGGTAGGCGAGCGCCTCGGCGCTGCGCCCGGCGCCGGCGATCTGGCCCGGCGCGTCGGTTTCCAGCGTCACGCCGTTCGCCGCGTCGCTGGCCGTGGCCAGCACCTTGCGGAAATCCACGTCGCGCGCCAGGTATCCGGGCGTGTCGGCATTGGCCAGGTTGTTGGCCAGCACTTCGGTACGGCGCTGCCACAGGTCGAGCGCCCGGGTATGGATGCCGAACAGATTGGGGGTGGACGGGTTCATCGTTTCGCTCCGCATGCACTGCTGCACGGAAGCGAAAGGCAAATTGCATGCCACGGGCCGGGAAGCCTTGCGGCAGCTCGAATTCCGCGCATGTCGCGCGGCGCCGTCAGGCAGATGCCGCGGCGAAAGACGGTTTGTTGACGCGGCCCCGGCGCCGCGTGCCCGGCGTCAGCCGGTTGCCGCCTGCGGCGCGGCGACGGGTTCGGGCAGCAACTCCATCACCGCCTGCGCCAGCTGGTCGGGGTGGAACTTCGCCACGAAGCGGTCGGCCTTGACCTCCTTCACCATGCCCTCGTTGAACATGCCGCTGAGCGAGCTGTGCAACAGCACCTTGATCCGGCGCAGCGTCGGCGCCTCGCGGATCGCGCGGGTCAGCGCATAGCCGTCCAGTCGCGGCATCTCGATGTCCGATACCACCAGTTCGATCGCCTGCGCCGGGTCGCCCGCGGCCAGCTCCAGCAGCCGCTCCAGCGCCTCGCGCCCGTCCTTGGCCACCACGCAATCGGTGCCCAGTTGCTTGAACAGGTTGACCAGCCGCCGCCGCGCGATGCCCGAATCGTCCACCACCATCACCCGCCGCGACGCCAGCGAACGATGGCTGGCCTCGCGCTGCAGCCCCGCCGACAGCTCGGCCGGCGGTGCGTCGATGCTGGCCAGCACGTGCTCCACGTCGACCACCGCCAGCAGCGCGCCATCGACCCGGGTCACCGCGTTCACCCGCGAACCGAACCCCAGCGCACTGGCCGGCGCTGCCATCGCGTCGCCCGCGCAATGCACCATGCGCTGCAGGTCGGCCACCAGGAAACCCTGCACCGAGCGGTTGAACTCGGTCACCATCAGGTGCGCCGATTCCACCTCGCGCAGCGGCGCGTAACCCAGCGCGGCAGCCAGATCGATCACCGGAATGGTCTGCCCGCGGTAATCGCAGCTGCCCGCGATCAACTCGTGCACGCCGTGCAGGCGCTCCATCGGCGGTCGGCGCAGCACCTCGCGCACCTTGAACACGTTGATGCCGAACAACTGCTGGTCGCCCAGCCGGAACAACAGCATCGCCACCCGGTTGTGCCCGGCCAGCCGCGTGTGCTGCTCCACTTTCTCCAGCAATGTGCCGGCCATGCGGCCTCCCTCGGCAAGCGCGGCCGCCACGCGACCGTCTGCTGCGCTATCGGCCGGGCATGCCCCGCCTTTAGCCGGCAAAGCCCGCCCCCAGTGGTGGGGTGATCACATCGCCGCACCCACTGGCATGCGGATTGCTTGCTCAAGCTTCGACACCTGTGGCCGATGCAGCAGCCATTCCATTCCTTTGCGAGTCGATGCCAGCACCATGAGCTTTCTTCTCAAACAGCACATTGCCGCCCTGGTGAAAGCCGCCGCCCAGGGGGACGACGCCGAGCTCGCCGTGCTGCGACACCGCCACCCGCGCACCGCCGCGGTACTGGCGCCGCTGCTGGCGCGCGCCGCCAGTCGGCCGCCGTCGGCGGTGGCGCTGCAGACCATGGAACAGCAAGGCCTCGTGCTCGGCGCCGCACAACAACTGGCGCGCGAGCAGACCGCACTGGACCAGGCCGCCGCCGAAAGCCGCGCCAGCGTCGATCGCTTGACGGATGGCAGCGCCGGGATCTCGACGGCCCTGCAGCAGTTGGGCGCCGACCTGGAGCAGGCCAGCCACGCCGGCAGCGTCGGCGCCGACGGCGTCAGCGAGCTGGACGGCCAGCTGCGCCTGCTGCGCAGCGCGCTCAGCGCAATGAACCGCAACCAGAGCAAGCTGGCCGAACAGGTCGCGCAGATACGCAAGCTGACCGGCGCCGTGCAGGAGATCGCCCATCAGACCAACCTGGTGGCGCTGAACGCCGCCATCGAGGCGGCCCGCGCCGGCGAGGCCGGGCGCGGCTTCGCGGTGGTGGCCGACGAGGTCAAGCAGTTGGCCGAGAAAACCGCGCTGACCACCACTGAAATCGAGACCGTCACCGTCTCCATCGGCGATTTCTCGCTGCAGCTCGATGGCGACGTCAACCACGGCCTGCAGCAGCTCAAGCGCGCCCAGGTCGGCGTGAGCCAGTGCAGCAACCAGCTGGGCGAAGGCAGCGCCACCCTGCGTACCGCCAGCGAACGCATCCGCAAGCTGCAACAGGGTCACGACGCGCAACACGCGCGCGCCACCACCGCGCAGGCGGCACTGGGCGCTTCGCAGCGACGCAGCAGCGAGGCGCGGCGCCAATCCGAATCGCTCCATCGCGCTGCCCTGCTGGCGCATCGCCTGGGCCTGGACTGGCTGGAAGGCGAAAGCGGCAACGACCCGGCCAGCCTCAGCCTGACCGTGCGCGAAGCGGCCATGAACCTGCGCCAGGCGATGAGCCTGGCCCTGCTCGAACCGGCCGCGCTGGACCGGCGCTGGTTCGACACCCACGCCCTGGTCAGCGGCGTGCAGCGGCTCGCCCGGCTGCGTCGCGGCAGCGACAACGGCGCCGCGCTCGGCGATGCCGGCACCCAACTGGGCGAACAGGGCCAGCGCTTCATCACCTTGCTCGGCGCCGGGCAACTCGACCAGGCCGGCGCCGTGGCACGCGAACTCGAAGCGGGCCAGGACGCCCTGCTGGCCCAGCTCGACGCCCTGCTGGCCGACGCATGACCCTGCGCGCCGCCCTCGCCGCCGTCGGGTTGGTCGCGTTGCTGGGCAGCGCCACCGCGCATGCCGCTGCCACGCAGTCGCTCGACAGCGTGCGCGCGGCAGCCAAACAGGCGATGCAAGATCGTTACAGCCGACCCGGCAGCCGCGTCGTGGTCAGCACCGAGCCGTTGGACACGCGCCTGCAACTGGACGCATGCAGCGAGCCGCTGCGCGCGCTCGTTTCCGAACAGGCACAGCCGCGCTCGCGCATGACCGTGCCGGTGCAGTGCCCGCAGCCCGGCGGCTGGATCGTGCGCGTGCCGATCCAGTTGCAGGTGTTTCGCCAGGTGCTGGTAAGCAGCCGCGCGCTGCTGCGCGGCGACGGCATCGGCGCCGCCGACGTGCACGTCGAGGAACGCGACGTGACCCGCCTCGGCTACGGCTACCTGGACAACCTCGAGCAGATCGCCGGCCGCACGCTTTCGCGCGCACTGGCGCGCGGCAGCGTGCTCAGTCCCGGCAGCCTGGGCGGGCGGCGCATGGTGCGCGCGGGCGACCACGTGCAGGTGCTGGCGCAGCTCGAAGGCATCTCGGTGCGCGCCGAAGGCGTGGCGCTGGGCAGCGGCGACAACGGCGCCCGCCTGCGCGTGCGCAACGCGGCATCGGGGCGGGTGATCGACGCCATGGTCAGCGCGCCGGGCGTGGTGGTGGCCCTGCCATGAAACCGACACCCCTCATTCGAACCATGAAAATCAGTCACTTGCGCCACGGCGCGAGCGACGGTCGCGGCCCGGTCGATTTTTCGACGGGCTGCTAAAGTTTTCCGGACAGCGGCCGATTATCCAGTCACAGGGCACACTCCAGCGGGACGGGTTCCATGAACACGACGATTACCAACAACGGTTTGCCGAAGCTGCCGCAGGCCGGCAGCGGCACGGGCAGCGGCACCTCGGCCAATGCAGCCGCCGCGCCGGAGGCTTCGGTCGCGGCGCCACGCAACGCCGATCAGCTCAAGCTGACCGATTCGGCGCGGGCACTGCAGGAGGTCGCCCGGCTGGGCGACGCCTCGCCGATCGACGCCAAACGCGTCGAACAGGTGCGCCAGGCCATCGCCGACGGCAGCTACAAGATCGACGCCGGCAAGATCGCCGAACGCCTGCTGGCGATGGATCAGCAACTCGGCGGCACGGACAAGGCATGAGGCAGCCGCTGCAGCACGAACTGAACGATGCGCTCGCGTCCGTTCTGGACGAGATGCAGCAGCGTGCCGAGCAGTTGCAGACCACGCTGGAAGCCGAGCGTGCCGCGCTGGACATCGCCGACGCGGCAGCGCTGGACGCGGCGGGCAACCGCAAGCAGGCGCTGATGCAGCAACTGGAGCAACTCGACGCCGACCGTCGGCTGCTGCAGCGCCAGCAGCCGGTCAGCGACGCATCGCGCGAATCGCGCTGGGCGCAGATCCTGCAGGTGCTGCGCCACTGCCACGCGCTGAACCTGCGCAACGGCAGCCTGGTCAACCAGCGGCTGGCCCAGTTGCGCCAGGCGCTGGCCATCCTCACCGGCCACGCCGGCGAAGGCGAACTCTATGGCAGCGGCGGCGAACTGCACGGCAGCCTGCGCTCCAAATCGCTGGCCGCCGCATGAACGCGACATCCCACCCCTTCGCTGCCACCTGTCCCCGCAGGCGACACCCCCACTGACCACACGGCCGGCGCCGGCTGGCCCCGCACCGATGCGATGACCGACCATGAGCAATCTCCACGCCTCCCCCGTCGCCTCCCCGAAACACGCCAGCGCCACCGAACAGCCCCCCGCCTCGGCACTCGTTCCGCTGGCCACGCCGCTGCCGGTGCTGCGCACGCCGATGCTCGACCGCGAGCGCAACCTGTTCGCCTATGAAATCGTCTTCCACTGCGAGCCGGGTGACGAGCAGAACCTGCTGCGCAGCGTGCTCTCCACCATCACCGACGGCGCGCTGACCCGGCTGGTGCGCGGCAACCGCGCCTTCCTCAACCTGCCAGCCGAACTGCTGCCCGAAGACTCCGACGTGCTGCTGCACCAGCCGCGCCTTGGCGTGGTGCTGCAACCTTCGGTGGCCGACGACGCGGCGCTGATGAAGCGCCTGCAGCAGATGGCCGAACGCGGCTGCCAGCTGCTGCTGGAAGCCGGCGACATCGACCCGGAAAGCAGCCGCCAGCTGCAGGCGCTGCTGCAGATCGTGCAACTGGTGCGGCTGGACGCCAGCCGGCTGACGCCGGAGACGCTGAAGGAGCGCACCGAGTACCTGTTCGCCCGCGGCATCCGCGTGGTCATCGGCCAGGTCAACGACCACCCCACCTACGAGCGCTGCCTGGAGCTGCAGGTGCAGGCGATCCAGGGACGGTTCCTGCTGATCCCGCAGCCCGTCGCCGTGCCGGTGCTTACCGCCAACCGCATGAGCATCCTGCGGCTGATGGGCGCGCTGCAGGAAAAGAACCCCGGGCCGGTGGAACTGGGCAACATCATCCGCGACGACGCCGTGCTGAGCTACAAGCTGCTCAGCTGCGTGAACTCCGCCTATTTCGCCCTGCCGCGCCAGTTGAAGTCGGTGCAGCAGGCGGCGATCTTCTTCGGCGTCACGCGCATGCGCAACTGGATCGAGACGATGTCCCTGTGCGGCATGGACGACCACCCGCCCGAGCTGCTGCGCGCGGCGCTGATCCGTGCGCACATGTGCGAGAAATTCGCCGCCGGCAACTCGGCCATCTCGCCTGAAACCGCCTTCACCGTGGGCCTGTTCTCGCTGCTGGACACGCTGATGTGCGCACCGATGGATTTCCTGCTCAGCCACTTGCGGCTGGTGCCGGAAGTCAGCGACGCGCTGACCGACCGCAGCGGTCCCTACGGCACCCTGCTCAAGCAGATCATCGCCTGGGAAGCCGGCGAAATGACCAGCGGCATGGCCACGCCCCAGCGCATCATGAGCATGGCCTCGATCTACCTGGGCGCCACGCAGTGGGCCGACCAGGTGTTCGCCTCCGCCAACGGCAAGCAGGCCGCCTGACCGCACACCGGGCCACCGCCGGGGGTTTGTCACACACCCCCGCGCGACAAGCCCGCGCCCATCGCCGATAATGCGCACTCGTCGCGAATGCGCCGTGTCGGCCACTCCGCTTGCCGCAGATCAGCGACCCGACCCCGCGCGCATCGCACACTCCCCCGCCGTACCCGCGCGCTTTTCGCGCGGGCGCACAGGAATGAACCGATGAGCCGCACCATCCACTGCAGCAAGCTCCACGTCGACGCCGAAGGGCTCGACTTCGCACCCTGGCCCGGCCCCCTCGGCCAGCGCATCTATGCCGAGATCTCCAAGCCCGCGTGGCAGCAATGGCTGGCCCACCAGACCACCCTGATCAACGAATACCGGCTCAACCCGCTCGACGCGAAATCGCGCCAGTACCTGGGCGAGCAGATGGAGAAATTCCTCTTCGGCGGCGAGGTCGACCATGCCGCTGGCTTCACCCCGCCGCCTTCCGCGTCTTGACGATTCCGCACACTTTGGGTCTAATGCACGGCTCCACGCATCAACGGCAACCCACCCGGTTGTGCTTGATCGCCAGGTTCCCGGCCGGGTAGCTCAGTTGGTAGAGCAGGGGATTGAAAATCCCCGTGTCGGCGGTTCGATTCCGTCCCCGGCCACCATGTAAATCAACAACTTAGCCCACTTTGCCCAGTGGGCTTTTTTGTTTGTGGTCCCCCTGTCCCCCTCCCCGTTCCCCAGCTCGGATGAGTGTTCCCCAGCTCGACGGATCGCATTTGCAGGCATGGTCCCCAAACGAGGGAATCAGGCTGAGGACGGGTCTCGGGAGTGTCGCATCTCTGAACTTCTTAGCAGGGATACAGTGACTAATTGCGTCAAGCGCGTCCCCTGGAAATCCCCGTGTCGGCGGTTCGATTCCATCCCCTTTGACCTCGGACTCCAAACGGTCCCGTTACTCAAAGCGGGGGGACGTCGGGTCTACACGAAAACAAAGACTCGGGTCGTTTTCCTGCCTGCGCCAGCGCTGCAGGTCCAAGAAGCGAAGTCAAAGCATGCGGTCGCCTTACAAACCGCGATTGACCAGCGCGAACGGATCATCTTTTGAAAGAGAAAGGGCGCCCTCGGGCGCCCTTGTATCGTAGTGCCTGACTGCCATCACTCGACAGGACACGATGATTTTTGAAGATAGGTTGCCAATCCGAATAGCGCGAATCCATAGACCACAGCGGCGCCGATGATGCGAAACATATGAGCTCTCCTTTCATGGGCAGGCCAATCCCGCTCAACTAGGGGGATCTTGGTGCAACCTCGTCGCAAAACACGCGATTGGACTGCCGCGACGGCTACCCATGAGCAACAACAATGTCCAACGCTACACCTGCCAAGATCAAGGAAGCCACTGGTAATGCGTAGCGCAACATTTTGCCCCAGAACGTGTGCATCGGACGCAGGGCATCTTCAAGTAGCGAGATCCGCTGAATGGCCTGAGCACAAGCCTGCTCAGATCGAGCTAAGTTTGACTTGAGGCCAGCGATTTCGTGCGCAGCCTTGGCCTCGCTCTCGACGAGCAACTCACTGGTGGAACGCAGTTGCGCACCTAGCGCCTGCAGCTGATCGTCATGTGCCTCGACCATGGCCCGGTGAGCCATCTGCTCTTCAACGTGCCGGCGCAACTCGGTGAGGATGAAGATCGCAGCCTCGCGTTGATTGGCGTCAAGCGTAGTCGAATCCGCAGCGAGATTTTCGATTTTCCGGGTCAGTGCATCGTGGAAATCACGCAGAACCGCATTCTTGCGGATCTGCATCTTCATCACCAGTTCGAGAGCTAATTGTGTCGTATGGAGGCTCCCCGCCAGCTGCCCGACCATGCGAGCGAGGTCCTTCTGACCGGTGCCGGTAAACGAGCCTATGAACAGGGTGAAAGCCCCCTTGTTCTGATAGGAGTCAGCCAGCTTGCCAGCGCCCTCCACTGAGGCCATAGATTCGGCGAGATTGTTCAGGTGCCCCTCAAACTGGACCAGGGCGTCCCCTGCCGAAGGGGCCTCAGCGTCTGCTGGAGTCACCGATGCATCCACGCATTCTGGCTCTGCGAGCTTGACCAGCTTGGGAGTAATCACTTCGCTCATGGCTGAGCCTCTGGCTTGTCGTACGGGAGCGCCACCAAATGGCGCATATCGAGACGCTTGATTGACGTGTGCTCCCGCAGAACAGCCGTGCTTTCTATCGTCGCCATGACAAACCCTTGCGTCGACTCATAATATTCGCGTGCCACACCCATGAGGATCATTTCCTGTTGAGCCACGATCACCAATTGGTCAACCGCGTCCCGAGCCGCGTCTAGAGCGTCATGCCAGCCGGTTTTGAGATTGACGATGTAAGCCACCGCCGCGGGAATGACTTTTCTCAAGCAGTAGCTGCTGACACCAAAGCCAATTGCGGTTAGCGAGGCCGCCAGGTAGGGCGCGAACGGTCCAACGAAGGCAGTCAGCTGTGTTTCGATAAGAGGGTCGATCGCGTCCCAGAAGACCAACATGCCGCTGACGAGGACCGTCTCAGAGATCTTGACGATGAGCTCTTCCCGACTCATGGTCTTCGAACCTCGATAGAGATCCCATGCGCCTTTGGCGAGATCGCAGAGGTTCCTCACGAGCGCATAAACCTCAGCGATGGCCTTGGACAATGCATTAACCACGAACTCGATGAGCCCAGAAAGCAACTGCATCGCGGACGTCACCAAACCCTTAACGGCCTCGAAAACCTTGCGCAGAAATCTTTCCACACGCTCGGCAAGCGTTGGCTTCCCTTCTCCGAAGCAGATGTCCGCAAGCTCATCCTTTAGCGCAAAACAAATAGCATCAGCCAATTGCTCAAGTATCGCGAAAGACATGTTAGCCAAGCCTTCCTTTGCCGCACCACCAACCAGCTTTGCAGTGCTTCCGGATGAATCCTTGATCTTCTTCCCCTCCTGGTTGCTGCGGGTGCCCTGTTCCGTCAGAAGCTCTTCGCGACTGTTGATCGCGGGCTTATGCTCCCGGATAAGGTGAGCTTCCAATGCAGCTGCGGTTTCCTTAGATCCCATGACAATCCACCGCACTGTGCACCCCTCCTCCAGCACGCTATCCAATTTGTAGGGCTTGCCCATCCGTCTGCCCCGCCGATAGTCGTTCATATGACCAGCGACCCAGCGCTTGCCCAGCTTCGTGCTATCTCCCACATAGACAGGCCGGTTTTCTTTGTCAAAGACGACATAAACCCCAGGCGCATTCGGCATGTCGCGCATGCCTTCGGCGACGCCACCTTTCACGGTAAACGCGCCGTCAAACTTGATCGTCGTGATGGACGAAATGCCACTCACGAATGACTTCGTGATCACTTCTTTCCATGCCTGTCCTCGCTGAGCAACCTCCAGCACACTGGATGCGCCTGTCGCGTCCAACGTATCTGAGAGCACGGCCCCAGGATCAGAAGTTTTCGCGTTGGGGCGAGAGTTCTTCTTGTTCCTGTAGCCCGCCACGAGCTTGCGACGGACGTTGGTGATCCCCCGCTCTATGACTTTATCTAGGAGATCCGGAAGCACGACGGTGCTGTGGGTCGATTCATTCTGACGATTCATATGACCTTCCTTGCGTAGATGGCTGCAACCAGGTGAGCGAGCAAACCTCGGGTCGCACCTCATGACCGAGCGAATTCTCAACGGAGCTAAAAGATGATGCGCCAGATCATAGGGCGATTTGGATCTCAGGTTTCGAGACCTCGCGGCGGGGGTCAAAGCTAGTTGGCGACCTAGACGGTTTGAATCGCCCCGGGTTCCGTGGAGGCTGTTTGGTTTAAGTCAGACCTCCACGGGGGCTGCCTGACTGGCGAGTTGCCGGTAGTAGCTCTTAGACTCAACTTCCAAGTGCAACGCCCCCATATCAAGGCGTTGCCATGCGCAGAACCTACCATCACCTGAGTCCCGAAGATCGCGCGATGATCATGATCGAGCGCCAGAACGGCAGCAGCCTACGCTCGATTGCTCGCCGGCTGGGCCGTTCGCCGTCGACTCTTTCGCGTGAGCTGCGGCGCGCCGGGCCCGGAATGTACGACGCGACGCGGGCTGCTGAAGGCTATCGCGAACGTCGCGGCGCAAGTCGGCGCTCGCTGCTGCTGACGCCCGGCACGGCGCTCTACCAGCACGTCCACGATCGGCTTGTGTTCTCCCGCTGGTCGCCGCAGCAGATTGCCGCCAGACTGCGCCAGATGCCCGAGTCCGAACGCCCCGGCCTGGTCAGCCACGAAACGATCTACGCGACCATCTACGCCCAGCCGCGAGGCGCGCTGAAGCAGGGCATGGTCGCCGCGCTGCGCCAGTCGAAGCCCAGGCGTGGGCGCCGCAGGACAACGGCCTCGGCCTGCAGCTTTGTGCCGGAAGCGCTGCGGATCGAGAATCGACCGGAACACATTGAGAATCGTCTGGCGCCCGGCCACTGGGAAGGCGACTTCATCAAGGGCGCCTACAACCGCTCTGCGGTAGCGTGCTGGTGGAACGCAAGACACGCTTCGTGGTGCTCTGTCGCATGGACGGCTGCACAGCGGCGGATGCGGTGGAAGGCTTCACTCGCCAGATGAAGAAGCTGCCGGCCTTCCTGCGCGAGAGCCTGACCTACGATCGCGGCAGCGAGATGGCCAACTTCCGGGAGCTGAGCCAGCGGTTGAAGATGGACATCTGGTTCTGCGATCCGCATGCGCCGTGGCAGCGCGGCAGCAACGAGAACACCAACGGGCTGTTGCGCCAATTCCTGCCCAAGGGCAGCGACCTGTCGATTGCCAGCCAGACGTTGCTCAACGACATCGCCCGCCTGCTCAACGGCCGGCCGAGGCAAACGCTGGGATGGAGAACCCCGGAGGAAGCCCTGGCCGAGGAGATGGCGAAATTCTCACCGGGTGTTGCGCTTGCAAGTTGAGACCAAGGCTTGCCTCGGCCTCTGCCGGGGGGGGATATAGCCGATTGATCCGAGCAGGCGGTGGTGGTTGGACCGGGCACAGCGGCGGTGCGGTTCACGCACCTGCGCGGCATGCCGCCGATAGCCCGACGGGGCGATCTGCAATACCTTGCAGAACGGCTCGACCCCGAACGTGGCGCGATGCGCGTCGACGAAGGCCCTCAGGACTTGAGTTTGCGGTCGAGCTCCGCCTGGGCAAAAAAAGCGCTGGCCAGCTTCAGGATCTCGTTGGCCCGGCGCAGCTCCTTGTTCTCGCGCTCCAGCTCCTTCACGCGCTTCGCTTCGGCGGTGGTCACGCCCTCGCGTACGCCGCTGTCGATCTCGTGCCGCTGGACCCAGCTCAGCAACGTCTGCGGCACGCAGCCAAACTTCGGAGCGATCGACTCCACGGCGGCCCACAGCGATGGGTACTCACCGCGGTGCTCCTGCACCATGCGCACCACGCGCCCGCGGACCTCAGGGGAAAACTTCGTGGACTTGTTCATGGCTCCATCCTCTCAAGAGTGGGAGCCTCCTCAGAACCCGGGGCGATTCAGTTCGGAGGACCGCGGTCGACGAGGCCCGATCTTGTGACGCAGTTCTCACTTGGCACGGTTTCTGCTGCTGGTTTCAGTGAACCGCCCCGGTTCCGTCATCGAGAAGCAGCCATGGAAGAAGTCATCGATCGCACCGCGCCGAATTCGCCGGAAGAGTTGGCGATCCATTTCCTGATGCGCCACGCCGCGTGCCGCATGGCGCTGACCGGGCAGGCCGGCGAGCAGGCCTTGCAGCAAGCCTTGCAGCATGCCTGCTCCGGCCCATCGCAGCCCGCGCCCGCCATTGCTGGCGAACCCGCACCGAGGGTCGCCGCAGCCCCGGCGGAGGTGACGAAGGACGACAGCTGCGCCGCGCGTTTTTCACGAGCGTATGCCGCGGCACGTCACCGCGGCCGTTCCGCCGGCACGAACTGGGGCGCCCGCAGCGCCGCCTGAGGACGCGAGCCGCCGGCGCGGCGGCCATGCGAAAATGCGCGGCCCCCGCCCCGAACAGTGACCCGATGACCGCCTCGAAGTACGACTTCCGCCAGTTCCAGGAAGAACTCGCCCAACTCGAACGCAAGACCCAGTCGCCCGCTCCGTCCGGGCCGCTCGGCAAGAAAGCCGCTGCCGAGCAGCGTCTGGCGCAGGCCCGCGAGGAGTTCCTCGCCCTGCGCAAACGTTACGGACTCAGCGTGGCCGACGTGGTCGCCTTCTTCCCCGAGGAGGAAGGCATCGCCTACCTGCAGGAACTGATCGTCGCCGCGCAAGCCAAGCCGCGCCGTCTGGCCAAGCCGAAATCGTAGGGCGGGCACGGCCCGCCATCGTCATGCCGCGAAGCGGCCGGCGGGCGGTGCCCGCCCTACGGCTTGGGTTTCGACGCGGCCGGCGTGAGCGTCACGTCGCCGAACCAGGCCTGTACGTGGCCGCCGGTGTTGTCTGTGTCGGCGGAGAGCGCGATGCCGGTGACGCGCGGTGCCGGGCGGCCGAACGCGGCCAGGTAGTCGGCGGCAAGATCGCGGTGCTGCATTTGCCAGGTGCCGGCGCGGGCGTTGCCGCTCTGCAGGACGATGGTGCGCATCAGGGGCGAAAACGGACTGGGCGCGATGGTGCCGATCGGGTGGCGGTTGTCCCACACGTAGCACAGGGCCGCCGTGGGCATGGCGTGGCCGAGCGAGCGGCTGGCCAGTTTCAGTTTCATGCGTTGCAGCCACGAGAGACTGGAGCGCGGCACGTCGAAGAACACGTAGACGCGCGCGGCGAAATCGTCGCCCTGCTTCCTGGACATGTCCGCCGCCGCCACGCTGCGGTCGACTTTCCAGCGCCAGGTCAGCGTGCTGGCGGCGGGCAGGTCCAGTGCATGGGCGATGGCGCCGGCGGCGTGGTTGGCGTCGATGTTGAACACGCTGTCGCCGCCGTCGCGCACGATCGCCATGCGCGCGATCGGACGATGCCGCGACATCGCATAGGCCTTCCAGCCCTCGGGCAGCGCACTGCCCGGCGCGGTGCCGGAAAAGCGCAGGGTGACCGGCGCCGCAGCCGTCGCGGCCCACGCCACGGGCGCCAGCGCGAGCAGCGCGATCATCGCCCGCCACGACCACCGCGAGCCTCGCCCGCCACTCGCGCGATCGCGCGTGATCCGGCCAGGGAGCCAACGGGAAACGGAGGTTTTCATCATGGCAACAAGCCGGCAGACAAGCGAGCGGGGAGCATACCGGTGCCGCGTGCAGCGGGCGTGGATGAACTGCCGCCGCGCACCTGCGCGCCGCCGCGCCTGCCACACCGCGAATAAAAATTCGCGCTTGAGGCGCCACAGTTGCGTCAAACCCCTAAATTTTCGCTACATTGTGCGGGCCGCAAGGCCTCCGAGCCCAGAAAGCCGGGGTTTCCTACTATCGAGATCAACTAATGGCTACCAAAACCACTGCCAAGAAAGCTCCCGCCAAGGCTGCCAAGAAGCCTGCCGCCGCCAAGTCCGCCGCGCCGGTCAAGCCGATCGGCGAGAGCCTGTCGAAGTCCGGGCTGATCGCCCACGTCGCCGCCCAGGCCAACGTCGACGCGAAGACGGTCAAGGCCGTGCTCGCCGGCCTGGAGTCGGCCGTGCTCGCTTCGGTGCACAAGAAGGGCGTGGGCCAGTTCACCCTGCCCGGCCTGTTCAAGATCAACGCCGTCAAGGTGCCGGCCAAGCCGAAGCGCAAGGGCAAGAACCCGTTCACCGGCGAGGAGCAGGTGTTTGCGGCCAAGCCCGCCACGGTGAAGGTCAAGGTGCGTCCGCTGAAGAAGCTGAAGGACGCCGCGCTCTGATGCGCGGGTGTCGACCCGGGTCGATCGACCCGGACTGATCGACACCGTCTGATCCACCCGCGCGCCGCCGTCCGGCTCACACCGGGCGGCGGCGTCGCGTTTGCGGCATGGCCGATCACCTTGCTGAACCGTTGGCGGGGATTCACGCCCGCGTTCACCGGATGTTTTCGCCCGGCGCCCAAGACTCGGGGCTTTCCGCAAGCATCGAGGTGCGCCATGAAACCGACGTTCCCCTCCCTCGCCCTTGCCGCGGGCATCGGCCTGCTGTCGCTGGGTGCCTTCCAGGTCGCGATCGCGCAACAGGCCATGACCGAAGCGCAGGTACGCGCCCGGCTCACCGCCCAGGGCTACACCGACGTGCATGACCTGAAGTTCAAGGACGGCATGTGGAAGGCCGAGGCGGACAGCGCCGACGGCAACGACCTGGACGTGCGCATCGACGCCAGCACCGGGGAGATCTATCCCGACACGGCAGTCTCCAACCTGAGCAGGCACGACGTGGAAGCGGCGCTGTCCACCCAGGGCTACACCGACGTGCACGACGTGGATTTCGACGAGGGCATCTGGAAAGCCAAGGCCGACAACCCGGCAGGCAAGAAGGTCAAGCTGCGCATCGATGCGCACACCGGCAAGGTGATCGGCATCGAATAGCGCCCGCGCGGCACGGGCCGCGGGAAATGGACGCGGGGAAATGGACCGGTACCGGCGAGTTGACTAGTATCGGGATTCCCTTCCCCATGTGACGGATTGCCCGTGAAGCGATTGCTCCTTTCCGCGCTCGTCATCGGCGCCTGTGCCGCAGCACAGGCCGCCGATGTCCCCACCTTCAGCACGCAGCGCCTCTCCGACGAGGTCAAGACGCTGTCCTCGGATGCCTTCGAGGGCCGCGGCCCGGCCACGCCGGCGGAGACGCGCACCATCGACTACGTGGTCGAACAGATGAAGGCCGCCGGCCTGCAACCGGGCGGCGACCTCAAGGACGGCAAGCGGCTGTGGACGCAGGCGGTGCCGCTGCTGCGCACCGAGATCATCGGCAAGCCCGAACTCAGCCTGACCCTCGGCGACAAGACCGAGCCGCTCACCCAAGGCGAGCAGATCGCCATCCGCGCGCCGATGGACGGCGCCAGTTCGGTCGACATCAGCCATGCGCCGCTGGTCTTCGTCGGCTACGGCGTGAAGGCGCCGGAGCGCGACTGGGACGACTTCAAGGGCGTCGACCTGCACGGCAAGATCGCGGTGGTGCTGGTCAACGACCCGGATTTCGAAACCGGCAAGGGCGACTTCGGCGGCAAGGCCATGACCTATTACGGCCGCTGGACCTACAAATACGAGGAGGCCGCGCGCCAAGGTGCGCTGGGCCTGCTGGTGATCCACGAGACCGCGCCGGCCTCCTACGGCTGGGCCACGGTGAAGAACTCCAACACCAACACCATGTTCGACATCGTGCGCGACAAGCCGGGCGACTCCCACCCGCGGCTGGAAGGATGGATCCAGCGCGACCTCGCGGTGCAGCTGTTCAAGCACGCGGGGCTGGATTTCGACAGCGCCAAGAAGCTGGCGCAGACGCGCGCGTTCAAGCCGATCGCGCTGAAGGGCGAAAGCCTCTCGGCCAATTTCAAGGTCGACAAGAGCGTGATCACCTCGCACAACATCGTCGGGCGCGTGATCGGCAGCAAGCATCCCGACCAGACGGTGATCTACAGCGCGCACTGGGACCACCTGGGCATCGGCCTGCCCGACGGCACCGGCGACCGCATCTACAACGGCGCGGTGGACAACGCCACCGGCACCGCGGCGCTGATCGAGATGGGCCGCGCCTTCGCGCACGCGCCGCAGCCGGAGCGCAGCGTGGTGTTCCTCAATGTCACCGCCGAGGAAAAGGGCCTGCTCGGCTCGGAGTACTACGCCAGCCACCCGCTGTACCCGCTGGCCACCACCGCCGGCGTGATCAACATGGACGCGCTCGACCCGCACGGCCCCACCCGCGACTTCACCATCTCCGGCAACGCCAAGCTCGGCCTGCTCGACGACCTGGTCACGACGGCGAAGAAGTTCGGCATGGTCTACACCCCGGACTCGCACCCGGAAGCGGGCTACTTCTTCCGCTCCGACCACTTCTCCTTCGCCAAGCGCGGCGTGCCGGCGGTGTCGTTCGGCTCGGGCGAAGACCGCATCGACGGCGGGCTGAAGGCGGGCGAAGCGGCGGGCAAGGAATACACCGCCAAGCACTACCACCAGCCCTCCGACGAGTGGCAGGCGAGCTGGCCGTTCACCGGCATGGCGCGCGACCTGCAACTGCTCTACACCGTCGGCAGCCAGCTGGCGAACTCGGACCAGTGGCCGGGCTGGAGCAAGGATTCGGAGTTCCGCGCCGCACGCGAGGCGACGGCCGACCAGCGCAAGTAAGCGCCCCACACGACGCCGCGCCGGTCACCGGCGCGGCGTCGTCGTGTCCGCCCTTCGCCCAGGAGCCCGCTCGCGGGCGATGCTTTCGTGATTCCCGCCGCAGGCGCATCGCCCGCGAGCGGGCTCCTACCCGTGGTCGGGTGCGGAAAGGCGCGCGAACCAGGCGCCGTGGCCGGGCAGGTGCAGCTTGCCGTCCCGCATCGTGCCGGCCTGCAGGCCATGGCCGTCGAGCGCGGTCGCCGCCCCGGGCAGGGGAGGCAAGGCCAGCTCCGTGGCCGTGGCGCCGAGGTTGAACACCACCAGCACGGTGTCGTCCCGCAGCCGGCGCAGGAAGGCCAGCACCGGCTCGGGCGTGTCCAGGAATTCGATGTCGCCCCAGCGCAGCGCCGGGTGGGCCTGGCGCCAGCGCATGAAGGTGCGGAAACCGTTGAGCACCGACTGCGGATCACCCTGCTGCTGCGCCACCGCGCGGGCGCGGTGTTCCTCCGGCACCGGCAGCCACGGCATGCCATGGCTGAAGCCGGCCTGCGCGTCGTCGTCGCTCCACGGCATCGGCGTGCGGCAACCGTCGCGGCCCTTGAACTGCGGCCAGAACGCGATGCCATAGGGGTCGCGCAACGACTCGTACGGCACGTCGGCCTCGGTCAGGCCCAGCTCTTCGCCCTGGTAGATGCACACCGAGCCGCGCAGCGAGCAGACCATCGCGGTGAACAGGTTGGCCAGCTGCGCGGAGGCGTCGCCGTTGCCCCAGCGGCTGAGCACGCGCTCCACGTCGTGGTTGGAGATGGCCCAGCACGGCCAGCCTTCGGTCATCTGCGCCTCCAGCTGGCGCACCGTGCCGCGGATGTGCGCCGCGCTGAAATCCTCGGTGAGCAGCTCGAAGCTGTAGCCCATGTGCAGGCGGCCATGCATGGTGTACTCGGCCATGGTGGCCAGCGAATCCTCCGAGGAGATCTCGCCCAGCGCGGCCACGTCCGCATAGCCGTCCATCAGCGTGCGCAGCTCGGCGAGAAAGCCCAGGTTCTCCGGCTGCGTGTTGTTGTAGTAGTGGTACTGGAACGCGTACGGGTTGGCCGGGCTGAAGCCGCGGCCGACGCGCTGCTCGCTCGGCTTGGGCGGGTTGTCGCGCAGCTGGCGGTCGTGGAAGCAGAAGTTGATCGCGTCCAGGCGCACGCCGTCCACACCCTTGTCCAGCCAGAAGCGCACGTTGTCCAGCGTGGCCGCGCGCACGTCGGGGTGATGGAAGTTCAGGTCCGGCTGCGAGGCGAGGAAGTTGTGCAGGTAGTACTGGCCGCGGCGCGGCTCCCACTGCCATGCACTGCCGCCGAACAGCGACAGCCAGTTGTTCGGCGGCGTGCCGTCGGGCCGGGCGTCGGCCCACACGTACCAGTCGGCCTTCGGGTTGTCGCGGCTCTGCCGGCTTTCGCGGAACCATGCGTGCTCGGCCGAGGTATGGCTGAGCACCTGGTCGATCATCACCTTCAACCCCAGCCCGTGCGCCTTGTGCAGCAGGCGGTCGAAATCCTCCAGCGTGCCGAACAGCGGATCGACCTCGCGGTAATCGGCGATGTCGTAGCCGAAATCCGCCATCGGCGACTTGAAGAACGGCGCCACCCAGATCGCGTCCACGCCAAGCTCGGCCACGTAGTCGAGCCGCTCGACGATGCCGGGCAGATCTCCCACCCCGTCCCCGTCGGTGTCGAGAAAGCTGCGCGGGTAGATCTGGTAGATGATGGCGCCACGCCACCACGGGGCATTGCTCATTCGCCTGTCCATGCCGTTGCCACCCGGGGCTGCAGGACACGCCGCGTGGCGAACCTGTCGGGGTTGGCGAGCAGCTTAGCGGCTGCAGACAGGCCTGCCGCGATCGTGCATACGTATTCATGGATCGCCGCTGCCGCTACGCAGCATCAGTGGCTACCACGGCGTTTGGACGTCCAAACGAACAGCGGCCGGAACCGGCGCACGCCGCGCCGCGCCTGCATTCGCGCCGCTCCGGCATCGACGCGCAGCGTCCGGCGCAGACATGCCGCTTCGACAGGCCGCGACGCCCCGGGCGAGGCCTTGCGACGCGGCGCAGCAGAATGAATACGTATGCATGAACGGCTCGCTCCGACGCAGCCGTCCTAACATCGGCCTCACGGAGTCGACCGCCGCATGTTCGACGGCAGCGGCCCGCGAGTTCCGAACAGACCATCACGATCGTCACAAGACCTGCAGTACTTACCCTGGGAGGGGACAACGGTGATACTCAAACACAACGTGCTTGCCTTGGCGCTGGCATCGGTCGGTTTCTGCGCATTCATTCCTGCCCACGCTGCCGCCCCGCGGGCCAGCAGCGCGACCGCTGCGCAGGACACCCAGGCCCAGGACGCCCAGACCCAGGATGCGACCACGACGGATACCAAGGCCGACAAGGATCGCCGCCGCTCCGCCAAGGACAACGCCAAGCAGCTGCAGGCAGTCGAGGTGAAGGGCTTCATCAGCAGTATCGAGAACTCCACCGCGCTGAAGCGCAACGCCAGCACCATCGTCGAGGCGGTGTCCGCCGAGCAGGTCGGCAAGTTGCCGGGCGTGTCCATCGCCGATGCGCTGGGTCGCCTGCCCGGCCTCGCCGTGCAGACCGTCAGCGGCCGTCCGCAGGTGCTGACCATCCACGGCCTGGGCCCGGACTTCTCCACCGCGCTGATCAACGGCGGCCAGCAGGTGTCCACCTCCAACAACCGCGACGTGCAGTTCGACCAGTACCCGTCGAGCTGGTTCGACAACGTGGTGGTGCACCTGTCGCCGTCGGCAAACCTGATCGGCCAGGGTCTCACCGGCACGGTGGACATGCATACCATCCGCCCGCTGGACAAGAACGGCCCGGAGGCGGCGATCAACGCGCGCTACATCTGGAACGGCATGTCGCAGCTCGCCGACGGCCCGGGCGTGAGCAACAAGGGTCACAACGTCAACGGCGTGTGGGTGCACCAGTTCGCCAACAACACGCTGGGCGTGACGCTGGGCGTGGACCTGGAAGACAGCCCGTCGCAGATCGAGCATCAGCAGCCGTGGGGCTACCCCACCGACGCCAACGGCAACTACGTCATCGGCGGCTCGAAGAACTACGGCATCACCGATTCGATGAAGCGCAGCGGCCTGCTCGCCACCGTGCAGTGGCGGCCGAACGAGCACTACACCGGCACCGTCGACCTCACCTTCGACGATTTCAAGGAAGTGCAGCAGGCCAAGGGCATGGAGTTCCCGCTGTTCTGGAGCTCCGCGCAGCTGCAGCCGGGCGGCACGGTGCAGGACGGTTTCATCACCAGCGCTGCGTACACCAACGTCAAGCCGGTGATCCGCAACGACTACAACCGCACCAAGGCGCGGGTCTACAACTTCAACTGGGACAACCAGTTCACCATCAACGAGAACTGGTCGATCGACGCCGACGTCAACTACTCGCGCGCCACCCGCGACGACATCAACCTGGAGAGCTACTCCGGCACCGGCTTCACGGCGGCCAACGGCGCACTCGACACGATCGGCTTCAACCAGATCGACAGCGGCCTGTTCTATTTCTTCCCGACGCTCGACTACACCCAGGGCGTCGTGCTGACCGATCCGCAAGGCTGGGGCGGCGGCAACGACGTGGTGCAGGCCGGCTTCATCAACGCGCCGCACACCGTCGACTACCTTGCCAACCTGCGCCTCGCCGCGCAGCGCAGCTTCGCCAGCGGCCCGATCGCCAGCGTGGAATTCGGCGTGGCGCACAGCACGCGCAACAAGACCTACCACATCGACCAGAGCTTCCTCACCCTGGGCGGCGGCACCATCAGCGGCGGCACCGCGGTCACCACCGCGCCGTTCAGCGGCACACCATGCAGCCCGCTGGCGTGGATGGGCGTGGCCTCGCAGCTCTGCTACAACCCGTTCAACCTGCTCGACAGCGGCACGCTGCAGAGCGTGCCGACCTTCGGCTCCTCGCTGAACCTGCCGCCGAACTGGGAAGTGCGCGAGAAGACCTTCACCCCGTTCGTGCAGTTCAACCTGGACACCTACCTCGGCGACGTCGGGCTGCGCGGCAACTTCGGCGTGCAGGCCTCGCACACCTCGCAGCGCGCCACCGGCGAGCGCGTGGCGCCGGGAAGCGCGGTCACCGGCAATGCGATCACGCTGATCCCGGTGGTGGGCAGCACCAGCTTCAACAAGTTCCTGCCCAGCGCCAACCTGATCTTCGGCCTCACCGCCAGCGATGATCTGCGCGTCAGCGCCGCGCGCACCATGGCCCGCCCGCGCATGGACCAGATGAACGCCAGCATGGCGGTGAGCGGCAACATCACGCACCTGACCAGCACCGACCCGAACCAGGCCTATTTCAGCTCGTCCGGCGGCAACGCCAAGCTCAAGCCGACCATGGCCGACAACTACAACGTCAGCTACGAGCACTACTTCTCCGGCGGCAACAGCTACGAGTGCAGCTCCGCCGACCAGAAGAACTCCGACCTGTGCCGCGGCAGCGGCGGCTACGTCGCGTTGTCGGGCTACTTCATCAAGCTGAAGGATTACATCAACCCGAACGCGGCCTACCTGTACGACTTCAGCTCGTTCCTGCCGTTCGGCCTGACGCCGGATCAGCTGAGCCAGCTGGGCACCACGCTGGGCACCGTCTCCGGCCCGACCAACGACGGCCGCGGCTACGTGAAGGGCGCGCAGCTCACGCTGAACCTGCCGTTCAACCTGATCGCCCAGCCGCTGAACGGCTTCGGCGTGATCGTCACCGGCAACCGCACCAAGAGCTCGCTGGTGTACCCGGGCAACTCCGACCCGATCACCGTGCCGGGCCTGTCCAAGTGGGTCGCCAACGGCACCTTGTACTACCAGCACGAGGGCTTCGAGGCGCGCATCAGCGACAGCTACCGCTCCAGCTTCCTGGGCCGCGTGTCGGGCATCAGCGCCAGCCGCATCGAGCAGACCATCCAGGGCGGCAGCACCTACGACGCCCAGGTCAGCTACAGCTTCGACTCCGGCTCGCTGAAGGGGCTGACCCTGATCGCGCAGGGTTCCAACCTGTCCAACAAGACCTTCACCACGTTCCAGAACAACGACCCGCGCCAGGTGCTGACCTGGGAACGCTACGGCCGCATGTACGAACTGGGGGTCTCCTACAAGTTCCAGTAAGACCTAGCAGCACACCTGCTCCCCTGCGGGCCCCGTTGTGCAAGATCAACGGGGCCTTTTTTTTGACAGGCGCGGCGGCGCGGGTTACTTCAGGGCCGGACGCAAGCGGGGAAACGGCAACGGCATGAACGCAGCACCCATCCAACGCGTGGTGATCGTCGGCGGCGGCACGGCCGGCTGGATGACGGCCGCCCTGCTCGCCCGGGCGCTGGGCAAGGCGGTGCAGATCCGCCTGATCGAGTCGGACGAGATCGGCATCGTCGGCGTGGGCGAGGCCACCATCCCGCAGATCCGCCACATCAATGCGTTCCTCGGCATCGACGAGGACGACATGCTCAAGGCCACCCACGGCACGTTCAAGCTGGGTGTGCAGTTGAACAACTTCGGACGGCTCGGCGACTCCTACCTGCACGCCTTCAGCGACATCGGCCTGCCGCTGGGGCTGATCGGCTTCCATCACTACTGGTTGCGGAACCGCCGGCGCGATCCCGACAGCGACCTATGGGCCTACTCGCTCAACACGCAGGCGGCGAACGAGCACCGCTTCGCGCGCATGGAGAAAGTCGGCGACACGCCGCTGGGCGGCATCAAGTACGCCTACCACTTCGACGCCGGCCTGTACGGCCAGTACCTGCGCAAGCGCTGCGATCCGGCCGTGGTCACGCGCATCGAAGGCAAGGTGGTGGAGGTGAAGCTGCGCGAGGGCGACGGCTTCATCGAATCGGTGCGACTGGCCAGCGGCGAGCGCATCGAAGGCGATCTGTTCATCGACTGCTCGGGCTTCCGCGGCCTGCTGATCGAAGGCGCGCTGCACACCGGCTACGAAAGCTGGCAGCACTGGCTGCCGTGCGACCGCGCGATGGCCGTGGCCTGCGCGCGCAGCGAACCGCTGTGGCCGTACACCCGCGCCACCGCGCGCAACGTCGGCTGGCAATGGCGCGTGCCGTTGCAACACCGCACCGGCAACGGCCTGGTCTACGCCAGTGCGCACCTGAGCGACGACGAGGCCGCCGCGACGCTGCTGGCGAACCTCGACGGCGAGGCGATCGGCGAGCCGCGCCCGCTGCGCTTCACCACCGGCATGCGGCGCAACGCCTGGCAACGCAACTGCGTGGCGCTGGGCCTCGCGGCCGGTTTCATGGAGCCGCTGGAATCGACCAGCATCCACCTGATCCAGTCCGGCATCAGCCGGCTGCTGGCAATGTTCCCCGACCGCCAATGCGATCCGGTGCTGGTCGACGAGTACAACCGCCAGACCCGCTTCGAATACGAAAGCATCCGCGATTTCCTGATCCTGCATTACAAGGCCACCGAGCGCGACGACACGCCGTTCTGGCGCCAGTGCGCGGCCATGGAGATTCCGCCCGGACTGGCCCGCAAGCTGGCGCTGTTCCGCGGCCACGGACAGATTTTCCGCGAGCGCGAGGAACTGTTCACCGAAGTCGCCTGGCTGCAGGTGATGATCGGCCAGCGCATCGAGCCGCAGGCGTATCACCCGCTCGCCGACGCACTGGATGCGACGCAACTGGATGGCTTCCTCGGCGACATCCGCACCCTGGTCGGCCGCGCCGCCGCCAGCATGCCCGACCACGCCCGCTTCGTCGCCGACCACTGCCGCGTCGACCCCTAGAAGGAGACCTCGCCATGCCTCGATCACGCCTCGCCCTGCTCGCCTTGCTCGCCCTGCTCGCCTTGCTCGCCCTGCTCATCGCCGGCCCGGCAATCGCCGCCACCAGGCCGGCACCCGCGGACACGAAGCCGGCCGCCTCCGACGTGTGGTACGAAATCTTCGTGCGCAGCTGGGTCGACACCAATGGCGACGGCATCGGCGACTTGAACGGCGTCACCGCGAAACTCGATTACCTGCAATCGCTGGGCGTCAGCGGCATCTGGCTGATGCCGATCAATCCCTCGCCCAGCTACCACGGCTACGACGTCACCGACTACCGCGGCATCAACCCCGAGTACGGCACGCTGGCCGACTTCGACCGCCTGCTGGCCGAGGCGCACAAGCGCGGCATCAGGATCATCATGGACCTGGTCATCAACCACAGCAGCAGCGAGCACCCGTGGTTCAAGGCCGCGCGCGATCCGGCCAGCCCGTACCACGACTGGTACCAGTGGTCGAACAGGCACACCGATCTCGATGCGGTGAGCGCCACCGGCTCGCCGGCGTGGCACGCGCTGGGCAAGCAGCACTACCTCGGCATCTTCGTCGACCAGATGCCGGACCTGAACTTCGACAACCCGGCCGTGCGCAAGGAGATGATCGACATCGGCCGGTTCTGGTTGAAGCGCGGCGTCGACGGCTTCCGCCTCGACGCGGCCCAGCACGTCTATTACGACTTCGAGAACCAGCGCCACGACCCGAAGATCCTGGCGAAGAACCTCGCCTGGTGGAGCGAGTTCCGCCACGGCATCGACAGCGTCGATCCGCAGGCTTATGTCGTGGGCGAAGTCACCCGCGACACCGAGGCCGAGCTGGCGCCGTGGTTCAAGCCGCTCAGCGGCGTGTTCAACTTCCCGCTGGCCGTGCAGCTGATCGAAAGCGCCCGCAGCGGCCACGCCGGCAAGCTGCCCGCCCTGCTCGACGGCACCACGCAGGCCTATCACGCGGTCACCGGCAAATACGGCATGGACGTGCCGTTCCTGTCCAACCACGACCAGGAACGCGTGATGAGCCAGCTGCACGACAACCCGCAGCAGATGCGCATCGCCGCCGCGATGCTGCTGACCCTGCCCGGCGAGCCGTTCATCTACTACGGCGAAGAACTCGGCATGCGCGGCAAGAAGCCCGACCCCGACCTGCGCGAGCCGATGCGCTGGTATCGCGATCCGCAAGGCACCGACCAGACGCACTGGAAGGCTTTCAGTGCCGGCGACGGCCCGGACATCACCGTGCAAGCGCAGCAGGATGATCCGCACTCCCTGCTGACGCGCTATCGCGAACTGATCGGCTGGCGCCGTCACATCGGCGCCTTGCGTGATGGCGCGCTGACCACGCGCGACTTGGGCAACCCGCAATTAATCGCGTGGGAGCTGCGTGATGCGCACGGTGCGGTGCTGGTGGTGCACAACCTGTCCGGCAGCGCGCAAACCATCCGGCTCGCTGCGCACGACCTGCAACGCTATGCCGGCGTGCGCGCCCGTACCGAGGACGCGACTACGCTGGCGCAAGGTGTGCTGCACCTGCCGGCGTACGGCTCGGCGGTGCTGCAAACGGCATCGGCCAGCACCAAGTGAATCGCGAGAACCGCCACCACGGCAGGAGCCCGCTCGCGGGCGATGCTCTGGCTTTGCCGGATCCCGAACCCGCCATCCTGAGCTTGTCGAAGGACCGAATCCCGAATTCCGACCCAAGAGCATCGCGCGCGAGCGGGCTCCTGCGGAAGGGACATGGCTCCCACTCGAACGCAAGCCTGCACCGACCCCACTGCGGAGCCCACTCATGACCCGATCGTCCGCCCTGCTCGCCGGCATCTTCGCCACGCTGCTCGCGCTCGCCCCAGCCGCCCCGGCCATGGCCAAGGCACCCACCACCTCCTCGACAACGAGTGAGCGCATCGACATCCCCACCGACACCGGCAGTGTGCGCATCACCCTGCCCGCCGCCAACGTCGTGCACCTGAGCGCGCTCGTCGACGGCAAGTCGCCGGCACGTTCGATGGTGATCGACCCCGCGCTCGCATCCGCGCCGACCGGCGCCGGCGAAGCGACCACGGCGCTCACGCTCGACTCGCCGCAGGTGCGCGTGCGCTACGACCGCGCCGCGCACAGCCTGTCCATCGCCGACGCGCAGGACCACGTGCTGCTGCACATCGCCGACGTCAGCGCGCTGGCGCACGGCAAGCTCAGCCTCGGCCACGCGGCCGGCGATCCGATGTATGGCGTCAGCGGCTACGACGCCTTCACCAGCGATGTCGGCGCCGGCATGCTGCGCCAGGGCAAGCTGGAGGCCAAGGCCGGCGAGCAGGGCTGGGCCGGCGCGCCGCTGGCGTGGAGCACCGCCGGCTACGCCGTGCTGGCCGACATCGACGGCGGCCACTTCACGCTGGCGCCCGCCAGCATCGACATCGCCGCACCCGAGGCGGCGCCGCTGGATGTCTACGTGATCGTCGGCGCGCCCAAGGCGATCTTCGCCGCGGTCGCCGACTTGAGCGGCCACACGCCGCTGTTCCCGAAATGGGCGATGGGCTTCACCAACAGCCAGTGGGGCATCGACCAGAAGGAACTCCTGCAGATCGTCGACACCTACCGCGCCAGGCACATCCCGATCGACAACTTCACCCTCGATTTCGACTGGAAGGCCTGGGGCGAGGACAACTACGGCGAGTTCCGCTGGAACCCCGCCAAGTTCCCCGACGGCCCCGGCGGCGCGCTGGCGAAACAGCTGCACGCGCGCGGCATCCAGCTCACCGGCATCATGAAGCCGCGCCTCCATGTCGACACGGTGGAGGGACGTTACGCGACGGAGCACGATTTCTGGGTACCGGGCGAGAAAGTCAGCGACGACTACTTCTCGCACAAACCGGTGAAGAACATCGACTTCGACATCCCCGCCGCGCGCACCTGGTTCGCCGAGCTGGCGATGAAGTACGGCTTCGACCAAGGCATCGTCGGCTGGTGGAACGACGAGGCCGACACCACCGGCAGCGACACCGAGTTCATGAACATGCAGCGTGCCTTGTATGAGGCACAGCGCGCGCAGAGCAAGCTGCGCGTGTGGTCGGTCAACCGCAACTTCTGGCTTGGCTCGCAGCGCTACGCCTACGGCCTCTGGTCGGGCGACATCGACACCGGCTTCGCCAGCATGGCCGGCCAGCGCGCGCGCATGCTCAGTGCGATCAACGTCGGCGCCATGCAATGGGGCATGGACGGCGGCGGCTTCAAGGGCCACCCGTCGAACGAGAACTACGCACGCTGGATCCAGTTCGGCGCGTTCACCCCGATCTTCCGCGTGCACGGCGCGTTCGACGAAAAACGCCAGCCCTGGGTCTACGGCCCCGTCGCCGAGAAAGCCGCCACCGCGGCGATCCGCCTGCGCTACGCGCTGATCCCCTACATCTACAGCTACGAGTACGCCCGCCACGTCGACGGCGTCGGCCTGGTGCGTCCGCTGCTGTTCGACTGGCCGCACGATCCGAAGGTTGCCAACGACGTCGACAGCTGGCTGTTCGGCGATTACCTGCTGGTGTCGCCGGTGGTCGAGCGAGGCCAGACCGAGAAATCCATCTATCTTCCGGCCGGCCACTGGCTCGACTGGTTCAGTGGCAAGGCCTACACGGGCGGCCAGACCATCTCGCTGGCGATCGACGCCACCCACTGGAGCGACATCCCGCTGTTCGTGCGCGAAGGCGCCATCATCCCGACCCAGGCGGTGCAGGACTACGTCGGCCAGAAACCCGTCACCGAAGTCTCGCTCGACGCCTTCCCCACCGACCAGCGCACCAGCTTCGACTACTACGACGACGACGGCAGCACCTACGCCTACGAACACGGCGCGTACTTCCGCCAGTCGCTGTCCCTGCAGCAACACGGCGACACCGTGATCTTCCGGACCGGCAACCCCGAAGGCAGCTTCCACCCCGCCCTGCGCACCTGGCTGCTGAAGATCCACGGCCACGCCGCACAAGCCGTGCAAGTCGACGGCAAGCCGCTGGTCGCACAAGCCGACGCCGCAACCCTGCAACGCACCGACACCGCAGGCTGGGCCACCGGAAAGGATCGCTACGGCCCGGTGACGTGGGTGCGCCTGCCCGCCGGCAAGACAACGACGGTCACGCTGCACGACCGGCGATAAGCGCACAACTTCTCCGGCCACGCCCACGAAGCACGCCCCCGAACGGCCGAAGGACCAGCCAGGCGGGCACCCCGGAACACGACCCATCGAGCTTTGCTTCCGCGGGGACGGCGGCATCTTCGGACCGCCTCGGAACATCCCGACCCCCGTCGCAGCCGCGAACCGACGCGCCGGAACGAAAGGCATACAGTTTCCGCCAGACCAAGCGCAGACTCTGCGCCGCCGTTACACCGTCATGCGTGCTCCGGCAATTCATGCCGGCCCGAAAGTCGCTGACAACAACGGGAGATGCCCACACCCTGCCCCGCCTGCCATGCACGCAAACCCCTGTTCCAACGCGAGAATCGTCTGCTTGTGCGAGCAGGGGCACCGCCGCATACTCTGAGCAACACCCACTTTGTTGGGTCTACTTGGCGGTTAGGCCTCATGGGGAGCATCTCGGTGGGTACCGCATTCTGGATCAAGCGCTTTTTTACCGTTCTCGTTGGCGCGTTCGTCATCATCGGCGCAGCGCAAATGCTCAAAGGCCATGATTTGTCTTACTCCGTGACTCAAGCTGCAATATGGGGCGCCATCACGGCAATCATGTTCACGGTGGGCAGACTTTATCAATCTCGTAGAGGTCAGCACTGCGCAATCTGCAAGGACACACCAGAAATGCAGCAGGGTGATCGCGGCAGCGATGCCTGACCGTTCGTTCAAGGCGGACGGATTCGCCGCCTCTCAACTCAGCGTTAGGCATAGGGATGCTGTCTGATGAGTACTGAGGCCATATTGGGCATTGGCGTCGCCTTGGTGATCGTGGTCGGCTTCATCGGCAAGCTCATTCCAAAGCGCATGCCGCCCTCCAAGTCCTTCAAGTGTGGTCGCTGCGGTGTACAGGCACTTCACACCAACCGCACTGCAGAGGCATGGCGCAATGGCAAGACAAAATTCTTCTGTCAGTCTTGCCACCACAAGTGGCTCCAGTCGCATTCGCCGCAAGAGCACGAGTCTTATGGTGTACGTGGTTCGTCAGGGCGGGGCTCTGGATGTCTGGGCATCGTGGTGCTGTTTGCGCTAGTTCCAATAGGCACGTGGGCTGTCTGGGCCTATGTCTGACAGCTCGTTCAAGACGGACGGCTTCGCCGCCGCTTAACTCCAGCGTCATCGCACAGGAGAGTTCGCAATGGACACGAAGAGAATCCTTTCTGGCCTCGCCGCGGCGGCTGTATTCGGTCTCGTAGCTGGTGAGCTGATATCCTTGGCCAACTTCACCTTTAATCCCCTTCTGCAATCGATTGTTCTGGGCTTCCTCGCAACCACAATCGGTTCCTTCATAGCGCGTCGGGGTTTTGTCTTTCCCGCGCTCGGCTTGTGGTTCGTGGGCTGGCTTCTCGTCGTCTGTCTCCTCTACTTCATCGCCGCACCGGCTGGTCAGGCGTCTTTCTTGGCTATTGCTCAAATCAACCTGCTCGGCATTGTGTTGTCCGCACTGGCAGTAGTAATTGGTGTATTCGTTGGTCAGGCTCTTGCCAAGCGCGCGCAGCGCAGTGCGCCAGCTATCTAACATTTCATTCGCGGCGGACGGCTTCGCCGCCGCTCAATTCCAGCGTTAGAGCCAATGAAAGCCATCTTGCTCGCCACCATTGCAGCAATTGCGATCCAGCCTTTCGTTCTGTTTGCGTGGTTCCTTTTGCCAGTACTAATAGCTGGCGGCCATGTCTCTCCAAACGAGTTGTTCGGTATCCCTATGTTTGCTGCGGTTCTCGCCGTGCCATTCGTCGTCGTTGTTGGCGTTCCTTCGCTCCTGCTTCTTCGGCACTTCAAGTACCTGTCGTGGTGGTCTCTCGGCACAATTGGTTTGGTTGTCGCTGCGCTCCCGGTAGCCGTCTATGGTTGGTCCGAGTACGCTGGATTTTCGTCGGGAGGTAACTGGTACGGCACACCAGTAGACTTCGTTGTAAACGGTCAAAAGACTTTGTATGGCTGGCTCAGCTACGCACAAAGCGTTGTGTTCTTCGGGTTGCATGGCTTCGCGGGTGCGCTGGCGTTCTTCTTCGTTTGGCGTCGCGCGTTGGGTTCTAACCACCCATTCGGGGCGGACGGCTACGCCGCCGCTCAACCCAAGCGTTAGGGGTCATGTGGAAGATTCTCGCAGCCGCAGTTCTTCTAACCGGACTCGTCGGTTGCGGGACCTTGCGTGATCACCAAATGAACCGTTCGATGGTTCGCTCGCGCGAGGCGGCATTGGCCAAGATCGACCCTGAAGAATGTCGGGCTAAAAATTCATTCAAGCCGAAGCCGCTTCGCGGCTCGGCTCAATTCAGGCGTTGGCCGGCAGCTCGTGCCGGTTTGCCGTATCGCGTGCTTCGCCCAGCTTCGCGCCGGGTTCAACTCACGCGCAAGTCATCAGCCCGAGACTGCAATGACGTCGAGACCGTCCGCTGCCACCGACTGCTTCATCGTCCTGTATCGCTGGCGTCTGCATGCCGGCGCCGAGGACGACTTCGTGCAAGGCTGGTCCCGTATCACCGAGTTGCTTCGGTTGCGCGGTTCGCTCGGTTCTCGCCTGCATCGCGGTTCCGACGGCCTGTGGTACAGCTATGCGCAGTGGCCCAGCGCGCAGGTGCGCCGCGACATCTTTGCGCTCGGTCCTCTCGACGAGGAAGCCAGCCGCCGGATGAAGGCAGCCATCGCGGAGAGCCTTCCGGAGATCACGCTCGACACAAGGGCCGACTACCTCGATGCACTGCATCGCGAGGGCATCTGAAATGACGCGGCAGCCATGGACGGCCTGCACGCCAGCGGGATTCCTGCGGGCCTGATTCTTGCTGCAGTTTGCGCGGCACGTTCGCGAAGCGCGGCTCCGGTGCCGCCTTTCGCGTGTCAACTGGATGCATCGCGCACTCTTTCTCACCCCTGCGACGATCCTCGTCCGCTGCCTCCTGCCCGCCTGCCTTCTCGCCATCCCGGCGCGGGCCGCGATGAAGGCGGGGAGCGAACCGCGGCCTGCGGCGAACCCGGGACAGGGTTCGCGGCAGGCCGCGGAAGTTGCACTACGGACTCAGTGCTGCGCATCCGCGCTGGCACCGGCGTCGCCGTTGGCTTGTGCCGAGGCGGAGAGGCCGCCGCGGGCCGAGCCGTGGGCGTTGGCGTGGCCGCCGGCGTTGGCCGAGCCGTTGCTTTGGGCGGCCGGGCCGGCGTTGGCGTCGGTGGTGCCGTGGGCGGCGCCGGAGCCGGAGACGTCAAGCGATGCATTGCCGGCGCGGCGTGCGGCATCCGCTGCTTGGGGTAGCAGGCCCGACGACGGGGGCGTCGAGTCATTCGACGGCTGTTGCGCGGCGTCCGTGGTTACCGGGCTGGTCCGCGCCGCGTTGCCTGCGGCAGCCGCGCCGAGCGAGCCGTCCGCGCTGACCGACTGGGCGCCGTTGGCGATCGCCCTCCCGGCGCTGTCCAGGCCCGCGCTGGCCGCGGCTTCGGCGTTCGCCGGGGCGCTCTGCACGCGATCCAGCGCGTTGCGGGTTCCGCGTTTGGCCGTCGAGACGGCTGAACGCGTCGAGCCGGCGGCCTGACCGGCGGCATCTGTGGCGGCCCGGCGCGGACCGCTGGCGTCGATGGCGCCATTCACGGAAGAACCCAGTTCGCCTGCACCATTCAATACCGCGTTGCCGTTGCCGGCGGGGTTGGCGGCGACCGAGCCGGCGAGGCTGCCGGCCGCACCCGCGCCCGCCTGGCCGTTCACCTGGCGAGTGGCCTGCGCGGCGGCACCGGTGGCCGCATCGGCGGCTGCCGCGGCACGCTGGTGCGGCGCGCGACGTTCGGCGGCACGGGGGTTCACGTCGGGAGCATGGAGATTGCCCATGCCGCGGGCGGCGCCGTCGATGCGACCACCGATCTGGTCCATGGTGCTCGGCATGGAACCGCGCAAGCCACCGCCGATGCCACCACCGAGCGCGCCGCCCAGCACCTGGGCATGCACCGGTATCGCCGTGGCGAGCGCAAGCGTGCCGGCGAGCAGGCCGATGGTGACAGTCTTGTTGATGAGAGTCGTGTTGCGCATGGTAGGACCTCCTGCCAGCGGACGATCCGCGGCTTCCAAGGTCCTGTACGTCGCTGCCGGGGGAATCCTTCCGTACCGGCCAGTGACGCTTGGGCGGCGTTCAGTTTCAGGGCGACAGCAGGCCGTAACCGTAACGCGGGTCGCGACCGCGGGCGCCGAGCGGGCGCGCTTCGCCGATCAGCTGCTGCTGCACCTGGGCCGCGGCGCCGGTGCGCGGGGCTTCCAGCAGTCGCGCCGCTTTTCGCGCCACGATCGGCGCCGCGAACGAGGTGCCGCGCAGTGCGTTGCGGCCGCTGCCGACCACGCCGGACGCACAGAAATCCACCTGCTCGCCGCTGCCGGCTTCGGGCAGCACACGGTCGTGCGCGTCGACGCCGCTGACGCCGATCACGTCCGGGTACGCCGCCGGATACAGCGGTGGCGCCGCGGGGCCGTCGTTGCCCACGGCGCTGACCAGCACGTGGCCGCGGGCGATCATCGCCTGCACTGCACGCGCGAGCACCGGGTTGTCCGGACCGACCAGGCTGATGTTGATCACCGCCACGTGCTCGCGCGCCATCCACGCCAGCGCGTCCACCAGTTTCGAGGTGGCGCCGCCGACCGCATCGCCGCACCACAGGTCGGCGGCATACAGCGTGTCCGCGTCGCCGGCGACGAGGCGCGCGGCGACCGCCGTGCCGTGCCGCGACGGATTCGCCGTGGTGCAGCCGTGCCGCTCGATGCGCGCGTGCGCCAGCGCGGGATCGCCGGGATCGACGCCGCCGTCGATCAGCCCCACGCGTTGCGATGGCGCAACGGACGACGGCGCCGCTGCCGTCGCGACGCGGGCCGCGTCGCCCTCGCCGGCGGGCAGGTACAGGTGCTGGTAGGTGAACGCTGCACCCGGCGCGGCTCGCTGCAGGGCGCGCAGGGCGCGGGACGTGCGGCGGTCGCGGGTGTCGTGCAGCACCACGAAGTCCAGCCCCAGCGTGGCATCCGCCGACGTTTCGCGATCCACCACGAAACCGGCTGCCTGCGCGGCATCGCGTTGCGCCGTCGACAGGCCGGTGGCGAGGAATTCGCCGCGCAGGACCGGCGCGCCGTGCGGGTCGATGTCGACGCGCCGAGGCTCCCTGCGCCGCAGCGTGTCGATCTGCACTTTTCGCGTGAGGGCGAGCGGGCCGCGCAGCAGGTCGTCGACGCTGTGCAAGGGCGCAACGGGATCCAAGCCGGGCAGACGCGCGCCGGGCAGTTGCACGTTCGGCAATCCTTGCACCGGGCCGAGCACCTGCGCCTGCGCAGGCGCCACGCCGATCGAGGCGATGGCCAGCAGCAAAACGAACACGGCGGACGGACGGCGCATGGGCATGGCCAACGGCCTCGGGAGCAACGGGGCCGGATGCTAGCATGGGTCCGCTTTACGCCCTCGAACCGCGCCGACGCGCACGAGGGATGGAATCCACCCCTCCAGACGTAATGGAAGGTGATGCGTGAATTCGAGCGACGCCGTGCGCGAAGGACTGATCCCGCTGTTGCCGCGCCTGCGCCGGCTGGCGCGGGCGCTGGCCGGCCAGGCCGCCGACGCCGACGACCTGGTGCAGATCGTGCTGGAGCGCGCGCTCGCTCGTGCCGCGCAGTGGCGGCCGGATGCCGCGCTGGATCGGTGGGTGTTCGCGATCGCACGCAATGCCTGGCGCGACGAACTGCGCGCGCGCGGCCGTTCGCAGCATCTGTTCGCGCCGGAGGAAGCCGGCGAGATGGCGGCCGACCGCGCCAGTGCGCAGCCGGCGCAGCAACTGGAACTGGCGATGGCGCTGGCGGCGCTGCCGCCGGACCATCGCGAAGTGGTGGCCCTGGTGCTGGTCGAGGGCATGTCCTACGGCGAGGCCGCCGAGCTGCTGGAGGTGCCGGTGGGCACCGTCACCAGTCGCCTGGCTCGCGCCCGCGCCACCTTGCAGGCCCACCTTGGGAAAGAAGCATGAACGCGATCGACGACGACACCTTGCAGGCTTACGTGGATGGCGAACTCGACGCCGACGCGGCCGCGCGCGTCGACGCCGCGCTGGCGCACGACGCCGTGCTCGCCCACCGCGTGCAGCAGGCGCGTGCCGTGCGCGCGCAACTGCATGCCGCGTTCGACCCGGTGCTCGACGAGCCGGTGCCGGCGCGGCTGTCCGCCTTGCTGCAGCCGCCCGCCGCGCCGGCGCTCGCCGGTGGACGTCATGCGCACGCCATGCATCGCCGCGCACCACGGCGCTGGTATGTGGGCGCCGCGCTGGCCGCGTCGGTGGCACTGCTGGCCGTGGCCCTGTGGTGGCCGCGCGCCGGCGGCGACATGCTGCGCATGCACGGCGGCCAGTCGTTTGCCGCCGGTCCGCTGGAGCAAGCGCTGAATCATGCGCTGGCAAGCGAACCGGAAGCAGATGCGCAGGTGGCGATCGGCCTGAGTTTCCGCAGCAACGACGGGCACATCTGCCGCAGCTTCGTGCTGCATCGTGCACCGGCGCGCGCCGGGCTCGCCTGCCATGGTGACGGCGGCTGGAGCGTGCCCGTGCTCACCGCGGCGCCCTCGCCCGGGGACGACGGCGAACTGCGCCAGGCCGCCAGCGACTTGCCGAGCGCGGTGCGCGCCGCGATCGACGCCCGCTTGCGCGGCGAAGTCTTCGATGCGAAACAGGAGCGCGCAGCGCGCGACGCCGGCTGGCAGTAACCGTGCAGCCCATCACGCGGACTGCGCGACTGCGGCCGTCGACGGTCTTGCATCGCCGGTCCGCTGCCGTGCAGGCTAGGCAGCGCCCGACCGTCGGCCGGCCGCCACCTTCCAATGCGGAGACATACGCCATGTTCAGTCACGTGATGGTCGGCTCGAACGACATCGAACGGGCAAAGCGCTTCTATGACGCCGTGCTGGGTACGCTGGGAGCGGGCCAACCGCACCGCGACCGGACCGCCACCGGCCACGACCGCCTGTTCTATCGGCACGACGGCAACACCTTCTGCGTGAGCGAGCCGATCGACGGCGGCGCGGCAACGTTCGCCAACGGCGGAACGATCGGCTTCAAGTGCAACTCGCCCGAACAGGTGCGCGCGTTCCACGACACCGCCGTGGCCCACGGCGGCACCTCGATCGAACAGCCGCCCGGGCTGCGCGAAAGCGGCTTTGGCGCGCTGTACCTGGCCTACGTGCGCGACCCCGACGGCAACAAGCTGTGCGCGAGCCATCGCGTCAGGCGGGAGGAGTGAGAGCGGGCGAGAAGATGTCTTGTGCCGAGCCGCGCGGAGAGCCCGGAAGGCCCAGTAACGTCATCCCAGCGAACGCGGGAATCCCTGGTGCGCCCCGCAAGATCAAGACGAATTCCCGCGTTCGAACTTCCTTTCGTTGAAACGCAGGAGCACGCATGAACCAGACCGCGAACGCCTCCGACCACCACACTTCGCGCATCGCCCGGCCACGCTGGGTGGCCACGGTGATCCGCCATCCCTCGGCGATCCTCCTGCTGGTGCAGCTGGCCGGCTTGCTGCTGTATCCGTTCATCGAGCAGACGCATTCGGCGCGCGCGTTGTTCGGCGCGTTCGGTGTGGTGGTGTTGCTGCTGACGATCGCGATGGTGCAGCGCACGCGCGGACGCGGCTGGGTGAGCCTGGCGATCGCGGTGCCGGCAGTGGTATTGAACGTGATGGGCCTGACGCTGGAGCTGCCGGCGCTGCGGCCCTGGTGGGCGGCGCTGGAGGCGCTGTTCTACTTCTACGCGGCCGGCTGCCTGATCGCGTACATGCTGGCCGACCGGCGCGCCACCACCGACGAGCTGTTCGCCGCCGGGGCCACCTTCACCCTGCTGGTGTGGGCGTTTACCTATGTGTTCGTGTTGTGCCAGACCTTGCAGCCGGGCTGTTTCTCCGCGGCGGTCGACCCGCAGGCGCCGCGCACCTGGACCGAGCTGCTGTTTCTCAGTTTCGCGCTGATGTCGAGCACCGGCATCGGCGATGTCATCCCGATCACGGTGCATGCGCGCGCGGTGGCCAGCCTGGAGATGTTCGTCGGCGTGATGTATCTCGCGCTGGTGGTCTCGCGGCTGATCGGGCTCACCATCGCTCCGTCGGCAGCGGGCGGCAAGCGCGGAGAATCGTGATTTTTCGACCGGATGAGGAGGTTCGCATGAACGCGCCAGACGCCACCCGCAAGCCGCTGATCACGCGACCGGCGCAGGGCCGCCGCTACGACATGGGCCGCATGCGCGCGGTATTCCATGCCGATGGCGCGCAGACTGCCGAGCGCTACTCGCTGTCGGAGTGGTGGCTGCAGCCGCGCACCGGCGGGCCGGGCAGCCATGCCCATGACGACGACCACATCTATTACGTCCTCGCCGGCACGCTCAGCGTCTGCATCGACGGCGAGTGGGCGCCGGCGCCGCGCGGCAGCTGGGTGCTGATCCCCGGTGGCACGCCGCACGATTTCGAGAATCGCGACGCCGCCGAATGCGGTTTCCTGTGCATCAACACGCCCGCTGGCTTCGAACGGAAGATGCACGAACTGGTGGCCTGGTTTGCCGACAACCCGCTGGGCGACGCCCGGTCCGGTTGACTCGCGCCGGCCGGGCGGACGGGGCTCACTGGACGTCGCACGCCGACTGCAAGATACTGCGGCAGTCGGCACGTAAACGTTTACATCGCGCGCGCCCGACCCCACCGACCCAAGCTCCGCTGACGACGAGGAATCCCCCGATGCGCCTCCCGGCCGCCTTCCGCCATTTCCTGCTCGGCCTGTGCGCCAGCGCCTTGCTGGTTGGCTCCGCCCTCGCGGCCACGCCGGCCACCGTGCAGATCCGCGTCGACGCGCAGGCCGCCGGCACGCCGTTCCCGCACTTCTGGGAAACCATGTTCGGCTCCGGCCGCGCCTCGCTGTCGCTGCGCGACGATTACCGCAAGGACCTGGACGCCGTGCGCGAGGCTACCGGCCTCAGCTACATCCGCTTCCACGGCATCTTCGACCACGACGTGGGCATGGTGAACCGCGACCCGGACGGCTCGATCCGCTACAACTTCTCCTACATCGACCAGATCTACGACGGCCTGCTCGAGCACGGCGTGAAGCCCTTCATCGAGCTGGGCTTCATGCCGCCGGCACTGACCTCCGACCCGAACGAGCTGCAGGAGTTCTGGTATCACCCCAACCGCGCGCCGCCGAAGAACTACGCCGAGTGGGACGCGATGATCACCGCCTTCGCCCGCCACCTGGTCGCGCGTTACGGCATCGACGAGGTAGCCAGCTGGTACTTCGAGGTGTGGAACGAGCCGAACATCGGCTTCTGGGCCGGCGAACCGAAGCAGTCCACCTACTACACGCTGTACGACCACACCGCCCGCGCGCTGAAGGCGGTGAGCCCACGCCTGCGCGTCGGCGGGCCGGCCACCGCACAGGGCGCGTGGGCCACGGATTTCCTGGCGCACACGAAAAAGAACAACGTGCCGGTCGATTTCCTCAGCACCCACGTCTACGGCGACGACACCGCGCAGAACGTGTTCCACAGCGACGAGCACATCCCGCGCCGCGACATGGTCTGCCGCACGGTGGACAAGGTGCACAAGGAGATCCTCGCCTCGCCCTACCCGCAGATGCCGCTGGTGTTCAGCGAGTACAACGCCAGCTACGCCAACCTGCCCAACGTCACCGACACCGTGTTCATGGGGCCGTGGATGGCCAACACGATCCGCGAGTGCGCCGGCAAGATCCAGATCATGAGCTACTGGTCGTTCTCCGACGTGTTCGAGGAACAGGGCATCGTGCGCAATCCGTTCTACGGCGGCTTCGGCCTGATCGCCGCGCGACGCATCCCCAAGCCCGCATTCAACGCCTTCGCGATGCTGCACAAGCTGGGCGATCGCCAGCTGAAATCGGACTCCGACTCGGCCCTGGTGACCAGGCGCGACGACGGCACCGTGGTGCTGGCACTGTGGAACTACGCCCCGCCAGTGGGCGACACCGCCAGCTACACGCCCGGCAAGCCCCGGGGCACGAACAGGCATTTCAGCGTCGACGTGCGCAACCTCGCCGCCGGCGCCCATGCCACCGTGTGGCGGCTGGACGAAAACCACGGCAACGCGGTAGCCGCGTTCGACCAGATGGGTCGCCCGGACTTCCCCAGCCGCGCGCAGATCGCCGCCTTGCGCAAGGCCGGCGAGATGGCGCCGCCGCAGCGCGTCGAACTGCATGATGGCAAGCTGCAGCTCGACATTCCGCCGCAGGGGCTGGTGGTGGTCGAGTTGCGCTGAGGTCGGAGCCCGGCGCGCATCGCGCGCGCCGGAGGCGTCAACCGCCGACTGCCACCGGTTCGTTTGTGCGAACCGGATTTCGCTGCGCATGTTGCCGGCACAACTGCTCCACCAGCGCCCGGTGATCCGGCAGATCCTGCAGCGCGCGCCCCGCCACCTGCTGGATCATCGCGAACTCGCGCCGCGCCTCGTCCATCTGCGGGTAGGCGCTGCGGGCGTGCTCCAGGTCGGTCCTGAACTCCATGCCATAGAGCACGTACTGCCAGCTCGCCGGCATGAACATTTCCAGGTCGGTGACGAAGTCCAGCCGGTGCGGCGGGCGACGCCGCCACAGTTGCAGGCGATCGCGCAGCGTCTGCGGAATGCTGGCCGGGTTGGCGTTGTCGATCCAGAACGCCGAGTCGCGCCGTTGCGACAGGCAGTAATGCATCTTGATGAAGTCGATGATGCGCTCGTAGCGCGCCACCATCATTTCGTTGAAGCGCCGTGCCGTGCGCTCCATGTCGTCGTGATCGGCCGGGAACAGGTGGGTCAGCATGCACACCGCCAGCTCGACCAGCGCGATGCCGGTGGATTCCAGCGGTTCCACAAAGCCGCCGGCCAGCCCGACCGCCACGCAGTTCCCGCGCCAGTGTTCCGGGCGATAGCCGGTCTCGAACTGCAGGTGCTGGGCTTCGAGCGCATCGGCCGCCGCACCGACGTAACGGCGCGCGATCTCCTCGGCCTGCGTGGCATCCATGTGCCGGGACGAATAGACGTGGCCGATGCCGCGGCGCTTCTGCAGGCCGATGTCCCAGACCCATCCCGCCGGCTGCGCCGTGGCCCGGGTATACGGCAGGATCGGCGTGTCCGGTGCCGGATACGGCACCTGCAAGGCCACCGCGCGATCGACGAACAGCACGTCGCGGCGACTGCGGAACGCCGATCGCATGGCGCCGCCGATCAGGCTGCCGCGCAGGCCGGTGCAATCCACGTAGAGGTCGGCCGAGAGCGCACCGAGCTCGGTGGTGACCACCCGCGCGATATTGCCCCGCTCGTCCAGCTCCGTGCGTTCGACCGTCGCCAGATGGCGCTTCACGCCCAGGCCTTGGCCGTGCTCGGCCAGGGTGGCGGCGAAGGCGGCCGCGTCGAAATGGTAGGCATGGTTCATCGGTGCCTGGTAATCGGCATCGGAGGCGTGCTTTGGTGCGCGCCCGTGATCGACCAGCCGGCTCTGCATGGTCACCGCTTCGGCGAACGGCGTGCCTTCGGGGGCGGCGCCCAGCAACCAGTAAGGCAACAGCTCGGGACTGCCCGGCCGACGGCTGGGCGTGTTGAACGGATGGAAGAAACGATCCGCTCCCGGCATGCCCGGCGGCCGCACCCAGTTGACGTACTGGATGCCCTGCTTGAACGTCGCCGTGGCGCCGACCAGGAACCGGCGTTCGTCCAGGCCGATCGCCGCCAGCGTGCCCCGGATCGAGGGAAAGGTCGCCTCGCCCACGCCGAGCAGGCGGATGTTCGGCGACTCGACCAGCTCCACCTGGACGCTCTCCGGCGCCGTGCTGTTCATCGCCTTGGCCAGGTAGCAGGCGGCCAGCCAGCCGGCCGTGCCACCCCCGACGACCAGCACCTTCTTGAGACGTGGCATGGATTTTCTCCCCTGCTGCCATGCAGCAAGCAAATTCGCGATATTCGCAGTAGCATCCGAATTGACAGCGCTGTCATATTGAAGTTGACAGCGCTATCAATCAGCCTACCGCAAGCTCACGATATTGGGGAGAGGGAGACCATGAAACTTCGCTATTCCGCGCTGTACATCGCCGTGACCGCTGTATTTGCATCGGCCGCGGTCCACGCGGCAGGCCAGCAGGCAAGCCAGCCGACGGAGAAAGCTCCCTCCGCCAGCAAGGTCAAGAACCTGGATGCCGTCCAGGTCACCGCGACCAAGCGCGAGACGCCGCTGCAGAAAACCCCGATCGCCATCACCGCGATCGGCGGCGACACGCTCGACAAAGAGCGTGTGATGACCGTGCAGGACCTGACCAAGCTGGTGCCCGGTCTGCAAGGCACCTCGCAGGGCGACCACGGCGTGGTCACGCTGACCTTGCGCGGCATCGGCAACGACAGCGCCAAGACCGAGTATGCCGATCCGGAGGTCGCCACCTTCGTCGACGGCGTGTACACCCCGCGTGCCGAGGCCGCCGCGAGCCTGCTGCTGGACATGGACAGCGTGGAAGTGCTGCGCGGCCCGCAGGGCACGTTGTGGGGCCGCAACTCCACCGCCGGCGCGATCAGCTTCAACACCGTCAAGCCCGACATCGATGGCGGTTTCTACGGCAACGGCAGCATCGGGCTGGGCAACTACAACCAGAGCGGCGTGCGCGCGGCGGTGAACCTGCCGATCAGCAACACCTTCGCGGTGCGCGTGGCCGCCGTGCACGAACAGCACGATGGCTACGTCGACTACCAGAACCCGGTGGGGCAGATCCCGACGCTGGCGCAGCAGCAGGCCAACTATCTCGCCTCCGGCGGCGATCCGGCCAACTTCCGGCCGATCGACACCAACCTGTTCGTGCAGAAGGGCCCGAAGTACAACTCCCAGGACCAGTCCGCCGCGCGCGTGAGCGCCCGCTGGCGGCCCAGCGACAGCTTCCTGTGGGATCTGTCGTACGAGTACTTCAAGGATCGCGGCACGCCGGGCATGAACCTGATGCAGCATCCGCGTGCGGGGCAGGATTTCTGGTCCGCGCTGATCGACGTGGCGCCGTACCTGGACCGCAGCTCGCACTCGGTACGCAGCCGGATGGACTGGGTCATCAACGACAACCTCGAACTGACCTACGTGGCGGGCTTCAACCGCTACTCGGGCAAGAGCGACTTCGACCAGGACGGCGGCGTCAACGTGCCGACCAGTTTCACCACCAACGGCGTGTACCAGGAAGACCGCACCAACCATTCCAACTATCTCAGCTCCAGCCACGAGTTCAACCTCAAGTCCCGCGGCGACAACACGCTGGACTGGATTCTCGGCGCGTACTACGAGCACGAGAACAACAACATCCGCTTCGACATCCCGATCATGAACGGCACCCAGCAGGGCACCGTCAGCTGGCAGGGTTCCTTCATCCAGCCGGAGGAACGGGTCACCGCCACCGCCGCCTTCGCCCAGGCCACCTGGAACATGAGCGACAGCTGGCACCTCACCGGCGGCGCGCGCTGGTCGCACGACAAGCGCGAGAACCGCGGCGGCGTCAACTGGGGCTGGGCCTACGACCCGGCCTACCCGCAGCAGCCCATCTCGCCCGGCCAGCAGCCCGGCGATGTCGGCTTCGCCATCAGCCAGCACAACGACGCCACCTACAGCAAGAGCAAGCCCACCTGGCTGCTGCGCATCAACCATGACGTCGGCGCCAACAGCATGATCTACGCGAGCGTATCGACCGGCTACAAATCCGGCGGCACCCAGGACGGCGGTGCCCTGTACCAGCCCGAGACGCTGACCAACTACGAGATCGGCGCCAAGCTCGCGTTCCTCGACGGCCACCTGACCTGGAACAGCGCCGCGTATTACGAAGTGTTCAAGAACTACCAGTTGTCGGCACCGGTCACCTATCCCGATGGTTCGCACGGGCTCGGCTTCTCCAACGTCGGCGGCAAGACCAAGGTGGCCGGCTTCGAATCGGAGCTGGCCTGGCAGTCGACCAACGACCGCGCCAACCTCGTGCTGTCGGTGATCCCCGAGAAGAAGCTGGGCACGGAGAAGTACGCCGCCAGCAACGACTACTACGTGCCGACGATCTGCCCGCCGGAGTCGACCATCAGCAACAACTGCATGGACATTTCCGGCAACGACCTGCCGCACGCCCCCAACGTGTCGCTCACCGCCATCTACGAGCACGACTTCGTGCTGGGCAGCGGCGGCCGCCTGACGCCGCGGATCAGCGCGCAGTACCAGAGCGCCCAGTGGCTCAGCTGGTTCAACTTCGGCGCAGGCGACAAGCAGAAGGCCTACGCGCGCGGCGATCTCTCGCTGCGTTACACCGAGCCCGGCGACAAGTGGTACATCAACGCCTACGTGCAGAATGTCACCGACGGCAAGGTGAAGAGCAACGCGGCAGGCAGCACCCTGCTCGCCGACGGCAGCGTGGCGTTCACCTCCCAGTACCTGCCGCCGCGCACCTACGGCGTGCAGTTCGGGTTCTGGTTCTAAGGAGCCATTCGTTTCACCGGCGACAGGCCCCTCCCCTGCGGTCGCCACTGGATGCCCCGGCAACGGGGCATCCTTTTTTGCCGGCTGCAAACGCGAAGTGATCCAGCCTGAGCGACCTCATGCGAGTGCATGGAAGCCAGCGTAGCTCTACTGCCTCCTCTGACCGTGGCCGATGTGGATGCGGCCCGCTTCTTGCCCGAGCGCACGATTGAGCGCGTCGGCCGGCCCTATCGACGGCACGCCGGGCGCGGTCCTGGAACTGTCGCAAGCGATCGCCCGCTACATGTTGCAAGGTGATCGCGGCTTCCAATGCCGCGATACTTGCTGGTCGGCCCAACTTTCATCGTCGACAAGCAAGGGCTATCGTGATTCATGGAATGCAATCAACAGGGCGCACGGGTGGCTGGACCAGGTGTCGGATGCCACAACTTTGCCAGCGCTTGCGAACGCTCTCATCAAGGGGGTCCCGATGCGAGTCCCTGTTCGCGCCGTAGCGTCAGAAGTACCAATCTCACGTGCCGGATGAAAGATATGCGCTGGCCCCTGTGCCGCCCGCGAGGCCATCTTGCCCGCCCTGTCGCGGCTGCTGGGCGATTCCGCCTTGGAGCGGTCTGCGGATACCGTGAGAAGCGAAAACATGACATACCGCAATAACAAATGCGCGACGCATCGAGACGGAGTGCTGGCACTCGCAAGAGCGATTTATGCGACGGCTTTCCTGTGTGTAGCCAGTTTTGGCGCTGCCGCAGCCCCTCCTCCCTTCCAGAGATTCAATGACTCATTGAAGGCCTTCACTCGCGGGGCCGCCGACAATTTCGAGACGTATATGGCTCTGCGCCATCTATATGCAGAGATCGATCCTCCGCACCGCAATTACGCCGCTCAGATGCTATCGATGTACGATGCAATGAACGGCCGTTATGAGGATGCAGATATCCACTTCCGGGAATCCTTCCCCGGGGCAACGAAACCGCGTAGTTGCCCAATTGACGGGTACCGGTCTGTTCCGTTGAAGGAGGCTATCACCAGCGTCGCGCTCGATTCCCGGGTGCTCATGATCAACGAATCGCACTCGGAGATTGGGACGCGCGCACTCATCCTCCGAATGCTTCCAATACTGCGCAAGGCGGGCTTCCGGAACGTCGCTTTCGAGGCTTTGGCGGGCCCGAAAGACATGCCGGGGTGGGTCGCAGGAGCTTCAGTTTTACCCCTCGATGACAGAGATCTGGTTACGCGGGGTTATCCGCTCGACTCCAATCAGGCCGGGTTCTATCTGCGCGAACCGGTTTTTGGCGAACTCATCCGGCATTCGATCCAACTTGGATTCAATTTGGTTGCGTACGATCCAAGGAACTTCTCGTCGCGGGACGATCGCGAAGAGAAGGAGGCTCGAAACCTGAAGGCTTTCTTGGACGAACATCCACATGAGCGACTGCTCGTCATAGCTGGTTATTCCCACATCTGGAAGACCGGTGGCTGGATGGCGGACAGATTGAGAACCATGGGAAATTACAAAATTACCTCCGTTGACCAGATAGATGGTTGGGGTGGATGTGAAGGCACCACGTGGTCGAAATCATATCCATTTGTTTTCATGAGCAGATCGTCAAATTCGGAGTATTGGGCCTATAAAAAAGGCACGGACGTGACGGTTCTCAATCTGATGAACAATCAGCGCGGCGCAAGGACGAGCTGGCTATCACTGAACGGATTCCGGCGGAAGGTCACGCTGCCTGGCTCGGTGTGCAATGGGCTAGCGCCATGCCTGGTATCGGCCACCTACATTTTGGAATCGGCGGACGCCGTTCCGGCTGATCGTCTTTTTGTATTGGAAGGCGAGAAACCCATTTTGTATCTCCGACCGAACACCTATCGCCTGACTTCCCAAACTGGCACAGGCAAATTGGTGTGGCGTCTACAAGTAGACCAAGAAGGAGAGACGCTGGAGCCAGTAGAGACTCAAGCACGCAGCCATAGGAACCCACTCAAAAATTCGCGGTGAGGTTCCCGCTGTTGTTCTCAAAGTCAATATTTTTCGAATCAACGCAAGCGTTCGCCCGCCACGGCCTCTCTCGCATCCTTCGGACGGTTTGGATGCATCCTGGTTAAGGGGCACCGTGCCCGATCCGGGTGCGGCCATCGGTCAAGTGTTTCGGGCATTGCCTCGGTTCGGGCGTCGGGCCACCGCTCCTGCGTTGCCTCAATTCGGGCGTCCCTGCCCTCGCGCTGCCTTCGCCATGTTGTCGTGTTGGGAGGGCTTTCGACGTCGAGAGTCGCGCCTCTCAATGCGCCTTGCAGGCCAGCGTCCTGTCTGCCACGGTGCCCAGCGACACTTCGGTGAGGACAATGCTTTCGCCACGGCTGCTGGTCCACTCGAATGGCCGATCCAGCTTGCTCATGTCGGCGCCCGCATCGCGGAAGCACTTCAGCGGAATGCCCACACGCAGCCACTGCCCGCGCGGCAGCGCCGCGAGTTGGGAGCCGATCGAAACCCCGGCGCCGCAGCCCTTGCCGCAGGCGACGCCGAGGGTCGTGCCGCGGGGCGACAGCGCATCGATGCGCAGGGTGGCCACCAGCATCACGTCGCCGTTGGTCTGGCGATCCAGGTCCAGCGGCGAGCTGCTCGCCAGCGCGGCGGTCGCCGTGCCGGCAGCGGACCAGCTCAAGCGTCGCGCGTCTTCCTGCGCCTTGTAGTCGAGGGCGGCCACTTGCAGGCTGCCGTCGCCGGTGGCGGCAGGCGCCGACGATACGGTGTCGCTTTCGCCGTTGGCGGCCGTCAGTTGCAAGGCGAAACCGTGCGCCGCCTGGCCGCGCACGAAGTACACCCCGGCGCGCTCGTCATCCAGCGCCACGCCGGCCTGCTCCGGCAAGGTGCCCAGCTCGCGGTGATCGGCATAGCTCAGGCCATAGCCATAGGGGAATTGCGGGTGGTAATCCGGCTGTCCCACGTTGAGCGGTGTCTGGATCGCCGTGCGCGGCCACGAATAGGGCAGCTTGCCGTGGAAGTCGTAGTCGATCGAGCCGTCGCGCTTGCGCAGCAGCACGTCGGCGATGCCCTCGCCCTCGCTGCCGGGCAGCCATGCCACCACGAAAGCATCGGAGGCGTTGATCTCGCGATTCATCCACAACGGCCGGCCGGTGATGAACAGGGCCACCACCGGAACGCCCCGATCATGCAGGCGGCGCAGCAGGTCGAGGTCGTGATCGTTTCCGGGCTTGTAGGCAAGGTTGGGCAGGTCGCCCTGGAACTCGGCATAGGGATCCTCGCCGAACACCACGATGGCGGCGTCGGGCTTCTGCCTGTAACTGCCGTCGACCGACAGCACCGCCGTGCCGCCCGCGGCACGCACCTGCGCATCGATGCCGGCCCAGATCGAGGTCGCGCCGGGGAAGTTCGCGTTGGTGAGGCCGGTGCCTTGCCAGGTCAGGGTCCAGCCACCGTTCTGCTTGGAGATGTTGTCCGCGCCATCGCCGGCGACCAGGATGCGCTTGCGCGGGTCCAGCGGCAGCAGGGCGTGGTTGTTCTTCAGCAGCACCAGCGACTCGCGCACGGCGCGCCGCGCCACGGCCCGATGCGCGGCGCTGCCGATCACCTGCGCCGATGAGCGGGCCAGCGGATTTTGGCTGGGCAAGCCTTGCTTGAACATGCCCAGGCGCATCTTCACCCGCAGGATGCGGCTGACCGCGTCGTCCACGCGGCTCATCGGGATCGCGCCGGACTTCACCTCGGCCAGCGTGTTGCGGTACAGCCCCTTCCAGGAATCGGGCGCCTCCAGCATGTCCAGGCCGGCGTTGTAGGCGGCGGCGCAATCCTCGTTGGTGCAGCCGGGCACCTGGCCATGCGCGTTCCAGTCGCCCAGCACGATGCCGTCGAAACCCATGCGCTTTTTCAGCACGTCGGTGATCAGCGCCTTGTTGCCGGCCATCTTCACCCCGTTCCAGCTGGAGAAGGACACCATCACCACCTGCACGCCGGCGCGGATGGCCGGCGGATAGCCCGCGCCATGCACGTCGCGCAGCACCGCCTCGCTGACTTCCGCGTCGCCCTGGTCCTTGCCGTCCCTGGTGCCGCCGTCGCCAATGAAATGCTTGGCGGTGGCGATCACGTGATTCGCATCGAGGAACTGCGGCGTGCCGACCGCGCCCTCCAGCCCGGTCACGATCTGCGAGGCGTATGCCGCCACCAGTGTCGGGTTTTCCGAATAGCCCTCGTAGGCGCGGCCCCAGCGACTGTCGCGCGGCACGGTCAGGGTGGGGGCGAAGGTCCAGTTGATGCCGCTGGCGCGCAGCTCCCGCGCGGTGACCTTGCCGATGTCGCGCAGCAGTTCGGGATCGCGCGTGGCGCCCAGGCCCACGTTCTGCGGAAACAGCGTGCTGCCGACCAGGTTGTTGTGACCGTGCACGGCGTCGATGCCGAACAGCACGGGGATCGCGGGGCGCCCGTCGGAGCGCTCCAGCGAGGCGCGATGGAACGCGTCGGCCAGCTTCTTCCACTGCGCCGCGGTGCCGTACTCGCCACCGTCGGGGCCGGAATTGCCGCCGGCCAGGATCGAGCCGAGGCGGTACTGGCGCACGTCCTCCGGCGTCACGTACTTGATGTCGGCCTGGATCATCTGGCCGACCTTGTCCTCCACCGACATGCGATCCAGCAACGCCTTCACCCGTGCGTCCAGCGCGGGGTCGGCCGGCAACGGCGAGCTCACCCTGGGCCACAGCTGCGGATGCACGGTGGTCGAGGGGCTGACGGCATGGGCCGGCACGGCAACGAGCAAGGTGCCAGCGATCGAAACGACCACAAGACGGCAGGACAGGCCCCGGATCGGGCGAAAGGACTGTGGCACGTGAGGCTCCAGGCTGGCTCGCGCGCAAGGCGCGGAAGCCGCAGCGTGACACAATTGACAGCGCTGTCAATTTGCAGGGCAACATCGCCGCGGAGCGGGCTCGCGGCGGCCAATTCAGGCGGGGCTGGCGGTCGAGTCGCGGACTTCCAGCGAGAACGGCATCTCCACCAGCCGCCCTGGTCCGCGACCGCGCAATACTTCCAGCAATTGCAGGGCGGCGACCTTGCCCATCTCGCGGCTGGGCTGGCGAATCGTGGTCAGTGCCGGCCACAGCTGGCTGGCCAGCGGGATGTCGTCGAAGCCGCACACGGAAATGTCCTGCGGCACCTTCATGCCCCGCTCGTTGGCCACCCACATCACGCCGCTGGCCATGTCGTCATTGGCCGCGAACACCGCGGTCGGACGTTTCTTCAGCGCGAACAACTGCCGCGCCGCGGCCACCCCCGAGGCGAAGGTGAAGGCACCCTGCACCACCAGTGCCGGGTCCTCGACCAGGCCGGCGGCGGCCATCGCCTCGCGGTAGCCGGCCAGTCGCCACCTGCTGGCGCCGTGGTCGGCAATACCCGAGACGTGCGCGATCCGCCGGTGTCCAAGCGACAGCAGGTGCTCGACCATCGTGCGCGCGGCGAGTTGCTCGTCCATCGCCACGCCGATGTTGTTCTCCCGCGACACCGGCGACACGCTGGCGAACGGCACCTGGCGTTCGCGCAGGCGCTTGAGCAGCGGTGCGTAGTCGGTGATCGGCGGGGTCAGCACGATGCCGTCGGGATGATGGTCGGAGATCACCGCATCGAGCCGGCGCACGAAGTCCTCGCCGCGCATGCGCAGCGGCCGCACCATCATGTTGTAGCGGTGCGCGTCGCAGGCCTCGAGCACGCCATCCTGGATCTCGGCCAGGTAGGTCGAGGCGGGATTGTCGTTGTTGTCGTACAGCATCGCCACCAGGAACGAACGATTGCCGGCCAGGCTGCGTGCCGACGACAGCGGCCGGTAATCCATCGCCTCCATCGCCTCGGTCACGCGCTTGCGCGTGGCGTCGCTGACGTTGGCCTCGTCGTTGAGCACGCGCGACACCGTCTTGGGCGAAACGCCCGCGCGGCGTGCAACGTCTTCCAGCCTTACCCGCATGCCTTGATCCAAGTGTTGCCGCGCCTGCGCTCAACTATGCGGTCAGCGCCGGCCCGTTTACAAGAACCGCCGCGACCGGCGGTCGGCAGCCGCCCGGACCCGGCGCGGCCAGGGCATGAATACGTATGCATCGGGTAGTCGTCGGCGCGCGCGGCTGCCTACCATGCCGGATGGCCGGGCCGGTTGGGTGCCGTGGATGCTGCACTCGCAACGTGCAGGCCGGGCGCGGCCGTGACATAACACCTGTCGGAGAATCCAGCACATGAGCCGCATGACCCCTCGCCACACTTCCAGGCTCTCGCCATGCTGGGCCTGATGCTGGCTGCCGCCATGGCCAGCGCGCCGCTGGAAGCGCCCGCATGGCATGACGGGCTGGACTGGCACGGCGTGCACGTGGGCATCCGGCGTGACGCGCAGGACACCTACACCCTGGACTGGCCGTTCGGGCAGCGGGTGATTGCGCCGCAACCGTTCAAGGCCGATACCGCCAGTGCGCTGTTCGACGGCTTGTACGCGATGGCGCAGGACGATCTGCGCCAGGACTCGGTGAGCGCGATCCGCGACGGCGCCTTCGACCACGGCGCGCCGATTCCCTGCCACTGCTTCGAGACCGGGCTGAAGTGGCCATACGTGTGGACGCGCGACCTGTCGTACGCGATCGACCTCGGCCTGTGGCGGTTCGACCGCGCCCGCGCGCGCAACGGGCTGGAGTTCAAGCTGTCCGGCGTGCGCGAACCATCCGCGCCGCAGGGCCTGTACGTGATGCAGGACACCGGCTCGGGCGGCAGCTGGCCGATCAGCACGGATCGCGTGGTGTGGTTCCTCGCCGCGCGGCACCTGCAGGACGATGCCGCGTTCGCCGACAAGATGCGCACGGCCCTGCGCGACACCCTGGCGCAGGACCGGCAATACGCGTTCGACGCCAATTTCGGCTTGTACCGCGGCGAGACCTCGTTCCTGGACTGGCGCGAACAGACCTACCCGGCGTGGACCGCCAACGAGGTGACCTTCATCGGGCAATCGTTCGCGCTGTCGACCAACGTGCTGCACTACGAGGCGTTGCAACTGGCCGCCGCGCAGGCCGGCGCCGATCACCAGGCTACCGCCAGGAACACCTACCGCACCCAGGCCGCGGCGCTGAAGCAGGCGATCAACCTGCACTTCTGGCGCGCCGACCGCGGCATGTACATGAGCTACATCGGTGGCGACGGCACGCCGGTGGACAGCTACGACCTGCTCGGCATCTCGCTGGCGATCGCCAGCGGAGTGGCCGACGGCGAGCGCGCGCGCCAGACCCTGGAGAACTATCCGAGCTGGCCGGCCGGCAGCCCGGTGATCTGGCCCGAACGCAGCGACCAGCCGATCTATCACAACCGCGCGATCTGGCCGTTCGTCAGCGCCTACGCGCTGCGCGCCGCACGCACGGTCAACGACCCGGCGCGCATCGCCCACGAGATCACCTCGGTGATGCGCGGCGCGGCGCTGGTCGGCTCCAACATGGAAAACTACGAGCTGCTGACCCAGGGCCAGCACGTGGACGAGGGCAAGCTCAGCGGCCCGGTGGTCAATTCGCCGCGCCAGCTGTGGTCGGTGGCGGCGTACCTGGACGTGGTGACCGAGGGCGTTTTCGGCGTGGAGGAAGACGGCCGCGTGCAACCGAAGCTGCCTGTCTCGCTGGTGCCGATGCTGTTCGGCGCGCGCAACGCCATCAGCCTGGACCTGCCCGGTCGCCGGATCACGCTGCAATTGCCGGCCAAGCGTGACGGCAACCTGCTGGTCGCCGATCGCATCCGCACGCAAGGCACGCATGCCACCGTGACGTTGAAGGCGATCCGGGCCGACGCACCGCCGCTGCGCATGGACGCCCCGCTGTACGCGCCGATCGCCCCGGCCGCGCCGACGCTGGCCGCCGACGGCGATCGCTGGATCGTCAACGGCGACGGGAAGCTGCAGCTCTACGTCAACGGGCGGCGCGCCGGTGCCATCGACGGCCACGGCACGCTCGCCCGCACCGAGGATCTCGCCTGCGTGCGCGCCACCCGCGTCGATGCGCATGGCCTGGAATCCCTGCCCAGCCCGGCGACCTGCGTCGGCCCGGTCGATCAGGCCGGCGGCGACTGGCCGCGCCACTGGATCGCGCCCGCCACCGGCAGCTATCGCGTGTGGGCGGATTACCGCAACGCCAACGGCCCGATCAACACCGGCGTCACCGCCGCGGTGAAATGGCTGCTCATCAACTGCGATGGCAGCGACACGCAGCGCGTGCCGCTGGTGATGCCGCACAGCGTGGCCACCCAGCCATCCACCCATGGCCGCTTCAGCGCCACCGACAAGGCGCGCTGCACGTTCGCGCTGGAGGACGGTCTCAACATGAGCTACCTGCAGCACTTCGCGCACTACACGGGCGGTACCGGCGGCATCGACGGGCCGTTGAACCAGGCCGAGGTCGACGACCTGCACATTGCGCCGCTGGCGGACGGAACCCGTACCCCATGAGCAGGAAACCCGAGCTGTCGTTCTGGCAGATCTGGAACATGTGTTTCGGCTTCCTGGGCATCCAGTTCGGCTTCGCATTGCAGAACGCCAACGTCAGCCGGATCTTCCAGACGCTCGGCGCCGAGGTGAACGACATCCCGATCCTGTGGGTGGCCGCACCGCTCACCGGGCTGATCGTGCAGCCGATCATCGGCCACTACTCCGACCGCACCTGGAACCGGCTCGGCCGTCGCCGGCCGTATTTCCTGGCCGGCGCGATCCTCGCCACGCTGGCCCTGCTGGCGATGCCGAACTCACCCACGCTGTGGGTGGCTGCAGGGCTGCTGTGGATCATGGACGCCTCGTTCAACGTGTCGATGGAGCCGTTCCGCGCCTTCGTCGGCGACCAGTTGCCGGAGCACCAGCGCCCGCGCGGCTTCTCCATGCAAAGCGTGTTCATCGGCGTGGGTGCGGTAGTGGCGTCGCTGATGCCGTGGCTGCTGACCAAGGTCGGCGTCAGCAACGTCGCCCCGGATGGCGCGATTCCGGACACGGTCAAATACGCCTTCTACGCCGGCGGCGCCCTGCTGATGGGTACGGTGCTGTGGACCGTGCTCTCCACGCGGGAGTACCCGCCCGAGCAGTTGCGCGAATTCGACGACGACGCCAGGCCCATGCCCGTGGACGCCTCGCGCGCGTGGCGGCCCGGCCTGCTGCTGATCGTCGGCGGCCTGCTGGTATGGCTGGCCATCCGGCACTTCTCGCTCGAAAAGGAACTCTACGTGCTGGCCGGCGGCCTGCTGGTGTTCGGCGCGCTGTTCGCCTGGCTTGCCTTCAGCCGCACAGAGGGCATGCTGCGCGAGGTGATGGGCGATCTCTACAGCATGCCGGATGCGATGCGGCGGCTCGCCATCGTGCAGTTCTTCTCGTGGTTCGCGCTGTTCGCGATGTGGATCTTCACCACCCCGGCGGTAACCGCCGTGCAGTTCGGCAGCAGCGACCCGCATTCGGTGGCCTACAACACCGGCGCCAACTGGGTCGGCGTGCTGATGGGTGCGTACAACGGCTTCGCCGCGCTGGCGGCGATCGCGATCCCGCTGCTGGTGCGCCGCATCGGCCTGCGCTGGAGCCACCTGGTCAACCTGTGGCTGGGCGGCGCGGGGCTGCTCTCGTTCCTGTTCATTCGCGACCCGGACTGGCTGCTGCTGTCGATGGTCGGCGTGGGCGTGGCGTGGGCCTCGATCCTGTCGCTGCCCTACGCGATGCTGTCGGACAACCTGCCCGCGCAGAAGATGGGCGTGTACATGGGCATCTTCAATTTCTTCATCGTGATCCCGCAGCTGATGGCGGCCAGCGTGCTCGGCCTGCTGCTGCGGTTGTGCTTCCACGACGAGCCGATCTACGCGCTGGCGCTGGGCGGTGCCAGCCTGTTCGTGGCCGGCCTGTTCACCCTGCGCGTGCGCGAGCCCGCCATCGATGACGGAAAGCCTTCGCCCGCCCCGTAGGAGCCCGCTCGCGGGCGATGCTCTCGAAGTCGGGATATGCAAGAGCAAGAGCTATCGCCCGCGAGCGGGCTCCTGCACGGAGAGTCGGAAGGGTCAGACGTACTCGACCACCTCAAGCCCGAAGCCGCCCAGTCCCACCAGTTTGCGCGGCGTACCCAACACGCGCAGGCGGTGCACGCCGAGGTCGGCCAGCATCTGCGCGCCGAGGCCAAGCTGGCGCCACTCCTGCTGCTGCGCATCCTCCGGCGCCTGCGCCGCCGGCTTGCCCTGCAACCGCGCGAGCAGGGCCTCCGGCGTGTCCTCGCCGGAGAGCACCAGCAGCACGCCGCGACCCTCGTCGGCGATGCGGCGCAAGGCCGAAGTGACGGTGAGGCCGAGGTCGTCGCGCTTGAGATGCAGCACGTCGGACAAGGTATTGCGCACGTGCACGCGCGAGAGCACCGGCGAGCCGTCGTCCACGGTGCCGCGCACCAGCGCGTAGTGCAGGCCGCGACGGATCACGTCGCGGTACGCCACCAGCCGGAACGGGCCGAACTCGGTCTCCACCGATTCCTCGTGTACGCGCTGCACGGTCTTTTCGGTTTCCAGCCGGTAACGGATCAGGTCGGCGATCGAGCCGATCTTCAAGCCGTGCCTGGCCGCAAAGACTTCCAATTCGGGACGACGCGCCATCGAGCCGTCTTCATGCAGCACTTCGATCAGCACCGCCGACGGCTCCAACCCGGCCAGCGCGGCCAGGTCGCAGCCGGCCTCCGTGTGGCCGGCGCGGGTCAGCACGCCGCCCGGTTGCGCGGTGAGCGGAAAGACGTGGCCGGGCTGGGCCAGGTCCTGTGGCTTCGCATCGGACTTCACCGCCACCTGGATGGTGCGCGCGCGGTCGTGCGCCGAAATGCCGGTGGTGACGCCCTCGGCCGCCTCGATCGAGACGGTGAAATTGGTGTGGTAGACCGAGGTGTTGTCGCTCACCATCGGCCGCAGCCCGAGCTGGCGCGTGCGCTGCTCGGTGAGCGTGAGGCACAGCAGGCCGCGCGCCTCGCGCACCATGAAGTTCACGTCTTCCGGCCGCACCATCTGCGCGGCCATGATCAGGTCACCCTCGTTCTCGCGGTCCTCGTCGTCGAGGATCACGACCATGCGGCCGGCGCGGATGTCTTCGAGGATTTCGGGGATGGTGTTGAAGGGCATGGGGACGTCCTGGGGAATTTTGATTTGATCGCAGTGACAGGGAGTGAGTGGAGAGGAGTGAGAAGTGAGAGAAGGCATCTCGAAGCTGCGGCTCTCTCTCACTTCTCACTCCTCCCCACTCACTTCTCGCCTTCAGGCAAAGCCGTGCTGTTTCAAGAACGCCTCGTCCAGCTTCGGCGCCTCGCCGCTGGCCAGCAGGCGCTCGACATAGCGTGCAATCACGTCCACCTCGATGTTCACCGCATCACCCGCGCGGCGCGCGTGGAACGCCGTGTGCTCGACCGTGTGCGGGATCAGGTTGACGCCGAAGCGATGGCCGGCGACTTCGTTGACGGTGAGGCTGGTGCCGTCGATGCAGATCGAGCCTTTCGCGGCGATGTAGCGCGACAGGGCGGCGGGCACTTCGAACGTCCAGCGCTGCGAGCGGCCATCGGGCGTGATCGAGACCACCCTGCCCAGCCCGTCGACATGGCCGGAGACCAGATGCCCACCGAGCCGGTCGGCCACGCGCAGTGCCTTTTCGAGATTCACCGGATCGCCGGGCTTCAACTGGCCCAGCGACGTCAGCGACAGCGTCTCGTTGGAAACATCGGCGCTGAAGCCGCGCGCATCCAGCGTGATCGCAGTGAGACACACGCCGGAGACGGCGATCGAGTCGCCGAGCTGCACGTCGGTGAGGTCGAGGTCGGCGGTATCGACGTGCAGGCGCACGTCACCGCCGCGCGGTTCGAGTCGCACAACGCGTCCCACGGTCTGGATGATGCCGGTGAACATCAGCACACCTCCCGGGGGGAGATGGCAAGCGAGACTGAAACGATGACAGGCATGAAACGTTCTCCGCGTCGGAAAGCGAGAACGCCCCAAGGCATGAGGCAGACGCATGGCATCGCTGCCATCCGCCTGGCCGTCTTCTTTCATCCGGACTGTGGGCCGCACCGGCGAACCGGAACAACCTGGACCGTCGGCTCCGGCATCGGACCGGATCTGCTGACCTCCCGATGCTGCCGGGAGCGCTCGCGGGCTCGTTCCGAGGAACCTACCGCCGGTGGGGAATTTCGCCCCGCCCTGAAGACGTTTGCCGATGAACCGGCCGCCGGATTCTAACACGCCCGCCATGCGCCACTCGCGCGCCAGCCGTTTGCCCGCCCGCTGCGGCATCATGTCCGTCCCTGCCAAGGAGGTTTCCATGCGCAAGCATCGACGCGACTGGTCGACGTGGCTCGCCATCCTGCCGGCCATGTTCTGGCTGGCCCACGCGCGCGCCGGCGAGGCGCCGGCCGACGTCTACACCGGCACGCTGGGCCGGCAGGCCATCGTGCTGCAACTCACCCCCGGCGACGACGCCGCCACGGCCGGCCGCTACTTCTACGTGCGCCACCACCGCGACATCGCCTTGTCGGGCGCGCCGGCCAGCAACGGTCACCTGCAACTGCGCGAAGGCTGGGACGCCGACGCCAACGGCCCGCGCATCGCGCTGGACCGGCAAGCCGACGGTGGCTGGCGCGGCCAATGGCAGGACGACAAGGGAACGACCCTGCCGGTCGCCCTGCACCCGGCCACGGTGGCGCCGCCCCCCGCCGATACGCCGCCCTGGCTGAAGCAGCTCCATGCGAGCGACCGCTACGACTACCTGCGCCTGGCCGGCCTCAAGCCACAGGCCGGCCAGCGCGAAACCTTCATGGGCCATGCCCTGCAGTGGTGGCGCGTGCCCGACGCCGGCATCGCGTTCTTCGAGATCCTGGACGGGTACCCGCCCGCCGAGCTTGCGCGCATCAACCAGGTGCTGATGGACCGGATGTGGCGGGAAACCGGCAGCTACTACGACTGCATGTTCAACCACTTCAACGAAGGCGATTACGAGCAGACGGTGACGCCGCGCCTGCTCACGGCGAACCTCGTCAGCGTCAGCGTGTTCACCAATTACTACTGCGGCGGCGCCCATCCGGACTTCGGCGATGCGGCGATCAACCTCGACGCACACACCGCCCGGACGCTGGAGCTGGAAGACATCCTGTGGCTGGGCAAGGGCAAGCCGCTGCACTACGCCACAGACGCCGACGGCAACCCCGCACCCGGCTCGGCCAGCTTCGAGGCGTGGTCGGATTACCGCGAGCAGCACCTGGCGCCCTGGCTGGCGCGTCAATGGCGGCAGCTCTATCCGCAGGAGACGACGGCCACCGGCGGCGAAGACGATTGCGGCTACGACGACCCCGGCGTGTGGCAGTTCGTGAGCTGGCACATGACACCGAAGGGCTTGTTCATCGGCCCCTCCTACGCTCGCGCCGCGCGCGTGTGCGAAGCCAACGACGACTGGTCGGTGCTGCCGTGGGAGACGGTGCGCCGGCACCCGGGGCGGCTCCGGCCCGGCTTGCCCTGAGTGACGCTGTGCGCATGTTGGCGAGCGGGCGACGTGCGTGAGCGCGTCAGGCCGGCGGGCGCAGGCGCAAGCGGATATCCGGACCGAGCATGCGCTGGTCGACCACCTGCAACTGCCAGCGCGATGCCATGTCGGCCAGCGACGGCAACTGCAGCAGCGACCGCGCGCTGTCGCCCAGCAGCAAGGGCGCGACATAGAGCAGCAGTTCGTCGACCAGGCCGGCCGCGAACAGCGCACCGCACAGGGTCGGGCCGGCTTCGACGTGCACCTCGTTGCAGCCGCGTCCGGCCAGCAGGGCGAGCACGGCGGGCAGGTCGAGTCCGTGGTCTCGTGTCGCCACCGCAAGGCGTTCCGCCCGGGCAAAGCGATCGTCTGCGCACGTTGCCGCAGCGCCATGCAGGACCAGCGTCGGCGCCGCGCCGTCCAGCACATGGCTGCCGGCGGGCGTGCGCAGTTGGCGATCCAGCAGCACGCGCAGCGGCGGCATGAACTCCTCGTCCTGCGGCAACCGGACGGTGAATCGCGGATCGTCCGCCAGCACCGTGCCACTGCCGGTGAGGATTGCCGAGCTGCGCGCGCGCCAGCGCTGCACGTCCAGGCGCGCCGCATCGCCGGTGATCCACTTCGACTCGCCACTGGCCAGTGCGGTGCGCCCGTCCAGGCTCATCGCCAGCTTCACCCGCACGAACGGGCGGCCGCGTTCGAGACGGCCGAGGAAGCCGCAGTTCAACTCGCGCGCCGGCCTGCGCAGCAGGCCGGTTTCGACCGCAACGCCGGCGGCGCGCAACTTGTCGATACCGCGACCGGCCACCTGCGGAAACGGATCTTCCGCGGCAATCACCACCCGCGCCACGCCGGCAGCCACCAGCGCATCGGCGCATGGCGGCGTACGTCCATGGTGTGCGCACGGCTCCAGGGTCACGTAGGCGGTGGCGCCCCGCGCCCGCGCGCCCGCCTCGCGCAACGCATGTACCTCCGCGTGCGGCTCGCCGGCGCGCTGATGAAAGCCGGTACCGATCACCTCGTCGCCATGCGCGATCACGCAGCCCACGCGCGGATTCGGCTGGGTGGTGTACAGGCCGCGCTCGGCCAGGCGCAGCGCGTGCGCCATGTGGAGGTGGTCAGTGCCTGAAAATGCCATGCGTCGATTGTACGGGCCCGCTGGCGGGCGATGCTCTTGGCCGGGAATCGGCCTTTCGACAAGCTCGGGACGGTGAATTGGGGAATCGGAGAAACGGGAGCATCGCCCGCCAGCGGGCTCCTACGGTTTGCGCGTACCGCCACCGAGCAGGGGAAGCTGCAGATCGGACAGGCCCGGCAGGTCGCGTTCCAGCTTCTCGATCTCCTCGCGGAACGCGTGCACGTCCTCGAACTTGCGGTAGACCGAGGCGAAACGCACGTAGGCGACCTGGTCGAGGTTCTTCAGCTCGCGCATCACCAGCTCGCCGACCTGGCGCGAAGGCACCTCGCGTTCGCCGCTGCGGCGCAGGTCGTTGACGATCGCCCGCACCGCCGCGTCCACCGCATCACTGGCCACCGGCCGCTTCTGCAACGCCCGCTCGAAACTCACCCGCAACTTGCGCTCGTCGAAGGTCTCGCGCCGCTCGCCGCTCTTCACGATCGCCGGCAACTTCAGCTCGGCCGTCTCGAACGTGTTGAAGCGCTCGCCGCACTGCGGACACTCGCGCCGCCGCCGCACGGTCGAACCGTCCTCGGTCAGGCGCGAGTCGATCACGCGCGTGTCTTCGTGCTGGCAGAAGGGGCAATGCATGGGTCAGGAATGAGGGTAGAGAAGTGAGTAACGAGAGAACAGCATCAACGCCGACTATCTCTCACCTCTCACTCCTCTTCACCCACTTCTCGCTCAGCCGTAGACCGGGAATTTGCGGCACTGCGCCGTCACCGCGTCGCGCACGCGGGCGATCACGGCGGCGTCGTTCGGGGCGTCGAGCACGTCGCAGATCCAGCCGGCCAGGGCCACGCAGTCGGCTTCCTTGTAACCGCGGGTGGTGGCGGCGGGGGTGCCTACGCGCAGGCCGGAGGTGACGAAGGGCTTTTGCGGGTCGTTCGGCACGGCGTTCTTGTTGACCGTGATGTGCGCCTTGCCCAGCGCGGCCTCGGCGTCCTTGCCGGTGATCGGCTTGCCGATCATGTCGACCAGCATCAGGTGGTTCTCGGTGCCGCCGGAGACGATCTTGTAGCCGCGTTCGATGAAGGTCTTCGCCATTGCCTTGGCGTTCTTCACCACCTGCGTCTGGTACTCCTTGAACGCCGGTTCCAGCGCTTCCTTGAACGCCACCGCCTTGGCCGCGATCACGTGCATCAGCGGGCCGCCCTGGATGCCGGGGAACACGATCGACTGCAGCTTCTTCTCGATCTCCTCGCCCGCGCCCCTGCTCACGATGATGCCGCCGCGCGGGCCGCGCAGGGTCTTGTGGGTGGTCGAGGTGACCACGTGCGCGTGCGGCAGCGGGCTCGGATAGACGCCGGCGGCGACCAGGCCGGCGACGTGGGCCATGTCGACGAAGAACAGCGCGCCGACCGAATCGGCGATCCGGCGCATGCGCGCCCAGTCGACCACCTGCGAGTAGGCGCTGAAGCCGCCGACCAGCATCTTCGGCCGGTGTTCGGTGGCCAGGCGCTGCAACTCGTCGTAGTCGATCAGGCCGTTCTCGTCGACGCCATACTGCACCGCGTTGAACAGCTTGCCGGAGATGTTGACCTTGGCGCCGTGGGTGAGATGGCCGCCATGCGCGAGCGACATGCCCAGGATGGTGTCGCCCGGCTGCAGCAGCGCCAGGTACACCGCCTGGTTCGCCTGCGAACCGGAGTGCGGCTGCACGTTGGCGTAGTCGCAGTCGAAGAGCTGCTTGAGCCGCTCGATCGCCAGCTTCTCGGCCACGTCCACGTACTCGCAGCCGCCGTAGTAGCGCTTGCCGGGATAGCCCTCGGCATACTTGTTGGTGAGCTTGGAGCCCTGCGCTTCCATCACCCGCGGGCTGGCGTAGTTTTCCGAGGCGATCAGCTCGACGTGATCTTCCTGGCGCTGGCCCTCGTGGGCGATGGCCTGGGCCAGTTCGTCGTCGTAACCGGCAATCGTGCAGTCCTTGGGGAACATTCTGGCCTCGTGAAATGGCGGGTGGGCAAGTCGGAAATTGTAGCCCCGGCCGGCATTTCCGGCCACCGACACGCCGCCGACCCGGCGCAGGATGAATATTTGAATGACAGATATTGAAATCTGTCATTCAAATATCTACTATTCCCACTCCCCCGAACCGGCACACCCCATGAAACACCGCACCCTGGGCCGCAGCGGCCCGCAGGTTTCCGCCCCCGGCCTCGGCTGCATGGGCATGTCGGACTTCTACGGCGACACTGATCGCAGCGAAAGCATCGCCACCGTGCATGCCGCGCTGGACGCCGGCGTCACCCTGCTCGACACCGGCGATTTCTACGGCATGGGCCACAACGAGCTGCTGCTTGGCGAGGCGCTGGCCGGCCGCCCGCGCGACAGCTACCAGCTCAGCGTGAAGTTCGGCGCCCAGCGCGGGCCGGACGGCGCGTGGCTCGGCTACGACGCGCGCCCGGCGGCAGTGAAGACGGCGCTGGCGTATTCGCTCAGGCGCCTGCGCACTGACTGCATCGACGTCTATCGCCCCGCGCGGCTCGATCCGAACGTGCCGATCGAGGACACCGCGGGCGCCATCGCCGAGCTGGTGCAGGCCGGCTACGTGCGCCATCTCGGCCTGTCCGAAGTTGGCGTGGAAACCATCCGCCGTGCACATGCCGTGCTGCCGGTGGCCGACCTGCAGATCGAGTACTCGCTGATCTCCCGCGGCATCGAGCAGGCGATCCTGCCGGCGTGCCGCGAGCTGGGCATCGCCGTCACCGCCTACGGCGTGTTGTCGCGCGGCCTGATCAGCGGCCACTGGGCGAAGGATCGCGGCACCGACGCGCGCGACTTCCGCCAGCACAGCCCGCGCTTCCAGGGCGACAACCTCGAACACAACCTGCAGCTGGTCGACCTGCTGCGCGGCTTGGCCGAGGCACGCGGCTGCAGCGTGGCGCAACTGGCGATCGCCTGGGTGCTGGCGCGTGGCGACGACATCGTGCCGCTGGTCGGCTCGCGCACCCGCGAACGCCTGGCCGAGGCGCTGGGGGCGCTGACCGTCACGCTGGGCGCGGACGACCTCGCCGCGATCGAGCGCGCCGTGCCATCGGATGCCGCCGCGGGCGAGCGCTACGCCGCCACCCAGATGGCGATGCTCGACAGCGAACGCTGAACCACCTTTCCGCTCGACGAGGAGATCCGACATGTACGCCATCATGGACATCACCGGCCAGGTCGGCAGCGCGGCCGCGAAATACCTGCTGGAGCGCGGCCAGCGCGTGCGCGGCATCGTGCGCGGCAAGGACAAGGCCGCGGCCCGAGCCGTGCGCGGCGTCGACCTCGCGGTCGCCGAGGGAGCGGAGGCACTGGCCGCGGCATTTGCCGGAACCGAGGGCGTGTTCGTCGCGTTGCCGGCCAGTCTCGCACCCGGTTCCGACTTCGCCGAATCGCGCGCCATGATCGCCGCACTGGCCAGCGCCCTGCGCAAAGCCACGCCAGCGAAAGTGGTGGCGCTGTCCTCCATCGGCGCACAGCACGCGCGCGACCTGGGCTTGCTCACTCCCCTGCACCTGCTGGAGCAAGCGCTGGACGCGCTGCCCCTGCCCCGCGCCCACGTGCGCGCCGCCTGGTTCATGGAGAACCTGAGCCGGCACGTGGTGCCTGCGCAACTCGAAGGCCATCTGGAAAGTTTCCTGTCGCCGCTCGATCGGGCGATACCGATGGTCTCCACCGACGACGTCGGCCGCACCGTCGCCAGCACGCTGGAGGAAACCTGGTTCGGTCGCCGGTTGATCGAGGTCGAAGGGCCGCGGCGCTACAGCCCGCTCGACATGGCGCAGTCGTTCGCCGCGGTGCTGGAGCACGACATCGAGACGACCGCGATACCGCGCGACCAATGGGCAACGCGCTTCGCTGACGAAGGCATGCCGGCGGACCGCATCGCCGGGCACGTCGCCATGCTGGACGGCTTCAACAGCGGCTGGATCGCGTTCGAGAAGCGCGCGACGGAACACGTCTGCGGCCGCATCCCGCTGGGTTACGTGGCGGACGAACTCGTCTGTGCCACGCTCGATGTGCTTGAATCGGCGGCATGAACGACTCCGTACTCACGCCCGAACGCATCCTTGCCGCTGCCGAAGACGTGCTGCGACGCTATGGCCCCGGCAAGGCGACCGTGGTCGACGTGGCGCAGGCGCTCGGGGTCAGCCATGGCAGCGTGTACCGGCATTTCGCCAGCAAGGCGGCGCTGCGCGAGGCGGTCCTGCAGGGCTGGCTGGCACGGTCGATGGCGCCGCTGCAGGCGATCGCCAACAGCCGCACGCCACCGCCGGCACGCCTGCGCCAGTGGTTCACCGCGCTGCGCCAGACCAAGCGCGACAACGTGCTGGGCGACCCCGAGCTGTTCGCCACCTACAGCGCGCTGGCGGCGGAGGCGGGCGACGCCATCGCCGAGCACAAGGCGCGCATGCAGCAGCAGATCGCCTCGATCCTTGCCGCCGGCGTGGCCAGCGGCGATTTCCGCCCGCTCGATCCACCCGCTGCCGCACGGGCACTGTTCGACGCCACCGCGCGCTTCCACTACCCGGGCCTCTCGCACCTGTGGGACCAGCCCGGCGAGGATGCCGCGTTCACGCAGCTGCTCGACCTGTTGCTGGCCGGCCTGGCCCCGGCGCCCGCTGCGCCACGGCGGCGCAAACCGGCGCGCTGAACGGCGTAACGCCGGCGCAAGCCGCTATAATGCGTGGTTTGTCGAATTCCCTCCCCGTGCCGGTGCTCCCGGCGGCGGGGCGCTCGCCTTCGGAGGTTGCATGAGCTCGCAGTACATCTACACCATGAACGGGGTCAGCAAGATCGTCCCGCCGAAGCGCCAGATCATCAAGGACATTTCGCTCAGCTTCTTCCCCGGCGCGAAGATCGGCCTGCTCGGCGTCAACGGCGCGGGCAAGTCCACCGTGCTGCGCATCATGGCCGGCGTGGACACCGACTTCCAGGGCGAGGCGCGCGCGCAGCCCGGCACCAAGGTCGGCTATCTGGCGCAGGAGCCGGATCTGAACCCGGACAAGACCGTGCGCGAAGTGGTCGAGGAAGGCGTGGCCGAAATCCTCGATGCGCAGAAACGGCTCGAAGAGGTCTACGCCGCCTATGCCGAAGACGGTGCCGATTTCGACGCGCTGGCCAAGGAGCAGGAGAAGCTGGAAAACCTGCTGGCCGCCAACGATGCCCACGCGCTGGAGCGCCAGCTCGAGGTGGCCGCCGACGCGCTGCGACTGCCGCCGTGGGATGCGAAGATCGGCCCGCTCTCCGGCGGCGAGAAGCGCCGCGTGGCGCTGTGCCGCCTGCTGCTGTCCAAGCCGGACATGCTGCTGCTGGACGAGCCGACCAACCACCTGGACGCCGAATCGGTGGACTGGCTGGAAAAATTCCTGCACGACTATCCCGGCACCGTGGTGGCAGTCACCCATGACCGCTACTTCCTCGACAACGCCGCCGAGTGGATCCTCGAACTCGACCGCGGCCGCGGCATCCCGTGGAAGGGCAACTACACCGAGTGGCTGGAGCAGAAGGACCAGCGCCTGAAGCAGGAAGCCAACCAGGAGAAGTCGCGCCAGAAGGCGATCGCCAAGGAGCTGGAGTGGGTGCGCTCGGCCGCCAAGGGCCGCCAGTCCAAGGGCAAGGCCCGCTTGGCCCGCTTCGAGGAACTTAACTCGGTCGACTACCAGCGCCGCAACGAGACCAATGAGATCTTCATCCCGCCGGGCGAGCGGCTGGGCCAGGAGGTGATCGAGTTCAAGAACGTCACCAAGTCGTTCGGCGACCGCGTGCTGATCGAGGACCTGTCGTTCAAGGTGCCGCCGGGCGCGATCATCGGCGTGATCGGCCCGAACGGCGCCGGCAAGTCCACCATGATGAAGATGATCATGGGCAAGGAGACGCCGGACTCGGGCGAGGTGAAGCTGGGCCACACCACCAAGCTCGCCTACGTCGACCAGTCGCGCGACGCGCTCGACCCGAAGAACAACGTGTGGCAGGAGGTGTCCGGCGGCTCGGACATCCTCACCATCGGCAACTTCGAGATCCAGTCGCGCGCCTACATCGGCCGCTTCAACTTCAAGGGCACTGACCAGCAGAAGATCGTCGGCAGCCTGTCCGGCGGCGAGCGCGGCCGCCTGCACATGGCCAAGACCCTGCTGCAGGGCGGCAACGTGCTGCTGCTCGACGAGCCGTCCAACGACCTGGACGTGGAAACCCTGCGCGCGCTGGAAGATGCCCTGCTGGAATTCCCCGGCTCGGCGATCGTGATCTCGCATGACCGCTGGTTCCTCGACCGCATCGCCACCCACATCATCGCGTTCGAGGGCGACTCGCACGTCGAGTTCTTCCCCGGCAACTACAACGAGTACGAGGCCGACAAGAAGCGCCGCCTCGGCGAGGAAGGCGCGCGGCCGCACCGGGTGAAGTACAAGAAGCTGGCCTGAGAGCAGGAGTGAGTGGAGAGGAGTGAGAAAAGAGAGATAAAGCGTCGACGAACCCGCCTTCTCTCGTTTCTCACTCTTCTTCACTCGTTTCTCGAACGGAGATCCCGATGCACTTCATGCAGTCACTGCAGCAAGCCTGGACCCGCAACGACTCGCTGGTCTGCGTCGGCCTCGATCCGGAACCGACGAAATTCCCCGCGCATCTGCGTGACACGCCCGACGCGGTGTTCGATTTCTGCCGCGCCATCGTCGACGCCACCGCCGACCTGATCTGCGCGTTCAAGCCGCAGATCGCGCATTTCGCCGCGCTGCGTGCGGAGGAAACGCTGGAGCGGCTGATCGCGCACATTCATGCGCAGCATCCCGGCGTGCCGGTGATCCTCGACGCCAAGCGCGGCGACATCGGTTCCACCGCGCAGCACTACGCCACCGAAGCATTCGAGCGCTATCGCGCCGACGCGGTGACCTTGAACCCCTATCTGGGCCGCGATTCGATCCAGCCGTTCCTCGATCGTGCCGACAAGGGCGTGATCCTGCTCTGCCGCACCTCCAACCCCGGCGGTGCGGATTTCCAGGCACTGGATTGCGGCGGGCAACCGCTCTACCTGCGCGTAGCCGAAACCATCGCCCGCGACTGGAATGCGCACGGCAACTGCGCGCTGGTGACCGGTGCCACCTGGCCCGAGGAAATCCGCCAGGTACGTGCACTGATCGGCGACATGCCATTGCTGGTGCCGGGTATCGGCGCGCAGGGCGGCGACATCGAGGCGGTGATGCACGCGGGCCGCACCCGCGAGGGCCTCGGCCTGATGATCAACTCCTCGCGCGGCATCATCTACGCCGGCTCCGGCGAGGACTTCGCCGCCGCCGCGCGCGCCGCCGCCAGCGAGCTGCGCGGGGCGATCAACCGCTGCCGCTGAGCGGCGTCACTCTCGCATCAGGACGCGAAGCGACCGGCAACCAGCGAAGAAAAGCGCCGGGACGCCGGTCAGCCGGTCGCCATCTTCGCCGCCTGCAGCGCCTTCGCCTTCAGGTCGAGCGTATCGGCCGCATCCAGCAACGCCCGCGCAAAGCTGCGCACCTCGGCCGGACGCAGGGCGTACCAGCTGCCGCCGGTGCTGGCCTCGCCCACGTTGCGTCCCGCGCGCGACACACAATGCGGCCGGAAAATCACCATGCCGGTCAGCGGCTCCGAACTGATGTCCGCAGACACGATCTGCAGGTGTGTGTCGTCTTCTTTCTTCACCGAAGCTCTCCCGGACGGACAGCCGTCTTCCGGACACTTTACGCCGCCGGGCATTCAGGGATTGTTGGCCGCCCCGCCAGCGAACCGAACCGACGGGAACCGGCGTCGACAGGCGCTGCCATATCCGGCGCGGCGTGGGCGCGCGCCGGTCGGACCGGCGCATGTGCCATGGGCGCTCCCGCAACCGATTGCCGAGCTGGCCGCACTGGCGGCCATGAGCGAACGCAGCTTCATGCGCCACTTCAGGCAGGCCACCGGCACCAGTCCGGTGCATTGGCTGATCGGCGCGCGAGTGGATCGTGCGCGGGAATTGCTGGAAAGCTCGACGCTCTCCATCGACGCGATTGCCGGGCAGTGCGGCTTCGGCAGCGCGATCACGCTGCGCCATCATTTCCGGCGCAAGCTGGCGATCAGCCCGGCGGCTTATCGGTCGCGCTTCGCGCAGACACGCCGCGGCTGAGCGGTCACGGGCACCGCCCCGCGCGGCTTCAGCGCACGTGGACCCAGTACACGCGGGTGCCGTTGGCACGATCCTCCGCACGGTGACCTTCGCGACCTTCCACCACGGTGCCCCAGTTTGAGCGCAGCGAACCCAGCACGATGCGGTCGATGCGCAGCTTCTCGCCGGCCTGGATGAGGAAGTTCGCCTCGATCACCATCACGCCCTCGCGCTCGAACACCAGGGTGGCGCCGCGCACCGCGCCCGCGCCCCAGCCGATGTGCAGTTCGCACGGTACCGGCGAGAACACACCGCGGTTGTCGAGGCTCCAGCCTTCGGTCTTGCCCAGCAGCGATTGCAGCTCCGGGTGGCTCCAATCGACGTTGTTGCCCGATGGGGGCTTGGCGTGATGGTTCATGAGCATGGCTCCTCGCACGCGTGGGCAGCCACCGGGAAGGCGAGGCTTCCCGGCCGGTCGGTTCCGCCATGCAGATGGCCAAAGCGTGGGCTCATGGCCTCGGTAACGGCAGGCCCGCCCGCCACTTGAGCGGCGCGTTCAGGCATCTGCTGGCGGCTGACCCGGAAACAGCACGTCGGTGTAGCCGAATTTGCTGAAATCGGTGATGCGCGAGGGGTAGAGGCGACCGATCAGGTGGTCGCATTCGTGCTGCACCACGCGCGCGTGGAAACCCTCGGCGGTGCGTTCGATGCGCTGGCCGCGCGGGTCGAGGCCCTGGTAGCGGATCAGCGAAAAACGGCTCACCGCGCCGTTCAGCCCGGGCACGGACAGGCAGCCCTCCCAGCCCACCTCCATGTCCTGCGACAGCGGGGTGATCACCGGATTGAGCAGGATCGTCTGCGGCACCTCGGGGGCGTCGGGATAGCGCTCGGAATGCTCGAAGCCGAAGATCACCAGCTGCAGGTCCACGCCGATCTGCGGCGCGGCCAGGCCCACGCCGTCGGCAGCGCGCATGGTCTCGAACATGTCCTTGATCAGCATGTCGAGCTCCGCGCTGCCGAGCATCGCCGGGGGCACCGGCGGCGCGATGCGCAGCAGCCGGGGGTCACCCATCTTGAGGATCTCGTGGATCATGCCTGCCTCGCTTTCGCCATGCCGACCATCCTGCCCGCGTCCACGTGAACGCGGCATGTGTTGCCGCGGTCGCGGCTGCCGTCAGCGGCCGAACACTTTCTTCAGCAGGTCAGTGGTGCGCGCGCCGGGGTTGGTCCGGATGGATTGCTCCTGCGCGCCGATCTCGGTGAACAGGCCGTCGAGGGTCTTCGCGGTGACGTAATCGTCCAGGTCCAGCGCCGTGCCGCCGTGCGTCGACTTGTCATGGTCGAGCGCACCCAGCAGGCCGCCCAGCGCACCGCTGCTGCTGCCGGACATGAACGCCTTGTATTTCTGGGTGACGCCGACGCTGTCGGTGGCCTTGGCGACGATCGGATGGATGCGCGCCGTCAGCGCCTCGCCGGCGACGCGGCGGAAGTAGTCGGTGGCTGCGTGGTCGCCGCCAGTGAGGATGCCGCGCGCGTCGTCGAGCGTCATCTTGCGGATGGCGTCGCCGAAGATCTCGGCCACCTGCGGCACCGCCTTTTCCGCCGCACGGTTCATGCTCAGCTCGAACGCGTCCACCTTGGCGCCCTGGCCGAGCTGGCGCGCCAGCTTGCCGGCCTGTTCCAGCTTGCCCGGGAGCGGGATGCGCACCTTGGCGTTGTTCCAGAAACCGCCGTCGCGGCCGAGGTTGTTGATCGCGCTGGTGGTGCCCTTGGCCAGCGCCTCCTTGAGGCCGGCGGCGATGTCGCTGCTCGGCAGGTTGCTGCCCTTCGCCGGCGTGGCGTGGGTGGATTGCCTGGCCTTGTTCAACAGGTCCTTGAACTGGCTGGCGTTGGCTGCGGGGGTGCCCGTGGCGAGGAGGAATACGGCCAGGAAACTGCAATGTGCCAGGACGCGCATGACGAACTCCTCGCAATCGACAGGGCGGCCAGTGTAGCGCCGCCATGCCTCCCGCAACGAAGCCGGGCGCGCCTGCCATTCGACCAATGGCTAATGCCGGCGCGCGGCTTCCGGGATTGACCCCCGCCGCCGGCAGGACGATTCTTGCGGCATTGCCGAGGAGAACCGCCATGCAAGTCGCCGTGCGCAGATCCGGTGTCGCCAGCAAGCTGGTATGGGCCGCCGTCGCCATCATCGGTGCAACCTGCCTCGGCGTGGTGGCGCTCAGGCGCGGCGAACCGGTCAACGCGATCTGGCTGGTGGCCGCGGCCATCGCGGTGTTCTCGATCGGCTTTCGCTTCTACGGCAAGTTCGTCGAGCACTCGGTGCTGCGGCTGGACCCGACGCGCGCGCCACCCTCGGTACTGCGCAATGACGGGCTCGACTACGTGCCCACCGACAAGTGGGTGGTGTTCGGCCATCACTTCGCCGCGATCGCCGGCGCCGGCCCGCTGGTCGGCCCGGTGCTGGCCGCGCAGATGGGCTATCTGCCCGGCACCTTGTGGATCCTGTTCGGCGTGGTGTTCGCCGGCGCGGTGCAGGACTTCATGATCCTCGGCCTCTCGCTGCGCCGCGACGCCCGCTCGCTCGGCCACATGCTGCGCGAGGAACTCGGCCCGTTGCCCGGCCTGGTGGCGATGATCGGCGTGCTGGTGCTGATGATGATCGTGCTGGCGGTGCTGGCGCTGGTGGTGGTCAAGGCGCTCACGCACAGCCCGTGGGGCACCTTCACCGTGGCCTGCACCATCCCGATCGCCTTCCTGATGGGCGGCTACATGCGCTGGTTCCGGCCGGGACGCATTCTCGAAGTGTCGATCATCGGCCTGATCCTGCTGCTGCTCTCGATCTGGGCCGGCAAGTTCGTGGCGGACTCGGCCACGCTGGCACCGCTGTTCGACATGGATGCCAAGGCGCTGGCCTGGTGGCTGATCGGCTACGGCTTCGTCGCCTCGGTGCTGCCGGTGTGGCTGCTGCTGGCACCGCGCGATTACCTTTCCACCTTCCTCAAGATCGGCACCATCGCGCTGCTGGCGCTGGCCATCCTGATCACCGCACCGGACCTGCAGATGCCGGCGGTGACGCGTTTCATCGACGGCACCGGCCCGGTGTTCGCCGGCGACCTGTTCCCGTTCCTGTTCATCACCATCGCCTGCGGTGCGGTGTCGGGCTGGCACTCGATCATCGCCTCGGGCACCACGCCCAAGCTGCTCGCCAACGAGGGCCAGGCGCGCATGGTCGGCTACGGCGGCATGCTGATGGAGGCGTTCGTGGCGATCATGGCGCTGATTGCCGCCACCTACCTGCACCCGGGCGTGTACTTCGCGATGAACTCGCCGAGCGCGATCATCGGCAGCACGGTGCAGGACGCGGCCACCACGATCAGCCAGTGGGGCTTCGTGGTGACGCCGGAGCAGTTGCTGCAGACCGCGAAAGACATCGGCGAAAACAGCATCCTCAGCCGCGCCGGCGGCGCCCCCACGCTGGCGGTGGGCATGGCGCAGCTGCTGCACAACATCATGCCCTCCGGCGGCCTGATGGCGTTCTGGTACCACTACGCGATCCTGTTCGAGGCGCTGTTCATCCTCACCACGGTGGACGCCGGCACGCGCGTGGGCCGCTTCATGATCCAGGAGATCGCCGGCCTGATCCACAAGCCGCTGCAGGAAACCGATTCATGGGCCGGCAACCTGCTGGCCACCGCGATCTGCGTGCTCATCTGGGGCTACTTCCTGTACCAGGGTGCGGTCGACCCGCTGGGCGGCATCAACACCTTGTGGCCGCTGTTCGGCATCGCCAACCAGATGCTCGCCGCGATCGCGCTGATGCTGGCCACCGTGGTGGTGGTGAAACTCAAGCGCGAGCGCTACGTGTGGGTGCCCGGCATCCCCGCGCTGTGGCTGATCATCTGCACGCTCACCGCCGGCTACCAGAAACTGGTCGGCCCGATCAGCTTCACCGCGGCGGCCAACAAGTACGCCGACGCCATGCAGCAGGGCCAGTTGCTGGCGCCGGCCAAGACCACCGCCGCCATGCAGCAGATCGTCACCAACAACTACGTCGACATGGTGCTCACCGGCCTGTTCATGGCGCTGGTCGTGGTGATGGTGCTGTTCTCCCTGCGCTCGCTGGTCAAGGCCTGGCGTACCAACCACCCGACCGCGCACGAGGAACCCTACGTGGCGCTGAGCAGCGTGGCCGGCTGAGATGAACGCGACGTTCCGGTCCGTGCGCAAGTGGGCGGTGCAAACCGCCCGCCTGTGCTGCGGCATCCCCGACTACGACGGCTACGTCAAGCACCTGCGCGAACACCATCCCGAGCGCAAGGTGCCGAGCTACGGCGAGTTCTTCCGCGAGCGCCAGGAAGCGCGCTACAAGGGTGGCGGCGGGCGCTGTTGCTGAGCGTCCGCGCGGCACGGCGTGCCGGCTTCAGGGTTTGCGCGCCACGACGATCTGGCTGATCGGCATGAACTCGTCCAGCTGCTGCTTGAGCTGCGCGCCCTGCGGCATGTCCAGCAGCGCCTGCCAGGCCGCGGTCCAGTGATCGAGTACCGGATGCGCGGGGTCATGCAGCTCCACCCGGCAACCCCAGAACAGCGCCCACCAGATCGACCAGAAAAAGCCGTGCTGGGTGTGCTCCACCACCACCAGGCCAGCCTCGCCGATCCATTGCGCGAACTCGTCGCGTCCGATCACCCGCAGTGCGCCACCGGGCAGCTCGCGGGACTCCGGCGGCAACACCTTTTCCTGCAGCGTCTCCTGCAGCGCGCCGGGCACGCTGAGCAGGTAGATGGCGCCGGATGCGCCGACACGGAACAGCTCGGCCAGCACCTGACGCGGGTCGTCGACGTGCTGCAACACCTCGGTGCAGATCACCCGCGTGGCGATGCCGTCGTCCAGCGGCAGCGGGTTCGCGTCGCTGACCAGCGCGGTCTGCGTGCCGCGGCCCTCGACGCTCAGCCGGGCGCGCACCTCGCGGATCACCTGCGGCTCGCGGTCGACGGCGTAGACGCGGGCACCGTGGCGCGCGCAGAACACGCTGTTGACGCCGGCGCCGCAGCCAACGTCCACCACCACGTCACCGGCGCCGATCGGCACGCCGCGGAACAGCTCGCCGCTGTCCTCGCGATACCAGCCGCCGAGTTTCGCGTCGCGCAGGCCGACCGCCGACGGGCCATGCGGCGCGGGCTCGTCCACGGCGGTGGAATGCTCGACGGGATGGGGCATGGCTGGCCTCCGGAACGGGTAAACGAAGAGTGGGGCACGCGCGCATCCTCCACGAACGAACCCGGTGCGCCACCCGGTCCGCGCAGTGTGGCACTGCGAAGCGTGCGAGGCATGCCGCCGGCACGCGCCGGACCGGCGACAATTCCGGCCGCTCCCCCCCCCCCCCCGCTGCCACCCGATCTCCGCCTGGCCACGGCGAGTTCTTCTGCGAGCGCAAGGAAGCGCGCTGCAAGGGCGACGGCGGGCGCTGTTGCTGGAGGAAGAACCCAGTCGGGTCCCTTGTATCGGAAACCCCGGCAGACCCGGCACCTATTCCGACTCGCGTCAGCGGAACAGGACTCCGGGCGTATCGAACGATGCCGCCCTGCGCTGGATCAACTCCGTCTTGATGACCCGCTCCAGGTCATCCGCAAACCCGCGCATGGCACTCTCGCTGCCGAAGGAGGCGGTCATGGCGTTTCTACGGGTGCCGGGCCCGCCGGCCAGCGCTTTCGCCACCACGACGCTTCCGACATACGCGTTGAACTCCTGCTCAAGCCAGCGGCACACGATCGCCGTTTCCTTGGCCTGGATATAGTCATTGGCGACGTCAATACGCGCCGATGATCGCCCCGACCATTTCGGCGACGGCGGATACAGCCCCTCGACCGCGGCGCTCCCCGGGCGCGCCATGCTCCTCGCAGTTCGTTGGTCGCGCCCGGCTTGCCGGTTGACCCAGGCTGCGGGTGCGGTGTCGTTGGCCGTGTTGGTCTCCCCACTCCAGGCAGGGTCGCCCAGACGGGACGGATGGACGAACGCACGCTGGAAAGTGAAGTGCTTGCCATGTGCCGTTGGAGTCGGTGCCTGGTACTCCGTCCCCATCAGGTCGAGCATCATCAGTCCCATCATCCAGGCACGGGCATTGCGCATCGGCTCGGCTATGAACATGACGGCAGACAGCAGCGGCAAGGCCGAGATGGTGTCAGTTGCACCAGCCGTCTGCGGGGCCGAGGCCTTCTGCGGAGCCTTGCGTTTCGACTCGTCGGGGTTCATGTCGACTGTCCAGCGCGTACCCTTCGCCTGGAGTCCGCCGCCGGTTCTGGGGGCGGTTCCCTTGAGCACGCCGCGCAAGGACGCCGCGATACGCTGCGACCAGACGACACCTTCCATGCCGGAGACCGTATTGCCTTCGTGCATGAACTTGCCGAACTCGCGATAGCTCGCACCATCGGCCCGATTCCAGATGGTGCCGGCGCGGGCGTCGGTGCCCGAATAGCCGACGTCACACATGTAACACCCATCGGCGAAGCCGCCACTGCGTCCGTCCTTGATCTTGTGGATCAGGCGACCGGCGATGGAAAAGTACAGGTCCTGCGACCGACGGCTTGCCGCGGCCTGCCAAGCGCCGGCGTAACTGCCGTACCCGCCAAGGACGTAGGGATCAGCCTGGGAGCCGCTCCCCGGAGGCGCGCTGGCACCGGCCTGCACGGCACGGGCAGCGGCATCCACCCACTCCAGCAGCGTCGAGCCGGGAATGTACAGGCTGTGCTGTTGTCGGCGTCCGGTGCTCCAGTCGGCCAGGTAGTCCACGTCGATAGCGAGATGGTCGAACATCCGTTTGTCTCCCTTTTGTCGTTCCAACAGGTGCCGGCAAGCATGCTCCGGAACTCGCATGGACTGCTCGAGTCAGAGCGGCTCCGGTCCGGGGTTGCCGGGCGCTTGTCCGTTCGTGCCGGGCTGAGTCGGCGCCGCCATGCTTCCCCCGAAGCGGCAGCCAGCGACGACCGTAGCCAATCACGACCAGCACCGACATCCGCCCGCTCAATGCAACACATCCCAAGCTCGACCGGAAAAAAGACAGGCCGACCCGAGGCGCCACGTGACCTCGGCAAGCGACCGCCCCACCGGGGGTGAGCAAGTGCTACAGGGTTGGATGATCCTCGTCGGCTGTCAAGATCGCACACAGCTCCATTTCCGCGAACTCGTGCCATCACGCACAGGCGGCCCCACGCCTGATCGGCGAGAATGTCTGCTGCCCATGTCTTCCCCGCCCATGCCCAACTCCGAATCCGTCGACGCAGCCACCCCCGCGGCGACCGCACGCGGCCAGCACCACGCCGGCCTGCGCGTCATCGCGATCTACGAGATCATCAAGACCGCGTGCCTGCTGCTGGTGGCGCTGGCGGCGTTCCACTTCTATCGGCAGCAGAACTTCGAGCAACTGGTGCACTGGCTGGAGCACCTGTCGCTGGCCGACAGCAACGGCCTGCGCTGGAAACTGGTGGAACTGCTGCACCAGCTCGGCCCCGGCAAGTTCGAGGCGGTGGGGCTGGTGGCGCTCGGCTACGCGGTGCTGTTCGGCATCGAGGGCGTGGGCCTGTGGCTGGGCAAGCACTGGGCCGAGTGGTTCACCGTGATCGCCACCGGTTCGCTGATCCCGCTGGAACTGTACGAGACGCTGTACCACTTCGGCTGGATCAAGCTGGCCACCCTGGTCGGCAACGTGGCGATCATCGTCTACCTGGTACGCATCGCGCTGCAGCCGGGTGTCGCCCCGCCCGCAGGGGAACGCCCTCACACCTCGTGATGCACCGCCTCGGCCGGCAGCTCGTCGCGCCGCGGCATCAGCTCCACCAGGTACATCGCTGCCAGCACCAGGCCGCCGCCGGCAAGCATGCGCCAGGTCAGCGCATCGACGCCGAGCAGTACGGCGAAGGCGGCGGCGAACACCGGCTCGGTGGTCATCACGATGGCGGCACGTGCCGCCGGCAGATGCGATTGCGCCCAGGTCTGCATCACCATCGCGCCGGCGCCGGCGATCAGCGCCATGTACAGCACGACGAACCAGGCGCCGGGGTCCGGCGGCAACATCGGACCGTGCGGCAAGGTGGCCAGCGAGCAGACCCCGGCGATCGCCACCATCTGCACGGCCGACAGGCCGAACGCCTCGCCGCGGCGGGACCACTGCCCAAGCAGCACGATGTGCAGCGCGTAGCACGCCGCCGACGCCAGGGTCAGCCACACGCCCAGGTTGATCTCGAAGCCGTCGAGCGTGAGCAAGGCCAGGCCCGCGGTGGCCACGGCGATGGCCAGCCACACGCTGGCCGCGACGCGCTGGCGCAGCACCAGCAGTGCAAGGATCGGGGTGAACACCACGTACATGCCGGTGGCGAAGCCGCTGACGCTGGGCGAGATCAGCGCCAGTCCCCAGGTCTGCACCAGCTGCCCGACACCGTAGATCACGCCGAGCAGCAGGCCGCGCCGGATCTGCAAAGCGCCGAGCCGCCACGCCTGCCGCCCGAACAGGAGCACCATCGCCAGCGCCGCCATGACGAAACGCACGGCCAGGAAATCGGCCACCGGCATGCGCCCGAGCACGTCCTTGATCAGCACGAAGGTCGAGCCCCACACCGCCGTCATCGCGATCAGGCCGAGAGTGGCGAGGATGGTCAGGGTGCGTGGGGTCATCGGCGAGGAGTGCGTGGAGAGGAGTGAGGAGTGAGAGAACGACAGCGGCGCGACGAGGCGATGTTGCCTCTGGCTTTCCTCACTTGCTTCTCGTTTTCAGCCGCCACCATTGGCCGGGGACCTGCAGCACGAAGTGCGTCCAGATGCCCAGCCACACCACCGCCGACACGAACGGGTTGCGCGCGGCCGGATCATGCTGGCGGAACCAGCGCCACATGCCGCGGTGCTTGTGCCGGCTGACGAACACCGGGCGATGACGGCTGGAGCTGCCCTTGCCATGGGCCACGCGCACGTCGCCGGCAAGCAGCACCCGGTAGCCGATGTCGCGCACGCGGCGGCACAGATCCAGATCTTCGCAATGCAGGAAGTATTTCTCGTCGAAGCCGCCGAGGCGCTCGAACATCTCGCGAGTCAGCAGCATCAGCGCGCCGGAAACCACCTCGCATTCGATCAGCTCGGCGGGAATCTCGCCGCCGACTTCCACCGTCTCGCCGGGCCGGCCGAGCAGCGTGTTGAGCGACCGGCGCAACAGCGGATCGCGCCGCCGCGAAGCCGGGTCGGGCCGACCCTCCGCGTCGCACACCACCGCGCCGATCAGGCCGGCCTTCGGATGCGCGGCCTGCACCGCCAGCAACCGCCTGAGGTCGTCCTCGCCGATCAGGCAATCGGGGTTGAGGATCAGCAGCGCGCGGCCGCCGGCCTGCTTCGCGCCCAGGTTCACCGCCGGGCCGAAGCCGATGTTGCGATGGCTGTAGATCAGCTTGAGCCGCTCGTCGTGCTCGTACGCCCGCGCGATCGCCGGCGGCACGCCATCGTGCGAAGCGTTGTCGACCAGGATCAGTTCCAGCGGCAGCCGGCAGGCAAGCACCTGGCGCACGCAATCGCGCAGATCCGGGCCGCTGTCGGCCGCCACCACGATCACGCTGAGCGCCGGCGAGGACGAGGACGGAGGAATGGCAGGCATGTTCACCGCGCGAAGTATGCGCGGAGACGCGCAGCACGTGAACCTCCGGTTCCCCGCGCGCAGGAGCCCGCTTGCGGGCGATGCCCTTGGGCCGGGAATGGGGAATGGGGAATCGCAGAAGCAAAAGGGAAAGCATCGCCCGCGAGCGGGCTCCTACGGGGTGTGGGGAGGGTCTGGTGGTTCGTCGGCGTCGTGGCCCAGCACGGCGGCCAGCGCCAGCGGCATGGTGCCTTCGCGGCGGCTGAGCCAGGGTTGCTCGCGGTGCCAACCGCACAGTTGCCAGCCGCGCAGGCGGTGCCGTCGATCGCGCTGGCGATCCCACAGCAGCACGCCGCGCTTGCCGCTGCAGGCGACAAACCAGCGACCGGCGGGACTGAAGGCGATGCGGGTGACGCCGTCCCGCATTTCGACGCGGGTGCCATCGTCGAAACGACAGCCGCCGGGCTCGCCATGCACCGCCCCGCCGAGGGGGTCGGGCAGCTCGCCACGCGCTTCATGCCATTGCGGCGGCGACAGCTCGATGATCTCGGCCGGCGGTCCGATCGGTGCGTGGGCGAGTTCGGGCCATTCCGCGGCGGGCGGCCCGGCGGGCGCACGGCGCAAGTCCCGATCAAGCCAGGCTTCCAGCCCGGCCAGCAAGGTGTAACCGACCAGCGCGCCGAGCAGGGCCGCGCCCCAGGCGAAGGCATCGCCACCCAGGATGCGCTGCAGGGCAAACAACCAGCCCGGCAGGCCCCAGCGCAAGGCGCTCCGGATCAGCGCGGCATGCGCAGTTGCCAGCCGATGCTGCAGCAGCAAGACCGCCGCGGCGAGCGCCAGCAGGATCGGCAACCCCAACCACCACGGCAGCAACGCCAGCAGCACCACCCACAGCGCGGTGCAGCCGGCGAACATCCACGCGGGGCGACGCCGAGTCATCGCTGACGCCAGCGCCACATGCCGTCGATCAGCCGCACCACACGCGTGCGTTGCGGAACATCCGCATCCACGGCGAATCCTCGCCCCACGACTCCGGGTGCCAGCTCATCTGCACGCTGCGGAACACCCGCTCCGGGTGCGGCATCATGATCGTCACGCGGCCGGCGGCGGCGGTGAAGCCCGCCAGGCCGCCGGGCGAACCGTTGGTGTTGAGCGGGAAGTTCTCGGTCGGCTTGCCGCGGTTGTCGACGAAGCGCACCGCGCCATGCGATTTCGACGGGCTGCACGCCTGCGGAAAACTCACCCGCCCCTCGCCGTGCGCCACCGCCACCGGGATGCGCGAGCCGGCCATGCCCTGGAAGAAGATGCTGGGCGAATCGAGCACCTCCAGCGTGGCCACGCGCGACTCGTACTGCTCCGACGCATTGCGCAGGAACTTCGGCCAGTGCTGCGCGCCGGGGATGATCTCCTTCAGTTGCGACAGCATCTGGCAACCGTTGCACACGCCCAGCGCGAACTTCGTCTCGTCGGCGAAGAACGCCTCGAACTGCGCACGCAGCATGTCGTTGTAGAGGATCGACGTGGCCCAGCCGCGACCGGCGCCGAGCACGTCGCCGTAGGAGAATCCGCCGCAGGCGGCGAAGCCGCGGAAGTCGGCCAGCTTCACTCGGCCGCTGGCGAGATCGGACATGTGCACGTCGACCGCCTCGAAACCGGCACGCGTGAACGCGGCGGCCATCTCGACCTGGCCGTTGACGCCCTGCTCGCGCAGGATCGCCACGCGCGGCCGCGGGCCCTTGGCGATGAACGCGGCGGCCACGTCCTCGGCCGGGTCGAACGCCAGCCTGGGGCTGATGCCGGGATCGGCGTCATCCATCCGCCACTCCAGCTCGGCATCGGCGCTCTGCGGGTTGTCGCGCAGGCGCTGCATGGCGTGGCTGGTTTCGTTCCACGCCTTGTACAACTTGCTCCAGTTCCACTTGACGAAGACTTCGTCGCCGAGGAACAGCTTGATGCCGAGCTTCTCCTTCGGCCGGCCGACGCGATGGCTGATGCCGGCCAGGCCGAACTTCACCAGCAGCGACTCGAATGCCTCGCGGTTGGCCTCGGCCACCTGCACCACGGCGCCCAGTTCCTCGCTGAACAGCGCGCGCAAGGTGGCTTCGGCCCAGCCGTCGAGATGCAGCTCCAGGCCGCAGTGGCCGGCGAAGGCCATCTCCAGCAAGGTGGTGATCACGCCGCCGTCGGAGCGGTCGTGGTAGGCCAGCAGCAGGCCATTCGCATTGGCCTGCTGAACCAGTTCGAACAGCGCCTTGAGGCGCTTGGCATCGTCCAGGTTGGGCGGGATGCCGCCGGAGCGATTGAACACCTGGGTCAGCGCCGAGCAACCGAGGCGATCGCGCCCGGCACCCAGATCGATCAGCCACAGGTCGGTGGCGCCGCGGTCGAGCTTGAGTTGCGGCGTCAGCGTGCGGCGCGCGTCGCCGACGCGGGCGAAGCCGGTGATCACCAGCGACACCGGCGACACCGTGCGCTGCTCCTGCGCGCCGTCCTTCCACACCGCCTGCATCGACAGCGAATCCTTGCCGACCGGGATCGAGATCTGCAATTGCGGACACAGTTCCATGCCCACCGCCTTCACCGCGTCGAACAACGCGGCGTCCTCGCCCGGATGATTCACCGCGGCCATCCAGTTGGCCGACAGGCGCACCTCGCCGAGGCTGGCAATCGGTGCGGCAGCCAGGTTGGTGATCGCCTCGCCCACCGCCAGGCGCGCCGCATCGGCGCTGTCGAGCACGGCCACCGGCGCGCGCTCGGCCATCGCCATCGCCTCGCCGGCATAGCCGTCGAAATCGGCGAGCGTCACCGCGCAATCGGCTACCGGCACCTGCCACGGACCGACCATCGGGTCGCGGTGGTTGAGCCCGCCGACGGTGCGGTCGCCGATCGTGATCAGGAAGCTCTTGCTGCCCACGGTGGGCAGGCGCAGCACGCGCAGCAGCGCCTCGTCCAGGTCGATGCCGGTGAGGTCGGGCAGCAGGTCCACCCGCGGCGTTACCCGCACGGCGTCGCGATGCATGCGTGGCGGCTTGCCGAACAGCACGTCCATCGGCAGGTCGATGACGGTCAGCTCGCGGCGCGGATCGGTCAGCAGCAGGCGGCGCTCGCGCGTGGCCTCGCCCACCACGGCGTACGGGCAGCGTTCGCGGATGCACATGGCCTCGAATTCGGCGAGGTTCTCCTGCGCGATGGCGAGGACGTAACGCTCCTGCGATTCGTTGCTCCACACCTGCATCGGCGACAGCGATGGATCGTCGCAGGGGATTTTCGACAGGTCGATCACGCCGCCGACGCCGGCGTCGTTGAGCAGCTCGGGGATCGCGTTGGAGAGGCCGCCGGCGCCGACGTCGTGCACGCTGACGATCGGGTTGTGCTCGCCGCGCGCCCAGCAGGCGTCGATCACTTCCTGGCAGCGCCGCTCCATCTCGGCGTTGTCGCGCTGCACCGAGGCGAAGTCCAGCTCCGCGCTCGACGCGCCGCCGGCCACCGACGAGGCGGCGCCGCCGCCCAGCCCGATCAGCATCGCCGGCCCGCCCAGCACGATCACCGCGTGGCCGGGCTGCACCGCGCGCTTCAGCACATGGTCGGGACGCAGGTTGGCCAGGCCGCCGGCGAGCATGATCGGCTTGTCGTAGCCGCGGCGCACCCCGGCCTGGCCCGGCACTTCGCTTTCCCAGGCGCGGAAATAGCCGCCCAGGCAGGGCCGGCCGAATTCGTTGTTGAACGCGGCCGCGCCCAGCGGGCCGTCGCGCATGATCTCGAACGCGCTGGCCATGCGCGGCGGCAGCGGGCGGTCCACTTCCCACGGCTGCGGCGCGCCCGGGATGCGCAGGTCGGACACCGAGAAGCCGGTGAGCCCGGCCTTGGGCTTGCCGCCGCGGCCGGTGGCGCCCTCGTCGCGGATCTCGCCGCCGGCGCCGGTGGCCGCGCCGGGCCAGGGCGCGATCGCGGTGGGATGGTTGTGCGTCTCCACCTTGATCGCGTAGTCGATGCGCTCCTCGTGCCCGCGCCACACGCGGTCGGCGGGGTCGGCGAAGAAGCGCTTGCCCGTGCTGCCCTCGATCACCGCGGCGTTGTCGCTGTAGGCAGACAGGGTATGTGCGGGCGACTGCTGGTGGGTGTGCTTGATCATGCCGAACAGGGTCTTGTCCTGTTCCTCGCCGTCCACCGTCCAGTTGGCGTTGAACACCTTGTGCCGGCAATGCTCGGAGTTGGCCTGGGCGAACATGAAAAGTTCGGCGTCGGTGGGATCGCGACCCAGCTCGGCGTAGCGTTCGACCAGGTATTCGATCTCGTCCTCGGCCAGCGCCAGGCCCAGGCGCCGGTTCGCCGCGGCGAGCGCCGCCTGCGGATCGGCGCCCAGCGCCACGTGCACCAGGTCGCCGGGCGTGCCGGCCAGGAACAGGCCTTGCGCATCGTCCAGGCGGGCCAGCACCGATTGCGTCATCGCGTCATGCAGCACACCCATGATCGCCGCATGATCCGGCGCGCCGGGTTCGGGCAGGCCGCTGAGCTGCCACGCCAGCCCGCGCTCGACGCGGCGCACGTCGAAACCCGCGCCATGCAGGATGTCGGTGGCCTTGCTCGACCACGGCGAGATCGTGCCCAGCCGCGGCACCACCCACAACGTGGCCGGCTGCGGCGCGGCGTCCTTCGCCTCCAGCACGGCCAGCAGGCGTTCGCGCAGTGTGCCCTCTGGCGCCGCGTCCATGTCGAGCACGAACACATGCCAGGCGGATTGCACGCGCACGCCCCGGTGCACGGCGTCGAGCCGTGCATTGAGTCGTTCGAGGCGGAACGGCGAGAGGGCGCTTTGCCCGTCGAATGCGATCATGCGGGAAGGGGGCGCTGTGCGGAGGAAACGCCCATTCTACCCCAATGCTGCAATACGGCATAAGCCGCCCGGGCGGGATCAGCCGCCCGCTTGCAGAGCCTGCAGCAGCTGCTCCGGCGTCACGTAGCCGCCCAGCACGCTGCCGTCCGGCCCGATGATCGTGGGCGTGCCGCTCACGCCCAGCTTCACGCCCAGGTCGAATTGCTGCTTCACCGGGTTGGTACAGGTCGCCGCCGGGGGCGCGTGGCCCTTGGTGGCGGCAGTGAGCGCGGCCTTGGGGTCCTTCGCGCACCATACCGAGACCATTTCCTTGTAGGTCGGGGTGAGGTTTCCGGCGGTGGTGGTCACGCCCTCGCGCGGCCAGGCCAGGTATTCCACCGCGATGCCCGCCTTGTTGAACGCGGCGATGTGCTCGTGCAGCGCGCGGCAGAAGCCGCAGTTGACGTCGGTGAACACGGTCACCGTGTACTTCGGCTGCGCCGGCGCGAACACCAGCCGCTGCGACGCCGGCACCTTGGCCAGCGCGGCCACGCGGAACTTCGCCCAGGCATCGTCGCTGAGGTTCTCGCGGCGACTCAAGTCGACCACGTCGCCGTGCATCAGGTACTTGCCGTCGGTGCTGATGTAGACCATCTGACCCGACGCGATCACCTGGTAGAAACCCGGCAGCGGTGCCGGCTGGATCGAGTCGACCACCACCTTCGACGACAGCTTGGCGATGGCCTGCTGCACCATCTGCACCGCCGCCGGCGTGATCGTGGGGCCGACCACCGGCGCGTTCGCCGGCGCGGTGGCGGCCAGCACCTGGCCGGCCCAGGCCAGCCCACCCAACAACAGCAGCTTCTTCAACATCCGACGGCCTCGGCACGTTCAGCATCGCCCGCAGGACGCGTGCGACAACGCGGCATTCTCGCACGGCGCATGGGCCGCCTTGCCCAACTGCGGCGAAACGGCGCGTACGATGGTTCAGTAGCGCAGCAAACTGTGCAGCGGGCCACGTTCCGCCCAGCGTACGCGTCCCGCCAGCGCGTCAAGCTCGATCACCACGCCGGCGCCGACCAGCGTCGCGCCGGCCCGCTCGATCAACTCCGCCGCCGCGCACAGCGTGCCGCCGGTGGCGAGCACGTCGTCCACCAGCAGCACGCGCTGCGCCGGCTGCAACAAGCCATCGCGGATCTCCAGCCGATCCTCGCCGTACTCCAGCCGGTAATCCACCGCCTGCACCGGCGGCGGCAACTTGCCCGGCTTGCGCAGGGGCACAAAGCCGGCCTCGAGCCGCAGCGCCAGTGCCGCACCGAAGATGAAACCGCGTGCCTCCACGCCGCCCACCACCTGCACGCCGCTGTCCCGCCACGGTGCGGCCAGCGCCTCGATGCAGCGCGCGAAACCGTCGGCGTTGGCCAGCAGCGGGCTGACGTCGCGAAACATCACCCCGGCTCGGGGGAAATCGGGCACGTCGCGAATCAGCTCGGCCAGGTCTTGCATGCACGCCTCCGGGAATCGCCATCGAGGCACCTACAGTAGCAAGCGCACCGCCGGCTCGCGCTTGACCGCAGCGCAACGGGCGCGCAAGGCTGACCGCCCTGCCGCCCGCGAAGGAGAACCCCATGCACCGCAGCCGCCTGTGCAGCCTCATGATCGACTGCCACGCCGACGACCTCGACGAAGCCGCCCGCTTCTGGTCGCGGGCACTCGGCCGCCCCATCAAGGAAGGCGCCGATCCCGCGCAGGAGAAATACGTCGGCCTGATCACCCATGACGACGAGCCCGTCATCGAACTGCAGAAAGTCACCCACCCCAGCCGCGTGCATCTGGACATCGAGAGCGACGACATCGAGGCCGAAGTGCACCGACTGGAAGTCCTCGGTGCGAGGAAGGTCGAAGCGATCCGCACCTGGGTGGTGATGGAAGCCCCCACCGGTCACCGCTTCTGCGTGGTGCGGCCGCAGCGCGGGGAGATGGGGGCGCATGCGAACGAGTGGCCGTGAGCGACCGATGGCTCAGCGCAAGCTGGACTTGCGCACCATCAGCTTCACCGGCAGCACCTCGCTCTCCACCGATTCGCCGCGGATCAGGCCGAGCAGGCTGTCGACCAGGACCGCGCCGGCCTGGCCGGTGTCCTGCAGCACGGTGGTCAACGGCGGGTTGACGAAGCTGGCGGTGGCGATGTCGTCGAAGCCGGCCAGGGCGACGTCCTGCGGCACGCGCAGCCCGTGGTCGCTGAGCGCGCGCATGGCGCCGATCGCGATGAGGTCGCTGGCGGCGAACACGGCATCGAAGCCGGCTTCCTGCAGGATCAGCCGGCGCATGGCCTCGTAGCCGGAGTGTTCGGTGCTCTCGGCGTTCTCCTGCAGCGCGGGGTCGACCTCGACGCCGGCGGCGGTGAGTGCGTCGACGTAGCCGTTGTAACGGCCGAAGAACTCCGGGTAATGGCTGGAGGCGTCGCCGAGGAAGGCGATGCGCCGGCAGCCGCGTTCGAGCAGGTGCTCGGCCACCTGCCGCCCGCCGTAGACGTTGTCGCTGCCGAACGACACCCCGGGCTGGTCCGGCAGCACCGCGCCCCAGCGCACGAAGCGGGTGCCCTGCGCGACGAGCTTTTCCAGCTTGTCGCGGTAGGCGAGGTAGTCGCCGTAGCCGAGCAGGATCAGCCCATCGGCCTTCTTGCTGTCGGCGAAGTCGGCGTGCCAGTCGTCGGACAGCTGCTGGAACGAGATCAGCAGGTCGTGGCCCTGCAGGGCGCAGGCGCGGGTGATCGAGCCGAGCATCGACAGGAAGAACGGGTTGATGTGCGACTCGTCGGCAGTCGGGTCCTCGAAGAACAGCAGCGCCAGCGTGCCGGTATGCATCCGGCGCAGGTTCGAGGCGTTCTTGTCGAGCTTGTAGTTGAGCTGCTCGGCGGCGGCCTGCACGCGCCGCCGGGTTTCCTCATTGACCAGCGGGCTGCCGCACAGGGCGCGCGAGACCGTGGCCTGGGACACTCCGGCCAGGTGTGCAATGTCGATCGATGTGGCCTTGCCCTTCATCCGCGACCCGATCCGTCAGCATCTCGTTCAATCGCGCGCGATGAACCGTGGCCGGGCCATCGCCGTTGCCGCATCGTAGCTGCTTTGCGCGCCGCGCGTCGTAGACCGCCCGGCGCGCTTCCACGCCGAGGCAGGCGCTGGCCGGCGGCCGCGCGCCGGTACCGCCGCTGAAGCCGTGCTCCATGATCCTCATGCCTGCATGTCCTCCAGTTCCACGCCCTTGGTCTCGCGTACCGCGCGCAACACGAACACCAGCGACAGCACGGCGAACGCCGCGTACAGGCCGTAGGCAAAGGTCAGGCCCAGTTCGGCCAGTGCCGGGAAAGTGCTGGTGATGGCGAAATTGGCCAGCCACTGCGCGGAGGCGGCCACCGCCAGCGCGGTGGCACGGATGCGGTTGGGGAACATTTCGCCGAGCAACACCCACACCACCGGCCCCCAGCTCACGCCGAAGAACACCACGTAGGCGTTCGCCGCGACCAGCGCCACCATGCCGACCGCGCCGGGCAAGGTCAGCTCGGCGCCGCTGCCGACGGCCTGCGAGAAGCACCACGCCATTATCCCGAGGGTGATCGCCATGCCGGCCGAGCCGACCACCAGCAGCGGCTTGCGCCCGATCTTGTCGACCAGCGCGATCGCCACCAGCGTGACCAGCACGTTGACGATCGAGGTGACCACGGTGATGGTGAACGAGTCGGCCTCGCTGAAGCCCACCGAGTGCCACAGGGTGGCCGAGTAGTAGAAGATCACGTTGATGCCGACGAACTGCTGGAACACCGACAACGCGATGCCGATCCAGACCACCGGCAGCAAACCCGTGCCCTTGCTGCACAGGTCGCGCAGGCGCGGCTTGTGTTCCGAGCGCAGGCTGGCCTCGATGTCGCCGAGTTTCTTGTCCAGCGCCGCGGTGCTGTGCATCGACAGCACCTTCTGCAGCACCACCCGCGCATCGGCCAGGCGGCCCTTGGCCACCAGGTGGCGCGGCGACTCGGGCACGCCCAGCACCAGCAGGCCGTAGATCAGCGCCGGGGTGACCGCGGCGAGGAACATCCAGCGCCACGCCGGCAGGCCCAGCCACAGCACCTCGGCTGCGCCGCCGGCCGCACCGGCCAGCCATGCATCGCTCAGCAGCGCGGCGAAGATGCCCAGCACGATCGCCAATTGCTGCATCGAGCCGAGCCGCCCACGAATCCGCGCCGGCGCCACCTCGGCGATGTAGGTCGGCGCGATCACCGAAGCCACGCCCACGCCGATGCCGCCGACCAGCCGCCACAGGACCAGGTCCCACACCGCCATCGCCAGGCCCGAACCGGCGGCGGCAGCCACCAGCAGCACCGCGGCCACCTGCATCGTGCGCACGCGGCCGAAGCGGTTGGCCAGCATGCCGGCGTACCACGCCCCCAACGCCGAACCGAGCAGCGCGCAGGACACGGTGATGCCGATCTCGCCCGCGTTCAGCCCGAAATGGGCGCGGATCGCGTCGACCGCGCCGTTGATCACCGCCGTGTCGAAACCGAACAGGAAGCCGCCCAGGGCGGCGGCAGCCGAGATCAGGATCACCCGCAGCGTGGCGTGCTGGCCCAGCCCATCTGTCGCGCTCGTCGAACTCATTGCCTTCCCCAGGTCATGACAGGTCGCCGTGCCCCCGATTCTGCGGTGCACGCATCGCGCTGTCCGGTTGAATACGTATGCAGCGCCGTCAGCCCGCCATCACCTTGCCCCACGGGCCGGTAAACGATTACGGTCGTCCCGTGGTTGCAGTATGACAGCGCTGTCAAACACGTCCAGCATAACCCGCCCGTTTCACCCTGGGAACCACCCGGGATGACCGTCGGCGCGCGTACCGGACGCACGCCCGCATCCAGGCGCCGAATCACTGGGGAGAATTGATCACCGCGAGGAAATCGCGCCCATAGCGTTTGAGCTTGGACTCACCGACGCCGCTGATGGTGGCCAGTTCGTCCTCGTTGGCGGGCATCGCGCGCAGCATCGCCAGCAAGGTGGCGTCGTGGAATACCACGTAGGGCGGCACGCCCTGCTGCTTCGCCAGTTGCGTGCGCAGGGCACGCAGCGCATCCCAGGTGGATTGCTCGTAGGCCTCGATGCCCAGGCTGCCGCTGGCCACGCGACTGGCTTCGCGCTTGCGCCGGCCGGCGCGTTCGGGACGGGCGTCCTCGCGCAGCCGCACCGTCCGCTCGCCGCCGAGCACGGCGCGGCTGGCGGTGGTCAGGCGCAAGGTGCCGTAGCCCTCGGCGTCGGCCTCCAGCAGGCCGGCGGCGAGCAACTGGCGGAACACCGAGCGCCACTGTTTCTCGTCCATGTCGGCGCCGACGCCGAAGGTGCTCAGGCGATGGTGGTCTAGACCGAGCACGCGCTCGGTCTCCTCGCCGCGCAGCACGTCGATGACGTGGCCGGAGCCGAAGCGCTGGCCGGTGCGGTACACCGCCGACAGGGCCTTCTGCGCCACCACGGTGGCGTCCCAGGTCTTCGGCGGCGCCACGCAGTTGTCGCAATGGCCGCAGGGGCCGGGATAGGTTTCGCCGAACGCGCCCAGCAGCAGCTGGCGGCGGCAGTCGGTGGCCTCGGCGTAGGCGAGGAGCGATTCCAGCTTCTGCCGCTCGACGCGCTTGCGGTCGTCGGCCGATTCGGACTGCGCGATCATCTGGCTCATCGTCACCACGTCGGACAAGCCGTAGATCATCCACGCCTCGGCTGGCAAGCCATCGCGGCCGGCGCGGCCGGTTTCCTGGTAGTAGCCCTCGATGCTGCGCGGCAGGTCCAGGTGCGCCACGAAGCGCACGTCGGGCTTGTCGATGCCCATGCCGAACGCCACCGTGGCCACCATCACCACGCCGTCCTCGCGCAGGAAGCGCTGCTGATTCTTCGAGCGCGTGGCCGCGTCGAGGCCGGCGTGATACGGCAACGCCTCGATGCCCGATTCGGCCAGCCACTGCGCGGTGTCGTCCACCTTGCGCCGACTGAGGCAGTAGACGATGCCGGACTCGCCCTCGTGCCCGAGCAGGAATTCCCCCAGCTGGCGCTTCGCGTTGTGGCGCAAGCCCACGCGATAGCCGATGTTCGGGCGATCGAAGCTGGAGATGAACTGACGGGCGTCCTGAAGCGCCAGCCGCTCGACGATCTCCTCGCGCGTGCGCGGGTCGGCGGTGGCGGTGAGCGCGATGCGCGGCACGGCAGGAAAGCGCTGCGGCAGGATCGCCAGCTCGCGATATTCGGGGCGGAAATCGTGACCCCACTGCGACACGCAGTGCGCCTCGTCGATGGCGAACAACGCCACCTCGGTGCGTTCGAGCAGGTCGAGGAAGCGCGCCGTCAGCAGCCGCTCCGGCGCCACGTAGAGCAGGTTCAGTTGGCCGGCCAGCAGTTGCTTCTCCACCTCGCGCTGCGCGTCCGCGGCCAGGCTGGAGTTGAGATACGCCGCCGCCACACCCGCCTCGCGCAAGGCGTCGACCTGGTCCTGCATCAGCGCGATCAGCGGCGACACCACGATCGCCGTGCCCTGCCGCAGCAGCGCGGGAATCTGGTAGCACAGCGACTTGCCGCCGCCGGTCGGCATCAGCACCAGCGCGTCGCCGCCCTCGCCCAGGTGCTCGACGATGGCTTGTTGCTGGCCCCGGAAACTGGGGTAGCCGAAGATGTTGCGCAGGATGTCGAGGGCGGCGGAATGCATTGGCCGAATGCTAGCAAATGGGGACGGCGGGGTCGGGCGCCGTCGGTGTAGGCCCGGAGCGCGCGCGGATGCCGGAAAGATCAAGCTGCGTTCGTGCGCCGTGGGTGTCGGCGTTTGCCGCACGGCCTGCGTCGCGAAGCTCACTCCATACCGCAGCCAACCCCGGCGCAACTGACCGTGTTGAAGTCGTACAGGGTCGAGTGACCGAGTTTTCCGGTGGGCCGCGGTACGCCCTTGGGCACGAAGAAGGTGGCCGAATTCGCGCCGTACAATCCGGCCGGCAAGGTGTACGCCTTCAGCACCACGTAGGCGCGGAACATCGAGGGCATGCGCGGTGCCGGGGCGCCGCCGGCAATCGGCGGCGCATCGACCGGAGCGTGCTGCCGGGCGCGTCGGGCAGCGATCCACGCCGCACCGTCGGAAGCGTCCGCTTCGCGCAGAAAACCGTCGCGCACGCCCTGCTCCAGCCCCGCCGGCCCGGCCAGCGAGCTGTTCGGCAAGCGGAACGCGGAGGCCGGCCTGGCGCTTCCATCGGTGACCAGCGCGCTGCCTGCCGGCAGCGGTGATCCGACCACCACCTCGCCGCCCTGGGCGGGATACAGCATGTCGACCGGACGGCCAAACATGCGGCGTGCGATCGGGTTGAGCTTGCCGGCATTTTTTGGCGCCACGTAGAAATATTCGCAGCGGCTCCTGTTGTCGTACGTGCTTGTCCGCACCGGCACGTCGGCGGGCAGGCCGGTGATCTCCTGCCGGTGATAGCCGCTCACCAGCACCGCCAGAATGCGCGTGCCCGGCGTCCAGCCGACGCTCCACACGGTGGGTTCGTAGGCACCCAGCATCAGTACCACCGGCGCATCCGGCTGGTTGACCGCCACTCGCATGGCAGTGGCCTCGTGCCCGCTCTGGTCGATCTGGAAATCCTGCCGACTGCCGCCGTAGGCACCGGCGGCGTAGATCCTGGTCGACGGCGGCAACTGCAGGCCGGTGAACGCGCAGCCCGCAGTGGCCGACGCGGCATCGGCAGCAAATGCGAATGGCTTGGTCGGCGCCGACACCGGCGCGGCAGGCTGCGGCGCCGGACCGCTCGCCACGATTGGCGTCCGCGCCGCAACGGAAGCGGTCGCCGCGGGCGCCTGCGCGAGGCCGGTCGAGGGGGCCTCGGGGAGACAACCGGTCATCGCCAGACAGGTCAGCGCGAGCAGCAGGGAATGCGTGTTGGTCACCGGAGAAATCCTTGTCGTGGTTGCGCGCGGGCCGCCGGCGTTCAATGCGACTTGAAGAATGCCGCAAACGCCGCCGCCGTGCGCTCGATGCCGTCGTCGTCGACGTCCAGATGCGTCACCAGCCGCAAGGTCGGCAGGTAGCCGATGCTGATGCGGATGCCGGCCCCGCGCAGATGGACGTCCAGTTCGCGCAGGCGCGTGGCCGGCACGTCGACGAAGACCATGTTGGTGTGCTGACCTAGCAGGTCGATGCCGGCGATCTCGCGCAGGCGACCGGCGAGGTAGGCCGCGCGCCGGTGGTCGTCGGCCAGCCGCGCCACGTGATGATCCAGCGCGTGCATCCCCGCCGCGGCCAGCATGCCCGCCTGGCGCCAGCCGCCGCCACAGACCTTGCGCCAGCGGCGCGCCTTGTCGATCAGCGCATGCGAGCCGAGCAGCACCGAGCCCACCGGCGCGCCCAGACCCTTGGACAGGCAGATCGAGACGGTATCGAAATGCCGCGCGAGATCGCGCGCCGGCACGCCGCAGGCCACCGCGGCGTTGAACAGCCGCGCGCCGTCCAGGTGCAGGCCCAGCCCGTGCGCGCGCGCCGTGTCGTGCGCGGCGCGCAGGTAATCCAGCGGCAGCGGGCGGCCATGCCAGGTGTTCTCCAGCGCCAGCAGGCGGGTGCGTGCGAAGTGCGGGTCGACCGGCTTGATCGCCGCCTCGATCCGCACCAGCGGCAGGCTGCCATCCTCGTCCTGCACGATCGGCTGCGGCTGGATCGAGCCCAGCACCGCCGCGCCGCCGCCCTCGAACTTGTAGGTGTGCGCATCCATGCCGACCAGGTACTCGTCGCCGCGCTCGCAGTGCGCCAGCAAGGCCAGCAGGTTGGACTGGGTGCCGCTGGGCACGAACAGTCCGGCATCGAAGCCGAGGTCGTCGGCCAGCCGCTGCTGCAGCGCGTTGACCGTCGGGTCCTCGCCATAGACGTCGTCACCCACCGCCGCCGCCAGCATCGCCTCGCGCATCGCCGCCGTCGGCCGCGTCACCGTATCGCTGCGCAGATCCACCCCATCCATCACACCCTCCCGCTACCGTTGCCGTTGGTTCTTGCCATTCCCTATTCCCTATTCCCCATTCCCTGCTCAATCACACCCTGCGCCTGAAATACAGCCAGGCAATGCACGCCAACAGCATCGCCGGCAGCAGGTTGGCGAGGAATGGCGGCAGGCCGTAGACGGTGCCAAAATTCACCATCGCCTGCTGCATGAAATACCAGCCGATCGCCAGCAACATGCCGATGAACAGGCGCTTTCCCAGGCCGCCGGAACGCAGTGTGCCGAACGCGAACGGCATCGCGCACAGCACCAGCACCAGCACGTTGAGCGGATACAGCGCGCGGCCCCAGAACGCCACCGCGTAGCTGCCCGGGCTCTCGCCGTTGCTCTCCAGGTAACTCATGTTGCGGCGCAGGTCGCGCATCGACAGGTATTGCGGTTGCACCACGGATTGCGCCAGCACCTGCGGGTTGAGGCTCGACGGCCACGACTCGTTGGCGGTGGTGGTGGAATGCGTGCCCTGCTCATCCAGCGTGGTGCTGCGCACGCCGTGCAGGATCCATTGGTGGCCGTCGTGCGTGGCGCTCTGCGCCAGGCGGAAGCGCTTGAGCTGACCGTCAGGCGTGAAGGTGAACACGCGCACGTCGCTCAGTTGCACCTCGCTGACCCCGTCGTGCTCCTTGAGCGAGGTGCCGCGTGCGTTGATGATGTCGTTGCCGTCGCGCGCCCACAACCCGCTGCCGTCGCCCAGGCCCAGGTTGCCCGAGCGCACGCGCAACTGCATCGCCTGCGCCTGCTGGTCGCCCCACGGCGCGACGGTTTCGCCCAGGATCACCACCCCCACGATCAGCACCGCCACCACGCCTGCCGCCGAGCCGGCGATGCGCAATCGCGACAGGCCGGCCGCGCGCAAGGCGGTGAGTTCGCCACTGCCGGCCAGGCCGCCGAGGCCGAGCAGGCCGCCGATCAGCGCGGCGTTGCCGAACATCTCGTAGGCGCGGCGCGGGAACGTCACCAGCACGTAGACCGTCGCATCGGTCACCGTGTAGCCGTGCTTGCCCACGTTGCCCAGTTGGCGCAGGAACTGGGTCACCGCATCGAAGCCGGTGAGCACCAGCCACACCGTCAGCAGCGAGCCGAGCACGCTGAGCGCCACCAGCCGATCCACCCGCTTGATGCTGAATATGCCCATCACGCGGCACTCGCCGCCGTGCGCACGCGCCGCGGGGAATACTGTTTCCACAGCAACCAGCCGGCCAGCCCCAGCGCGAGCAGGTGCAGGCCCCACAGCGGCGCCTGGCTGTGCCAGTGATCCTTGCCGATCTGCGCGCGCCCCAGCGCCAGCAGCAGGTAGTAGAGATAGAACGCCAGCATCGCCAGCAGCAGCCGGCCGTACTTCGGCTCGCGCGGACTCTGCCGCGCCAGCGGCAACGCCAGCAGCACCAGCACCAGGGTCAGCGGCGCCGCATTGCTGCGCCAGGCGAACTCGGCGCGATCCTCCGGATTGTCGGACTGGAACAGCGCCCAGCTGGTCTTGGAGTGCGCGGGATCCTCATCCTCGTCGGCCTGCACGCTGGACAGCGACGTGTCGTTCTGCCGGTACTGCATCTGGCGCCAATTGTCGGCACCCAGCGGGATGTCGTATTGCCAGCCATCCTTGAAGGCGATGAAACGGCCCTCGCCGTCGCTCTCCTGGTACAGCTGGCCGCTGGCCGCGCTGACCACTTTCAGGTGGGCCCCGCCTTCCTTGCTGTTGCGCTGGGTCGCGACGAAGGTGCGGCCCAGTCGTGTGCCGTCACGGCTCAGGCTGTCGACGAAGATGATGCCGCCCTGGGCGGGCAGGCTGGTGAAGCGCCCGGCGTCGAGGCCGGCGGCGATCACCGAACGGTTGGCCGCGGCCACCAGCGCATCGCTGGTGCGTACCGCCCACGGACCCAGCCACAACGCCACCACCAGGGTGATCGCCACCAGCACCGCGGCCAGCACCGCGACCGGACGCAGCAGGCCCGCCGGACCCATGCCGGAGGACGACAGCACGTGCATCTCGCTCTCGCGGTACATGCGGCCCAGCCCCATCAGCACGCCGATGAAACTCGCCAGCGGCATCAGGTTGGTCAGGCCGTCGAGCGTGCGCAGCCCCAGCACCTGAAACATCACGCTGGCCGGAAAGCTGCCGCTGGCCACCTGCTGCAACACCTTGGCGAACGCGCTGCCGGCCACGATCACCAGCAGGACCACCACGGTGGCGGCGACGGTCTGCGCCAGCTCACGCAGGAAGTAGCGGTCGAGGATGCTCAGCATGCGATAAACTTGATGGCTTGTGCGGTGACACCCCGGGAGCGTGGGCGGCAGAAACTTCCGAGGCGAAAAATGTGGATGCGCGAGGACGGGTTTTCGACGGTTCGCCGGCCCATGGTGGTTCCATGGGTCAAGAATCGGCGGAAATACGGACCGCGCAGCCGCTTTTGCAGCCCGGAAGATTTCTGCCGCCCACGCTCCCAGGGGCGGCGAACCGCAAGTCTAGCCTGTCCGGCCACGACCGGGCCCACACGGGAACGCATCCGATGACTCTCCAGTTCAGCCTGACCAACACTGCCGCCACTGCCGTCGACAGCCCGTGCATCGTGGTCGGCGTGTACGAGCAGGCGGTGCTGGGCAACGCCGCCGAAGCGGTGGATCGCGCCACCGGCGGGTTGATCCGCCAGCAACTCGAAAGCGGCGACATCAGCGGCAAGGCCGGCAGCACCAGCGTGCTGTTCGCCCCGCCGGGCATCGCCGCCAAACGCGTGATGGTGGTCGGCCTGGGTGCGCAGAAATCGTTCGACGGCGCGCGCTTCCAGAAGATCCACATCGAAGCCGCGCGTGCGCTCGGCCGGTTGCCGTTGAACGCGGCGGTGTCCTATCTCACCGACGTGGACGTACCCGGCCGCGACGCCGCCTGGCGCGTGCGCGTGGCGGCGCTGGCCAGCGATTTCGCCGCCTACCGCTACACCGCCACCTTCAAGCCGCGCGACAAGGCCAAGCCGGCGGAACTGGCCACGCTCGCCTTCGCCGCGGGCGACGAGGCACACGCCGCGCTGGAGCAGGCCACCGCCATTGCCGAAGGCGTGCGCTTCGCACGCGAGCTGGCCAACCTGCCGCCGAACATCTGCAACCCCGCCTACATCGCTGCCCAGGCCCAGGCCTTCGCCGACCTGCACGACAAGGTCAACTGCCAGGTGCTGGACGAAGCGCAGATGGCCGAGCTGGGTTTCGGCTCGCTGCTCGCCGTGGCGCGCGGGTCGGCCAACAAGCCGCGGCTGATCGCGCTGGAATACAAGGGCGGCGATCCGGACGACAAGCCGTATGCCTTGGTCGGCAAGGGCGTCACCTTCGACTCCGGCGGCCTCAGCCTCAAGCCCGGCCCCGGCATGGAGGACATGAAGTTCGACATGGGCGGCGCCGCCGGCGTGATGGGCGCGTTCGTGGCCGCGGTGAAGATGGGCCTGAAGCGCAACCTCGTGTGCGTGGTGCCGAGCGTGGAGAACATGCCCGGCGGCGACAGCTACCGTCCCAGCGACGTGCTCACCAGCCTCTCCGGCCTCACCATCGAGGTGCTCAATACCGATGCCGAAGGCCGGCTGATCCTGTGCGATGCGCTGACCTGGACGGCGAAGACCTACCAGCCGCACACCATCGTCGACGCCGCCACCCTCACCGGCGCCTGCGTGGTCGCCCTGGGCAAGCATGCCAGCGGCCTGATGAGCAAGCACGACGACCTCGCCGCCGAGCTGCTCGCCGCCGGCGAGGAAACCCTCGATCGCGCCTGGCGCCTGCCGCTGTGGGACGACTACCAGGTGCAACTGGAATCGGGTTTCGCCGACGTCGCCAACATCGGCGGCAAGACCGCCGGCGCGATCACCGCCGGCTGTTTCCTCTCGCGCTTCACCGACGGCCAGCGCTGGGCCCACCTCGACATCGCCGGCACCGCCTGGGAAGACGGCCGCAAGGGCCTCGCCACCGGCCGCCCGGTGGCGTTGCTGGCGCAGTGGCTGCTGGATCGGGAATAAGGAAATGGGGAATGGGGAATAGGAAGAGCTGGCAGCCGCAACGGCGGCGTTGCCTTTACTATTCCCCATTCCCCATTCCCCATTCCCAGCCTGATGCGCGCCGACTTCTACCTGATCGCCAACAAGCCACGCTTCATCGAGCAGCCGCTGCTGCTGGTGTGCGAGCTGGCGAAAAAGGCCTACGCGGCGCAGCAGCCGACGCTGATCCTGGCGCGCGACCACGAGCAGGCCCACGAAATCGACGAACTGCTGTGGGCGTTCGACGACGACGCGATGATCCCGCACCAGCTGGCCGGCGACGACGACGACGAATTCACCGCCGTGCTGATCGTACCGCCCGGCGTCGACACTCCCGACCGCCCGCTGCTGATCAACCTGCGCGACCGCTGCCCCGACCAGCCGTGCGAACGGGTGCTCGAAGTGGTACCCGCCGACCCCGATGCCCGCGACGGCTCGCGCGAACGCTGGCGCGAGTACCAGCGACGCGGTTTCGAACTCCACAAGAGCGACCAGTAGGAGCCCGCTCGCGGGCGATGCTCTGGCTCCCGCGAATGCCCGTTCCCTGTTCCCGATTTTCGGCTCGAATGCATCGCCCGCCAGCGTGCTCGCACCGCGCCACCGTCAGGCCGGGGGCGCTTCGGCCGGCGTCGCCAGTGCACGCGCCAGTGCCGCCGCCAATTGCTCGCCGCTGACCGGCTTGCGCAGGAAGCCGTCCATGCCCGCTTCGCGGGCGCGCGCCTCGTCGCGGCCGCCGGAGCGGGCGGTGACCGCAATGATCGGCACGTGGCGGGCGTCCGGTTCGCGCTGGCGGATCAGCCGCGCGATCTGGAAGCCGTCGACGCCGGGCAGGTCCAGGTCCAGCAGCACGGCGTCGAAACTCACGTGTGCCAGTTCGGACAGTGCGGCCAGCCCGTTGACCACGTGCACCACCGCGTGGCCCTCGCGCTCCAGCAGGCCCCGGATCACCACCGCCACGATGGTGTCGTCCTCCACCAGCAGCAAGCGGTAGCTGCGGGCGGCGCGAGTCGGCGTCGGCGCTTCGACCGGCGGCTCGGCCAGCGGCAGGCGCACGCGGAAGGTGCTGCCGTGGCCCACGCGCGATTCCAGCTCGATGCTGCCGCCCATCATGTCCACCAGCTCCCGGCAGATCGCCAGGCCCAGGCCGCTGCCCGCCGCACGCTGCGGGCCGTCGGCCTGCTCGAAGCGCTGGAACAAGCGCGCCTGGCTCGCCTCGGGAATGCCCGGCCCGGTGTCGCTGATGCCGAACTGCAAACCGTCGGCGGTGCGCTGCGCGCTCAGCGAGACGCTGCCGTGCTCGGTGAACTTCAAGGCATTGTTGGCCAGATTCAGCAGGATCTGCTTGATCCGCACCGCGTCGCCGAGCAGTTGTGCCGGCAGATCGTCGGCCAGTGCCAGCTCGAAGCGGATGCCCTTGGCGTGGGCCAGGCCCTGCTCCAGCTGCGCCACGTCCTCCAGCAACTGGCGCGGGCTGAACGGCGCCGGCTCCAGCTCCAGCCGGCCGGCCTCGATGCGGGCCAGGTCGAGCGCGTCGTTGAGCAGCTTCAGCAGCATGCCGCCGGAGCGTTGCATCGCCTGCGTGTAGTCGTGCTGCTGCCGGTTCAGCGGCGTGCTCAACAGCAGCTCGGCCATGCCCATCACGCCGGTCATCGGCGTGCGTATTTCATGGCTCAGGGTGGCCAGGAACTGCGTCTTCGCCGCGCTCGCCGCCTCGGCCATCTGCCGCTGCTGCTCGGCCAGCTGGATCTTGTGGCGCTGCGCCAGGCGACGGCGCCAGGCATGCAGGATCAGAGCCACCAGCGCCGCCACCAGCAGCACGTAGATGGCCCACGCCCACCAGCGCAGCCACGGCGGCGCCTCGACCTGGATGCGCAGCGGCGTGGCCAGGTGCACCCATCGGCCATTCGCGCCCGCGGCCATCACGTCCAGCGTGTAGTCGCCTGCGCCGAGGCCGCTGAAATCGCGCTCGCCGCGGCTGCCGGTGTCCACCCAGTCGCTGTCGAAGCCGTACAGCCGGAAACGGTAGCGGTTGGCAGCCGGCGCGACATAGGAGAACACCCGCGCCTCGATCGCGAGCTGGCTGTCGTGCCAGTCCATGTGCAGCGGCTGCGTGCCGATCGGCAGTACTTGGGCGGCGCCGCGGTGGCGCACCCTGGCCTGGGTGAGCGCCATCTGCGGCACGCTGGTCTGCCGGTTGCTCCGGTCCGGGTTGAACGCCACCACGCCGCCCAGGGTGGCGGCGTAGATGTAGCCGCTGGGCATCCGCGCGTAGCCGCGGAAGAACTCGCCGTTGGTCAGGCCATCCTGCAGGCCGAACGAACGGAACGTGCCGGTGTCCGGCTCGAACCGCCACAGGCCGTCGTGGCCAAACACCCAGACCCGGCCGGCGGCATCGACGCGCAGGTCGGTGACGTTGACCGACGGCCAGCCATGCACCGCGTCGATCCGGCGGTCCGCCACGATGCCGTCGCCGCCGCGGCGGTAGTGGACCAGCCCGTCGGCATTGGCCATCCACAGTCCGTCGGCGGTGAAATCGAAGGCGTCGACGGATTGTCCTGCCGGCCCGCCCGGCACCATCACGAAGCGGCCCCGGGTCGTGTCCAGCCACATCATGCCGCCGTCGCTGGCGTACCAGAAGACGCCGTCATGCAGCGTCATCTGGCTGCCCCAGCGCACCTTGTCGCTGGAGCCGTCCATCGGCACCGGCTGGACCGCCAGCGTCTCCGGGTCGATGCGGAACAAGCCCTGGCCGAAGGTGCGCGCATACATCTGGCCATCCGGCCCGGACTCGACCTCCAGCGGCCGCTGCAGCATCGCGCCGGCCGGGTCGACCCGGTCGAGTCGCCCGTCGGTGTCGCGGTACAGCGCGCCCTGCACCACCACCCACAAGCGGTTGCTCGCGTCCTCGGTCATGCCGACCACGTCGCCGCGCAGTCCCGATATCGCGTGCTCGACCGCGCCGGTCACCGGATCGAGCCGGTCGACCCGGCCGCCGCGCTGGCCCACCCACACGTGGCGACCGTCCTTGCCGCGCGCCATGGTGGTGGCGATCGCGTCGCGCAGGCTGGACGGATCGTCCGGCGTGTGGGTGAAGCGGCTGAAGCGGTTCCAGCCCGGCCCCAGGTACGCCACGCCGCCGTCGTACAGCGCCGCCCACATGCCGCCTTCGCGGTCGACCATCAGCTGCCATACCCAGGTACCGGGCAAGTTGCCGTAGAGCACCGGCTGGTCGGCCACCGCGGTCACCGGCCCGCCCGGGCGCGCCTGCAGGAACAGGCCCTTCTGCGTGCCGACCCACAGGCGGCCGGCGGCGTCGCGCACGCTGCTCATCACGTTGGTGGCGGGAATCACGCCGGCGCCGAAGCGGCGTGCCACGCCGTCGGCGCCGACGATCCACAGGCCGTCGGTGGCGGCAAGCCGCACCTCGTCGCCGCTGCCGTCGATCCGCCACGCGTCGATGGTCCGCTGCGGCTCGGCCGACGGTATGCGGCGGATCGCGCCGTCCGCCTCGCGCACGAATACGCCGTGGCTGCTGCCGATCCACAATCGGCCGCGCCCGTCCACATACAGTGCGGCAACGGTGCCGACCGCGGCTGGCGTGGCACCAAGCTGCGGATCGACCACGTGCTCGAAGCCGCGCTCGTCCGGGTGCATGCGGTCGAGCCCGCCGGCGCTGCCTATCCACAAGCTGCCGTCCGGTGTTTGCGCGATGGCCCAGACCCGGTCGCTGGACAGGCTGGCCGGGTCGGCCTGATCGTGCCCCCAGTGGCGGAAGCTGCCGCTGGCCTCGTCGTAGCGGTTCAGGCCGGCGTTGAGGCCAGCGGCCCACAGGCGTCCGCGGCGATCGACCGTCAGCGTGGCAATGCCGTTGGCGTACAGCGAGCCCGGGTCGTTCTCCGCATGCCGGAACACCTTGAAGCCGACGCCGTCGAAACGCGCCAGGCCACCCTTGGTGCCGAACCAGATCGCGCCCTTGCGATCCTGCACCACGGCGTAGACATTGGTGCTGGGCAAGCCATCCGAGGTGTCGTAGCGGCGAAACTGCGGCGTCGGCAGCGGATCGGCCCGACTCGCGGCCGTCGGGATGGCCGGCATGCCCGCGACGGGCAGGGCCAGCCCGAGGGCCAGGGTCAGCAAGGCTGCCGAAAACATTCAGGTCGTCCCCTTCGGGCTTCCATGCCGGCCAGCACCGCGTTGCATGCGAGCGACGCGCCATGGCGGCAGCCTGTCCCGTAGCGGCCATGATGCCAAAGCCTTCCTGCCAGCGCGAGCACAGGCGCCCGTCCGCGGCTCAGGCCGTGGCATCGCTCGCCGAGGCGATGACCCGGGCCAGCGCACCAGCCAGTTGTTCGCCGCTGACCGGCTTGCGCAGGAAGCCGTCCATGCCCGCTTCGCGGGCGCGCGCCTCGTCGCGGCCGCCGGAGCGGGCGGTGACCGCGATGATCGGCACGTGGCGGGCGTCCGGTTCGCGCTGGCGGATCAGCCGCGCGATCTGGAAGCCGTCGACGCCGGGCAGGTCCAGGTCCAGCAGCACCGCGTCGAAGCTGGCGTGGGCCAGCTCGGCCAGCGCGGCCAGCCCGTTGATCACGTGCACCACGTGATGGCCTTCGCGTTCGAGCAGGCCGCGGATGACCGCCGCCACGATGGTGTCGTCTTCCACCAGCAGCAGGTGATGGCTGCCGCCGGCGGCGAGCGGTGCCGCCAGTGGCGCCGGCTCGGCCGGTTCGGCCAGCGGCAGGCGCACGCGGAAGGTGCTGCCGTGGCCCACGCGCGATTCCAGCTCGATGCTGCCGCCCATCATGTCCACCAGCTCCCGGCAGATCGCCAGGCCCAGGCCGCTGCCCGCCGCACGCTGCGGGCCGTCGGCCTGCTCGAAGCGCTGGAACAAGCGCGCCTGGCTCGCCTCGGGAATGCCCGGCCCGGTGTCGCTGACGCCGAACTGCAAACCGTCGGCGGTGCGTTCGCCGCGCAAGGTCACGTGGCCGCGTTCGGTGAACTTGAGCGCGTTGTTGGCCAGGTTCAGCAGCACCTGCTTGATGCGCACCGCATCGCCGACGACCTGTGCGGGGAGGTCATCGGCCACCTCCAGCACGAAGCGGATACCGCGCGCGTGCGCCAGCCCCTGCTCCAGCTGCGTCACGTCCTCCAGCAACTGGCGCGGGCTGAACGGCGCCGGCTCCAGCTCCAGCTTGCCGGCCTCGATGCGGGCCAGGTCGAGCGCGTCGTTGAGCAGTTTCAGCAGCATGTCGCCGGAACGTTGCATCGCCCGGGTGTAGTCATGCTGCAGCGGATCGAGCGACGTGCTCAACAGCAATTCGGCCATGCCCATCACGCCGGTCATCGGCGTGCGTATCTCGTGGCTCAGGGTGGCCAGGAACTGGGTCTTGGCTGCGCTGGCCGCCTCGGCCATCTGCCGCTGCTGCTCGGCCAGCTGGATCTGGTGGCGCTGCGCCAGCCGCCGGCGCCAGCCACGCAACGCCAGCGCGACCACGGCTGCCACCAGCAACAGGTAACCCAGCCATGCCCACCAGCGCAGCCACGGCGGCGCCTGCACCGTGACCAGCAGCGGCCGCGCCTTGCCCCACTGGCCGTCGGCGCCATGGCCGTGCACTTCCAGCGTATAACTGCCGGCGCCGAGCCCGACGAACTCGCGCTGGCCCTGGTTGCCGGTGCTCACCCAGCCGCTGTCGAAACCGCCCATGTGGAAGAAGTAGCGGTTCGCTGCCGGGTCCACGTAGGACGACATGCGCGCCTCCACGCGCAAGTCGCGATCGCGCCAGCCCAGGTGCACCGGCTGCTCCGGCGACAGCGCGACGGTCTTGCCGTCGCGGCGCACGCTGACCTGGGTGAGCGACAGCAGCGGCAGCGGGCCGGGCCGTTCCAGCCGCGCCAGTTCGGCCGGCTGGAACGCGGTGACGCCGCCGCTGCTGGCGGCAAGCATGGTGCCGTCGGCAGCGACCACCGCCGAGCCGTTGGTGAACTCTCCATTGCTCAGGCCCTGCGCCGCACCGAACTGGGTGAACGTGTGGGTCAGCGGGTTGAAGCGGCGCAGGCCCGGGCTGCTGAACAACCACAGTTGCCCCTGCCGATCGACCAGCATGGTGCGCAGGTCCGCGATCAGCCCCATCCGGCTGATGTCGACGCTGTCGTCGCGCGTGGCGCGCCCGTCCGCCAGGCGGTAATGCTCCAGCGCGGTTTCGGTGGCGATCCAGAAACCGTCGTCATCGAACGCGAAACTGTAGATCTCCCGCCGCGATACGCCCGGCACGAACGCCAGCGGCTGTCCGGGCCCTTCGCTGCGCATCAGCCCGGCCATGCTGGCGTACCAGACCGCCCCGTCGTGCGCCCGCAACTGGTCGAAGAAGCGCGCGCCGTCGGGCGCATCGGCCGGCAGCAGCGGCGTCGACGCCAGCGTGTCGGGGTCGATCGCGAACACGCCCTCGCCCCACGACGCCCCGTAGATATGGCCGTCCATGCCGGCGACCAGCGCGAGCGGCCGTTTCATGTGCGTCTGCTCGGCGCCCAGCGTCAGCAGCTTGCCGTGGTCGTAGCGGTAGATGCGCCCGGGCCCGGTGATCCACAGGCGGCCGCGCGCATCCTCCGCCAGCGAGGTGAGGTTGCCGTGCAGGCCGCGCAGCACGTGGCTGACCTCGCCGGTCGCCGTATCCAGCTTGTCGACCCAGCCGTTGTAGCCGCCCACCAACAGCTCGTGGTCGCGCCCGGTCAGCACCGACAGCGCTGCGGTGTTGGACAGGCTGTCGGCATCGTCCGGGATATGCGTGAAACGCGCGAAACCATTCCAGCTCGGCGGCAGGTACGCGATGCTGGACTGGTCGAAGGTGAACCACAGGCCGCCTTCGCGATCGCGGAAAATCTGCCACAGCCGATCGCTGGGCAGGCCGCCGGGCAACAGCGGCGCGCCGGTGATGTGCTGCAGCGGGCCCTGTTCCGATTCGAGCCAGACGCCGTCGAGGCTGCCCAGCCACAACCGCCCTTGGCTGTCGCGCACGCTGCTCAGGATGCGCGTGTTGGCCAGTTGCCGATTTGCCAGCGGCCGCGCCACGCCGTCGGCGCCGACCACCAGCAGGCCACCGCTGACCGCCACGCGGATCTCGTCGCCATCGCCCTCGATGCGCCACACCGCGCCGACGTCGCCGGCGAACGCGGGGTCGACCGCCACGCGGCGCACCTTGCCGTCGGTCGAGCGCACGTAGAGACCATGCTCACTGCCGATCCACAACCGCCCCTCGTGGTCGGCCAGCAAGGCGCGGATGGCGCCGAACGGGGCCGCCTGCCCGCTGCCGGCATCGAGCCGCACGGGTTCGAAACCTCTCTCGTCGCGGCGCATGCGGTCGAGGCCGCCCTGGGTGCCCACCCAGATCTGGCCATCGGGGGTCTGCGCGATGCTCCACACTTCGTCGTTGCTGAGGCTGTGCGGATCGTCCGCTGCGTGCACCCAGTGGCGAAAGCGCCCGCCGTCCTGGTCGTAGACGGTCAGTCCCGCCGAGACGCCGCCGGCCCAGATGCGGTCCGCCTTGTCCACGAACAGGGTGTAGATCTGGTTGCTCGGCAGCGACAGCGGATCGCCGCTGGCATGCCGGAACACCTTGAACGTGACGCCGTCGAAGCGCACCAGGCCGCCATCGGCACCGAACCACATCATGCCGCGATGATCCTGCGCCACCGCGTAGATCGAACCGCTGGGCACGCCGTCGGCCACGCCATAACGACGGAACTGCGGCGTCGCCGGCATGCTCGCGCCGGCGGCCGGCATTGTCGTGCTGGCACCGCCGGCGGCCGCGGACCCCGGCGTGGCCACCGCCAGAACCGCACCCAACATGAGCGATGCAAGCATGCGCAGATTCCCCTGATCCGCCCCATCATGCCAAATCGGGTCCGTGGCGGCGAGCATCGCGCCGGCCCGGAGCGATGCGTTTCACGCGTCGTGCGTCATTCGGCCGCGTCGGGCGCCGCCAACGCCTTGCTGTAGAAACCCGACGGATCGAAACAGCACACGCGCCGCTTGCCGGCGGCGAGCATGTCGCAGGCGGCGGCGACGCGCTGCGTGCGGGTCTTTGCCTGCTTGGCCGAGACGATCCAGTGGATCCAGTCCACGCGCGCGATCGTGGTGGTGGCGTCCCAGCCGGCGCGGGCGGCGGTGGGCGCATCGTCCAGCGCCTGGCGCAGGTCGGCCGGCAGCGCGGGTTCCGGCTCATGCTTCACCGGCGCGATCTCCAGCGCCACGGTGTCGCCCGCTTGCGCACGGACGGTCTTGAGCAGGCGGCTGTCCAGTTTCAGCCAGTGGCTCAACTGGCCATCCGGCTCCAGCGTCGCCTGGAAGCGGTGGCCGTTGATGCTGGCGTCGACCGTGGTGCGCCCACGGCGCGGCAGCTTCTCGCTCACCGGTCGCGGCAACAGCACGAAGGCCCATGCGGCATCGTCGGGCATCGCCGGGCGCAGCACTTTCGCCGTGAAGCGGGAGGTGGTGTCGGCCTTGCTCATGTCGCATCGTCCTCGGGGAAGGGGCTTGCCGCACGCCTGGGGGCAAGGCAACGCGGGGATCGTACCGCGCATGCCGTGGCGCGGCGAAAGGGCCATCGGCCATGGGCGTGTGCGGTGCGCGAGCCCCTACAATCGCCGGATGTCCCGACGCCTACGCCTGCTGTTCGCCGCCCTGGCCATAGCCGCACTGCTGTGGCTGCTGTTTGCCGCGGCGGAACGTTTCCTCGCGCTGGCCCAGCGCTTCCTCGCCTTGCCGGCGCCGTTGCAGTGGACGCTGGGCCTGGTGCTGGCGATCTTCGCCGCCGCCGGCCTGGCCGTGCTGTGGTGGCTGCTGCGTCCGCGCCGCCGGCGCCGACCCCTGCCGGTGCCCGACCGCGCCAGCCTGGAGCAGCGCATCGACAAGTTGCGCGAACACGGCGCCGACACCGGCGCGCTCGCCACCGAGCTGGGCGAACTCGACCAGCGCCGGCTCGGCGCGCGCCTGTACGTCGCGCTGTTCGGCGAGATCTCCACCGGCAAGTCCAGCCTGATCCGTGCGCTGGCGCCGCAGGCCACACTGGCCAGCGAGGCGCGCGGCGGCACCACGCGCGCGGTCGGTCACTACGACAGCACCTTGCCCGACGGCCGCAGCCTGGTACTCGCCGACGTACCCGGCAGCCGCGAGAGTGGCGGCGAAGCGCGCGAACGCGAGGCACGCGAAGAAGCCCTGCGCGCCCACGCGGTGATCTACCTGTGTGCCGGCGACCTCACCCGCAGCCAGGTCGACGAACTGCGCTGGCTCGCCGATTTCGGCAAGCCGCTGCTGCTGGTGTTGAACAAGGCCGACCAGTGGGGCGAGCCGGAGCTGGCGCAGCTGCTGGACAAGCTGCGCGCGCAATCGCGCGGCATCGCCAGCGCGGTGGTGGCGATCAGCGCCGGCGGCAGCGAGCGATACCAGCGCCGGCTCGCCGACGGCAGCACCGAATCGGTCGAACGCCAGCGCAAGCCGGCGATCCAACCGCTGCTGCGCGCACTCACCCGCCTCATCGCTCCCGGTGCCGAGGGACTGGAGCCGCGTCGCGAGCAGGCCGTGCTCGCCGGCCTGCACCAGCGCACCGGCACGCTGGAGGCGCAGACCCGCGCCGAAACCGCAGAGCGCATCGTGCGCCAGTACGCCCGCCGCGCGATCGTCGGTGCGATGGCGGCGGTGGCGCCAGGCAGCGACCTGGTGATCCAGGGCGTGCTCGCCACCGGGCTCACGCGGGCGCTGGCCGAGCTGTACGGCGTCGGGCTCAGCGACGTGCAGATCGAGGATTTCGTGCGCCAGGCCAGGCTGACCCTGCGCACCGGCAGCTCGATCGTGCTGGCGGTTGCCGGCAATGCACTGAAGGCGTTCCCCGGTCTGGGCACGCTGGGCGGCGGCGTGCTGCACGCGTTCGCCTACGCGCTGATCTTCGACTCGATGGGCCGCGCCCTGGCCGCCTCGCTGGCCGAGCGGCAGACGCTGGACCAGGACGATGCCGACGCGCGGCTGAAGACCCTGCTCGCCGATGCCGGCGGCACGCGCCTGAAACAACTGGCGACGTTGACGATGGACACGCTGCGCGAACCGCGCGTGGAGTAACCCGTGCTCACTGGTAGGGCGGGCACCGCCCGCCGGCTCTTGTTTCGTGTCACGGAAGGCGGCGGGCAGTGCCCGCCCTCCCCCGCCGTTGCCGCTGCCGAATCCCGGCCTAATGAAACTGATCGCTCGCCGGCACCCACGAACTGGAAGCCGGGGCCGGCAATCGCACTGGCGTGGCGGGCGGCAATTCCGACGCGCAGCCCGGCGGCAACGGGCCGCCGGCGACGCGGGCGGCAGCGCATTCGGCGGCGTTGTCGAACTTCACCATCGGCGCGGAGGTCGCCGGTGCCGGCGTGCTGGCGGCCGCGGGCGGCGCCAGCGGGGCGGCAGGCGCCAGGTGCAATGGCGCATACGCGCTGGCGGCGACCGGTGCCGGCGGCGGGTCGGGGTTGCGGCAGCCGAACAGCGCGATCGGCAGCAGTGGTTTCACCGCGCACTCCACCCGCACGCCGCGCGGCAGGTGGAAGGTGTGCTTGACCGTGGTCTTTTCCACCGCGCGGCGCAGCGCGGTGTCGACCGAGCTTTCGTCCTCGGGCGTCCAGTCCTGCTCGAAGCGGGTGGGCCGGTAGCCGACGTCAGGCGTGCGGTGACGCATGATTTCGGTATCGCCGCTCGGCTTCAGCTGCACGTAGTCGCCCACCGCGCCGTGCTCCCCGCCTTGCGCTGCGCCGGGTCGATCGCCGCCGAGCTTGCCCGCGGCCAGCGAGGGCGCGTGCTGGCTGCCGGTACTGGCGGCGGCACGAACCGCTGGCGCAGGTGCCGACGGCGGCGCGACGCTGGTGGCGCCGGCCGGCTCGCCGACCGTGGCGGTGTCGCTGCCTTGCGGCGAGGCCTCCGGCGCGCGGCTGACCTCGGCGGTGGCCGGCAGCGGCAGTGCGGAGGCGGCGGGCGGAGGCGTGATCGCGGCCACGGCGGTCGGTGCCTGCAACACCGGGCGCAGGGTCGCTGGCGTCATCGCCGGCGCCGGTGCGGAGCGCTGCAGGTCCAGCTGGGTCGGTGCCAGCGCGCGCGGGGGCGCGACAACCTCGGCCGGCACGGCTTCGGCCAGTTGCGCGGGTTGGGTCAGCTGCGGCACCAGGCGCGGGGCGGGCGGCGCGATCGGCGTGGGGGGCACCAGCGTTTGCGGCTGCGGACGCGGCAGTTGCGGTGGCGCTGGCGCGGGTTCCGGCGCTTCGCTGAGCGCGGCCAGCGTGGTCGGCGCCGCGACTTGCAGCGTGATCGCGGGCGGTGCGGCGACCGCAGGCACGCTCGCCTGGGGCAAGGCCAGCGCGGTCGGCGGCAGGATCGGGCGATTGCCTTCGGCCTGCGGCGGACGTTGCGGCTCGGGCTGGGGCGCCGGCAGCGCGGGAGCCACCGGCGCCGGCAGGGTCAGCGCCAAGGGAGGCGCCGGCACCGCCGGTGCCGCCGGTTTGGGTAGCGGCAGCGGCGTCGGCGCCGGCAGGCTCACTGGCGGCTGCGGCGCGGCGACCGGCGCGGCTTTCGCCGGCTTCGCGGGGGTGGCGGCGGCCGTCAGCGCGACGGCATTGGCGCTCGGTTCGACGCGCGGTGCGGGATGCTGCCGACCCTGCTGGCGCGGCCCGCGCTGCTTCGGTGGCGTGCCATGCACCGGCGGCGGTGGCGGCGGTTCGGGTGGCTCGATCAGGCGCACCTGCAGCAGCGGTTCGCGCGAATGGTCCGGCAGCACGGTGGGTTCGTAGGCCGGGCCGAGCACGAACGCGAACAGGCACAGCAGATGCACCAGCAAGGTGCCGAGGAAGGCCAGCGCGCGACGACCCCGCGACGGCGGCGGCGCGTGCCGACGCAGATGATAGACGCGGCCGCGCGTGGCCGCCGCCAGCGGCGAGTCCAGCAAGACTCGCGCGGGGTTGGCGGCACGACGGGGTGGGACGGAATCCGGGGACGGCGCGGGCATGCGGCCAGTGTAGCGGGGGCCATCAGCGGCCGGCGCCGCGCGCTGCCTTGCGCTCGCGCAACTCCTCGTCCACTGCGCGGTCGGGCGTATCCACCGGACAGCCTTGCGCCAGCGGCTTGCCGGCGCGATACATCGCGATGCAGGCCTCCACGCCGGGCGGGGTGAAACCGTGCGTGCGACCGTCGGGCGTGCTGGCCGGCGCCATGTTGAGGCGCATGTCGCCACTTTTCGCCGACGGTGGCGGCGGCGGGTCGCCACCGCAACCACCGGCGAGCATCGCCAGCGACACGGCGCAGTGGATGCGGATGCCGCCGGGCAGGTGGATCGTCGTTTTCTTCGTGGTCTTGTCCACCAGCTTCTGCAGCGCGCTGTCGACGGAGCTGCCGCCCTTGTCCCAGTCGTCCGCGAAGCGGGTGGGCTTGTACTTGACCGGGCTGTCGTGACGCATGACCTGCGTATCGCCCTGCGGCATGCGTTGCACGTAGCCGGGCACCGGCGCACTGGAAACAGGCGCCGGCGGCAGCAGTGGCTGGCCATGCTCGTCGTACAACCGCAGCGGCGGGGCCTGCACCACCATGGCGCCCTTGGCCGGCGGCTCCGGCCGTGCCCGCGTCGGCGGCGGTGCGGCGGGCGGCGCGGGCGGCAAGGCCAGCGGCGGCGGCGCGTGGCTTGCAGGTGTGTCCTCGATCAGGCGGATCTGCAGGAACTGCTCGGGTGGCGCCTCCTCGTGCGGTACCGGCGGGCGCGTGCCGTACCACGCCACCAGCGCGAACAACGCATGCAACAGCAGTACCGCGGCGAGCGTCCAGCGATGCGTGGCCCGCTCGACCGGCGGCTCGTGCCAGCGATGCCGCTGTCGCGTGGCCCGCGCACGCCAGTCGCCAGCCGCGGGCACGAGCTCGCGCCGCTCGGGTTCGGGCGGCTCGGGCGTGGCTGGCTGGGGCTGCGGCGCAACGGCGATGGCGGTGCCTCGTGGAAATCGGTGGGCGGTCGCAGCATGGCCGAAGGCGATTGAACCCCGCTAGACCGGCGTGACGATCGCGTCGCCGGGGCGCGCGACACCTGGGACAGACAGCCGCCGGCGCCGCGCGGTTCCCCGCAGTGCAGCTTGACCCCACTTGCGCATGGCACAAGGCTAGGCCGATCGACGCCCCGCGCCGATCCCCCGCCATGACCGCCCTCGCCGCCGCATCGCGCAGGACGACCATGACGGCCCGCTTTTCCAGCCGCCCCGCGCGGCCTCGGGCGGTGCCGTTCATGCCACGAGGCTGCGCCCTTAGCATGAGGAGGGTCGCATCGTGTCCGAACTCGTCACGGAACATATCCGCAACATCGCGCTCGCCGGTCACGCCGGCGCCGGCAAGACCACGCTGTTCGAGGCCTTGCTGCATGCCGGCGGGGCGATCCAGTCCATCGGCACCGTCGAGCGCGGCAATACCGTGTCGGATACCGACGCGCAGGAACAATCGCGCGCCCATTCCATCGACAGCAGCATCGCCCAGGTCGAGCACGGCGACTGCCGCATCAACCTGATCGACACCGCCGGCTACGCCGATTTCCGCGGCGGCACGCTGTCCGCGCTGGCTGCGGTGGAGAGCGTGGCGATCGTGGTCAACGCGATCAACGGCATCGAGCACGGCACGCGCCGCATGATGATGCACGCCCACGAGCGCGGCCTGGCGCGCATGCTGGTGATCAACAAGATCGACTTCGACGGCGCCGACCTCGCCGCCCTGGTCGACGCGCTGCGCGAGGAATTCGGCAGCCAGTGCCTGCCGGTGAACCTGCCGGCGCAACGCGGCAACCGCGTGCTGGATTGCTTCTTCCACGACGACGGCGCCACCGATTTCTCCTCGCTGGCCGTGGCGCACCAGCAGATCATCGACCAGGTGGTGGAGGTCAACGAGGCACTGATGGGCCGCTACCTGGACGAGGGCGAGCAGGCGCTGGGCGCGCAGCAATTGCACGACGCCTTCGAGCAATGCCTGCGCGAAGGCCACCTGGTGCCGATCTGCTTCACCAGCGCGCGCACCGGTGCCGGGGTGAAGGAACTGCTCGACGTCGCCGCGCGGCTGCTGCCGAATCCGGCCGAGGGCAACCCTCCGCCCTTCGTGCGCGGCGACGGCCTGCCGCTGCGGGTGAGCGCCGACCCGCAGGCGCACGTGATCGCCGACGTGTTCAAGATCATCAACGACCCGTTCGTGGGCAAGCTGGGCGTGTTCCGCGTGTGGCAGGGCACCGTGCGGCGCGACAGCCAGCTGCTGGTCGACGACGGCCGCAAGCCGTTCAAGGTCGGCCACCTGTTCCGCCTGCAGGGCAAGAACCACGTGGAGATCGAGGCGGCGATCCCCGGCGACATCGCCGCGGTGGCCAAGGTCGAGGAAATCCACTACGACGCGGTGCTGCACGATTCGCACGACGACGATCGCATGGCGCTGGCGCCACCGCGGTTCCCCACGCCGATGGTCGGCCTGGCGCTGGAGCCGCGGCACAAGGGCCAGGAGCAGAAGCTCTCCAACGCGCTGGCGCGCCTGGCCGAGGAAGATCCCTGCTTTCGCGTCGAGCACCACAAGGAACTCAACGAGACCGTGGTGCGCGGGCTCTCCGAGCTGCACCTGAAGGTGATGCTCGAGCGCATGCGCGAACGCTACGGCGTGGAAGTGGAGACGCGCCCGCCACGCATCGCGTATCGCGAAACCATCGCCGCCCTCGCCGAAGGCCACCACCGGCACAAGAAGCAGACCGGCGGCGCCGGCCAGTTCGGCGAGGTGTTCCTGCGCATCGAGCCGCTCGATCGCGGCGCCGGCTTCGAATTCGTCGACGCGATCAAGGGCGGCGTGATCCCCGGCCAGTTCCTGCCGGCGATCGAGAAAGGCGTGCGCCAGGCGATGGAGCGCGGCGTGGTGGCCGGCTACCCGCTGCAGGACCTGCGCGTCACGGTCTACGACGGCAAGTACCACTCGGTCGACTCCAAGGAGGTGGCCTTCATCAGCGCCGGCAAGAAAGCCTTCCTCGACGCCGTGGCCAAGGCGCATCCCGTGCTGCTGGAGCCGATCGTCAACGTCGAGGTGGCGATCCCCGAGCGCCACGTCGGCGACGTCACCGGCAGCCTCGCCGGCAAGCGCGCGCGCATCCTGGGCACCGATGCGCAGCGTGGCGGCGAGCTGGTGATCAAGGCGCAGGCCCCGCTGGCCGAACTGATCGATTACCCCACCGAACTGAAATCCATGACCGGCGGCCGTGGCCGCTACAGCCTCGACCTGAGCCACTACGAAGCCGCCCCCGCCACCGTGCAGAAGCAGTTGGGAGAGGCTTGGAAGCCGCGCGCGGAGGAGGATTGAAGTGCATCGGGTGGCCTCTTGCCGGCGCGCCACGCTACGATGCCGGAGCACTATCCAGTTCACCACCAGCCAAGGGAATTGCTGATGAAGCCACTGTTGCTCGTTCCGACATGCCTGCTGCTGGCATGCGTCTCCACCCTTTGCCTGGCGGGTCAGTCGGCCGACGGCTCCAACGCACGGCCGGCTTCGACCCATGTCGCGCCCGCGGACGCGCCGCCACCGACGCCACCGCCACGGCAGACGCCTGACATCGAGCGCACCCTGCGCGCCATGGACGACGCCTCCACCCAGGGACACCCGGATCTCTTCGGCCAGTTTGCCGGCATGCGGCGCCTGTTCGAGGGCGACTACCAGGGCGCCATGAAGTACTTCCGGATCGGTTCGCGCTACGCCGACAAGATGTCCCAGCTCAGCATCGCGATGATGTATCTCAACGGCCGGGGCGTGAGGAAGGACCGGGCCAGTGCCTGCGCCTGGATCACGCTGGCCGCCGAGCGTGGCTACCCTTCCTACGTCAACGCGCGCGACCGGATCTGCGCCGCGCTGGCACCCGCACAACGCACGCAGGCGAACACGATGCTGGCCGCGTTGATGGCCGAGTTCGGCGACGCCGTGGCCAAGCCGAGGATGAAGCTGGCCCTGATCTCGGCCAGGAACTCGCTGACGGGGTCGCACCTGGGCCACGACTCCGGCGTCAAGGTCATGGGGTTGAACGCCGACAATCCGACCCGCTGCGGCGGCAACCGTCTCGTCCTCGGCGGCGTGGAGATTCCCCGCGAAGGATGCGGCAGGTACGACCCGTCGCTGCTGGACCCAAACCGTTATTTCGCCGCGCGGGACGCGCAATGGTTCGGCACGGTGACCGTCGGCAAGATGATCAAGGCGGACCCGCCGCCGTCCACCGCACCGGGTGCAAGCGATCACTCCCACTGAGTGGGTCGCCCGAAGCCGCTCCGGTATGACTGTCACTGCCCGATGGCGCGCGCCTTTCAGCGCGCGCCTGGAGGACAGCCCAGGTCGAACCATGCCGTCTTGGCACGCGTGACGCCGAACCCGTGGGGTTCCGCGCCAACCGGCAGCCTAGTAATCCCTGGCCCCGAGCAGCCCCACCGCGTAACCGGCCTGGCGCAGCCGCGAGGTGGCCCGGGAACTCAGCATGACCAGCACGAGCAGGCCGACCAGCGGGACGAGCATCAGCACCAGCAGCACGATGCGCCCCCAGACGGGGTAGTCCAGGCCGCGGGCGATCTTGTAGATGCCGGTCCAGGACATCCCCAGGCAGACCAGCAGGGCGAGCAAGGCGATCGGGCCGACCGCGGCGCGCAGCGCGGCGGCGAGGAAGTACAGCAGGATGGCGTAGATCACCAGCTTCTGGCCGGAAGCGACATCGTCCAGCGACGCGCTGCGCTTTTCGCGAACCTCCAGCACGGCACCGGGACTCTGGTACGGATTTTCCATGATTTCCCCCTGATCGGTTTTGAACGACATTTGCCCGGCGACAAGCGCAACGCGCCGGGATTTCCCCTACAGCCGATTCCCCCGCTTGATCGCCAGGTAGCGCTCGATCAGCGCACCGGACAGTTCGCCGCAGCTCACGTCCAGCGTGTTGATGCCTTCGCGACGCAGCGCTTCGTGGGTGCGTTCGCGATCGGCCAGATAGTGCATGGCGGCGGCGCTGCGGATGCTGCCTTCCAGTTCGTCGCCGGGGTCGGCGGCGGCGTGGTCGAGGGCCAGTTCGCGCAGGCTGACCAGCATCACCAGGTGACGCCGGGACAGCATGCTCACCGCGGCGCGCAGTTCGGCGTCGTCCTCGTCGCGCACGTTGGTGATCAGCACCACCAGCGCGCGACGTTGCTGGTGCGCCTGCAGGGCGCTGGCAGCGGCGAGGTAGTCGGTGGCCAGCGGCATCGCGTGCAGGTCGTAGCCGGCGCCGAGCAGCATGTCCATGCCGCCGCTGCCCTGTTGCGGCGGCAACCAGCGTTGCTGCTGGCCGGTGCAGGCCAGCAGGCCGACCGCATCGCCCTGGCGCAGCGCGATGCTGGCCAGTGCCAGCGAGGCGTTCAGCACGTGGTCGAAATGCACCCGGCGATCATCCTGCGCCAGCAGGCGGCGACCGCAGTCGAGCATCAGCACCACCTGCTGGTTGCGCTCGTCGCGGTACTCGCGCGAGATCAGCCGGCTGCTGCGCGCGGTGGCCTTCCAGTCGATCTTGCGCAGGCTGTCGCCGACGCGGTAGTCGCGCAGCTCCTGGAACTCGGTGCCTTCGCCGCGACGCCGTTGCAGCCGCGCGCCGACGCTGCGCGAGGCAAGTTCCACGCTCAAGCCCGCCAGCTCGACCAGCGCGGCGAAGTTCGGATACACACGCACCGTCGACGCGGCGCCGAGCACGCGGCGCACCGACCAGCAACGCCACGGCGAATGCAATTGCACGTGGCAGCCGTCGAAGGCGAACTGGCCGCGTGCGTCGGGCGTGACCGCGTACTCGAGTCGCACGTCGCCGCCCGCCGGCAGCAGCAGCGTGCGCGGCATGCCGCGCACCGCCCAGCCGCCCGGATGCAGGTCGTGCAGGCGCAACTTCTGCGCGCGCCGCGTGGTGCCGCGCACGCGCAGGCCGATCCGCGCCTCCGGCCCCAGCGGCAGCACCGGCGCCAGCTCGCGCGACACCTCGGGCGACGGCATCCGGCGCAGGCGCCAACCATCGACGAGCGCCAGCAGCGCAAGCGCACCGCCGCCGGCCAGCCACGCCGCCAGCGGCAGCCAGCCGAGGCTGGCCAGCACGCCGAGCACGGTCCAGCCGAGCAGCAGCCACAGCAGCGCGGGCGCAGGCCTCATCACTGTCGCGGTGCCGGCACCTTGTGCAGCAGCGTCTTGAGCACGTCGTCGGGGCGCTGGCGTTCGAGCAGCGCCTCCGGCGCCAGCAGCAGGCGATGGCGCAAGGCCGGCAACGCCACCGCGCGCACGTCGTCCGGGGTGACGAAATCGCGGCCGTCGACTGCTGCCTGCGCGCGCGCCAGCCGCGCCAGCGCCAGGCCGCCGCGCGGACCGGCGCCGCCGATCACGCCCGGCCATTCGCGCGTGGTGCGCGCAATGCGCACCGCGTAGTCGGTGACCGCGGCATCCATGCGGATCGACGCCACCGCCCGCTGCACCGCCAGCAACTGCGCCTGGCTCAGCACCGGCTGCACCTGCGACACGTCGAGGTCGGCGGCAACCTTGCCGTCGATCACGCGCGAGACCATGCGCCGCTCGTCCTCCAGCCCCGGATAGCCGATCACCACCTTGATCAGGAAGCGGTCCAGCTGCGCCTCGGGCAGCGGGTAGGTGCCCTCCTGCTCGATCGGGTTCTGCGTGGCCACCACCATGAACGGTGCCGGCAGCGCGAAGCGACGACCCTCGATGGTCACCTGCCCCTCCTGCATCGATTCGAGCAACGCGGCCTGGGTCTTGGCCGGCGCGCGGTTGATCTCGTCGGCCAGCAGCAGGTTGGCGAATACCGGGCCGCGGCGGATCTGGAAACGTTCGGTCTTGGGGTCGTAGATCGCGTGGCCGGTGACGTCGGCCGGCATCAGGTCGGGAGTGAACTGCACGCGGCCGAAGGTGCAGCCGACCGACGCGGCCAGCGCGCGCACCAGCAGCGTCTTGCCCAGCCCGGGCACGCCCTCGATCAGCACGTGGCCGGTCGCCAGCAGCGCCAGCAACACCTGGTCGAACACCTCGGCCTGGCCGATGAAGGCGCGCCCGACCTGCTCGCGCAACGCGCGCACGTGGTCGCCGAGTTCGGCGGTGGAAGGCGGCGGCAAGGCCGGCGCGGCGAGCGTGTCGAGGGTCATGGACGATTCCTGAGTCGGGCCAGGGTGAGGATGGAAACGCGAAACGCCTGCGCGTTCGCCGGTGACTGGAAGGCCTGCGCGATGCGCGCGGCGTCCAGCGCGCTGCGCTCGGCCAGGCGCGCGTACAGCGCCTCGCCGTGCAGCATCGCGCAGGCCGGATCGCGGCGACGCAGGCGCGCCAGCACGGCCTGGCAGGCCAGCGCGTGCAGGCTGCGACCGCCGTCGCGGCGATAGATGAACTCGCCGGCGGCCTGCACGTGTTCAAGCAGGGCGCGGCGGTGCGCGGGCGGAGCCGGCAGCAATGGCCCGAGCCGTGCGCTGCGCATCGCCATCCACGCGGCCAGCAGCAACGCCAGCGCGAGCAGCGCGGGCCAGCCCTTGATCGCCATGAATTGGAGGAAGGGCGGACCGTCCAGCGCGTAGACCAGGTAGATCGTGCCGCGGCCGCGATTGGGCTGCAGCAGGTTCCAGGCAAACTCCTGCGCCGCGGCCTGCTTCAGCGCGGTGTGCGCCAGCGGGGCAAAATTGGCCAGCACGCTGACCGTGCCCTGCCCCAGCGGCATGCGCGCGTACAGATAGCCGTCGTGCGGCGTGCCGATCGCCGCGTCGAGTTTCCCGATGACGCCCGGCCGCAGCCGGAAGCGCGAGCCGCACAGGGCGACGTCGTCGCGCTTGCTCGCCGTCGCGCCGTGCAGGGCCGCGCACTCGAACGAGGCGGCGCGCGAATCGAGCACGCCGAGCGCATCGAACAGCGGCGTGTGCGCCACGCTGGCCGCTCCCGGCGACAGCAGCAGGTGGCCGCCGCCGCGCACCCATGCCACCAGCCGTGCCGCATCGGCGGCATCGACGCGGCCGGCATTTTCGCCCAGCAGCACCGTGTCGCCATGGCGCAACGGCAATCGCGCCGCACTCAATGTGGTCAGCGACTGCACCGGCAGCTGCAGCTCATGCAGCATCAGTTCCAGCGCGAGGAAGCGGTTGCTGCGCGCCGCGCCGTGCGGCGGGATCGTCTCGGTGACGTCCTTGCGCTCGAAGGTGGCGAAGAACCCGGCGACCAGCAGCGCCAGCGCGGCCGCGACCAGGGCGGCGATCAGCAGCGTCTTGCGGTTCATGTCGACGCCCCGGGCTGCGCCGGCCAGCCGGCGAGCAGTTGCTCGACGGTGGCGTCGTCGGGATAGCGCCCGGCGTAGGCAGCGAACTGCCAGGTGCGCACGATCTCGACCACGCGGCGGCTGCGCTGCGGATCGTCGATGGCGCGCGCCTGGCGCAGCCAGTGCGCCTCGGTCGCATCCGCTGCGGGCGGCTGCCGCAGCTCGCGCGCGGTCTGCTCGACGCAGCCGCGATAGAGCAGCGCCAGTGCCTCGCGCCGGCGCTGTGCCTGCCACAGCGCGCGTGCCGCGCCGGCCAGGTCGGCGGGCAACGCGGCTGGCGCGTCGACGATCGACGATATCGGCGGCGACAGCGCCGGCGCGACCTCCTCATCCCGCAGCAGCCAGCGCCCGCGCCAGCGCCAGCCCAGCCAGACCAGGCCGCCGAGCACGCCGATCAGCAGCAGCCACAACAGCAGCTGGAAGAACCCGCCCAGCAAGTGTCCGAGCCAGGGGAACAGCGGATTGATCGACGTCGCGGCCGGTTCCGGCTTGTACTTGAGCTGCCAGCGCCGCACCGTGTGTTCACCGCCGAAGCGCGGGTCGCGATAAGCCCGCGCGGCCGCTTGCGCCAAGCCCGGCTCGGGTGCCTCCGCGCGCGCGCCGAACAACGCGTCCAGCGACACGCTGGCGGGCTTGTCGACCGCCGCGGCGTGCACCTCGGCCGTCGCCTGCGCCTGCACGGGAGGTGTCCATGCGCCGAAGCACAGCAACGCAACCGCCAGCAGCGCGGTGCCCTGCAGCCGCGCGCGCAGGCGCCGGAAGGCCAGGTCGATGTCCCACGCCTCCAGTTGCGTGCGCCGGTTGAGATACAGCGCAAAGCCGCAGGCGACGTAGAGCGGTTCGATCACGCTCATCGCCAGATAGGCCACGCCGGCGCCGGCCAGCACCCACGCGGTGGGGATCACCTGCGTGTCGCCGCGCACCAGCTCGATCAGCGATTGCGGCCGCCATTCGTGCGGGATCAGCAGCAACGCGAACAACCACACGCTGAGGAACAGCACCAGCTCGAACAGCAGGCAGAAATAGGTGAGCAGGCTGGTTTCCCCCACCAGGCGCCGACGCAGCACTTTCCAGCGTGCCGAACGCTGCGCCCGCGTGCTGCCTTCGAGCAGATCGAGCGGCAGGCGCAGCGCGCGGTTGCTGTCGATGCGCAACCAGGTCAGCGCCGCCAGCGTCCGTCGCCACGGCCAGCGCGCCTGGCCGCGCAGGGTCTGGCGCCAGCCCGGCGCCTGATCGAACACCGCCCGCGACAACACGTACAGCGGCAGCCGATCGAACAGCGGCTTCAGCCACCACATCAGCCCCCAGCCCAGCCACGGCCAGCCGAGCGCGACACCGAGCCCGTTGCACAACACGAACAGCGGCAGGGTGAAGGCGAACCACGCCGACCAGACCGGCCGCGCATGCGCGCGCAACATCGCCGCGCCGAGATCCAGCGCCTCGCGCGTCACCCTGGGCCGCAACACCACGCCGATGCGTTCAAGCTCCATGCCGCACCGCCCTGCCGCCGCGCCACAGCCAAGCCAGCACCAGCACCCACAGCACGCCGGCCACGCCGAAGCGCAGCGGATCGGGCAGGCTGGCGATGGAGGACCAGTACGCCTCGATGAACGCCGCCACCAGCAGCATCGCGAATGCGCCCAGCGCCAGTTGCGCGCCGACCCAGCCGGCCGCGACCAGCGCCGGTCCGCGGCGCTGCCGGCCCGGCGCCAGCAAGGTCAGGCCCAGATGCAGGCCGGCGCCACCGGCGATCACCAGCGCGGTGAGCTCGAACGGCGAATGCCCCGCCACGAAGCGCCAGAACGGGCCGCCGTAGCCGATCGCGGTGAGATGGCCGGCGATGCCGCCGATCAGCACGCCGTTGGCGCCCAGCACGTAGACCGCGCCGACGCCGAACACCAGCCCCGAGGCGAACGTGCGAAACGCGATGCCGACGTTGTTCATCACGTAGAAGCCGAACATCTGCAGATCGGTGCCGCTGCTGCGGCCGATGTGCGGATTGGCCGGGTCGTACATCTTCTCGAACTGCGCCAGCTGGGCGCTGCTGAACAGCGTGTGCGCCAGCTCCGGGCGCAGTTGCAGCAGCACCAGCAGGCACAGCGCCGGCACGTAGAACAGCACCGCCGCCAGCGCCATGCAGCGCCACTGCGCGCGGACCAGCCGCGGGAAACCGGCCAGCAGAAACATCGCCACCCGATGCCAGCGCGGCGGCGGCGGCCGGTACAGCACGCGGTGGCCATGCTGCACGAGTTGCTGCAGCCGGTCGGTCACCTCGTGGCTGTAGCCGCGGCCGCGGGCCAGCGCCAGGTGGTGGCAGACGCGCCGGTATTCGGCGGGGAAATCCAGCGCCTGCTCCTGCCGCAGCGTGCGTCGCGGCTGGCGGTCCAGCGCATGCAGCCAGGATTGCAGGCGATCCCAGGTCTTGCCGTGCAAGGCCACGAAGCGTTCCTGTTTCATGCGCGCCCCAGCAGCCAGTTCACGTGCGCCACCAGTTGCCGGATTGCCGCGGTGTCGCGCAGGCCGGTCAGCGGGGTCAGCAGGTTGGCCAGTTCCTCCTGGCGCTGCACGGTGAGCTGGCCGGCGCGCTCGGCATAGTCGACCAGCGCGGCCTGTTCGTCGGCGGACAAGGCCAGCGGCAGCGGCAGCGCGGACACCGCCGGTACCTGCTGGCCAGGCGGCAGTTCGCGCGCATGCACCACCATGGTGCCGGCCACGATGTCGCCGAGCCGGCGCGCGTGCGGATCGACCAGGGTGCTGACCAGGCCCACGCCATAGACGCCGGGCAGGATGTCCACCACGCGCAGCAGGTTGCGCACCACCGACGGCAGCCAGGTCACCGGCGTGCCGTCGGCATGCACCACGCGCAGGCCGAGCGCGCGCTTGCCCGGCGTCTGGCCGTCCATCCAGACCTCGCAGACCACCCCATACGCCCACATCAGCGCGAACAGCAGCAGCATCGCCAGGCCGTTGCCGGCCACGCCGAAGATCGACAGCGGGATCATCGCCACCAAGAAGAAGACACCGCGCAACAGCAGGTCGAGCACCCACGCCTGCGCCCGCGGCAACGCTCCGGCGGCGCGCAGGCGCAGCGAGATGCCTTCGGCGGTCTCGATCTCGCGGACGGTATCGATCATCGAGTGCCGATCATCAGGCGTCGACGACGATGGTATCGGCGATCAGGTCGTGCAGGCAGCGGCGCTCGTTGCCGAAGATCAGCAGCGGATCGATCAGCGTCGCCAGCCGGCCGATGTAGGGAATCACGCCGAGCAGCGCCACCGGCAGCACGCGGATGAAGAGATAACGCAACAGGCCCATGCGACTGCCATCGGTACGCACGATGGCGATGTCCAGCATGCGCTTGCCGATGGTCTGGCCACTCCGATGCAGCATGACGCAGTTGACCACGAAGATCGCCACCAGCAGGGCGAAACCCAGCAGCAGCACGCCGATCATCGGCGCGGCCGGCTTGATCCCCTTGCCGACGCCGACTGCCATCATGGCGCCCCACAACACCGGGAGGGCCCAGACCAGGTTGATCACCCCGTCGAGCAGCGCCGCCGCCAGGCGCTTGCCGCGGCTGGCCTTGCGTTCCTCCAGGCCCTGCGCATCCCACGCGCGCACATCGTCGACCGTTGCCTCGGGCGCGGCATAAGGATTGGCTTCCATCGCATTCCCCCGTCACTGTCCATGTTGCCGCTCCCCCCGGCCGGCAACTGCGGCGAGTATAAAAGCGTTGTCCGGAACGCGGCTACCGCTTGGGCTTGAGCAACGTGCCGGTGCATTTCGGCGCGCCGCACAGGCACTGCCACAGCTTCTTCAGCCGCGCGGTGTGCGGCACGTCAAGCACGATGCCGTAGTCGTAGGTGAGCTCATCGCCGGGCTTGATGTGGCGGATCGCCTCGATCTTCACCTTGTCCCGGCGCGGGTCGCCGCTGGCGCTTTCCTCGACCACGGCGCGGCAGTTCGGCGCGCAGCTGTGGTTGATCCAGCGCGCGGTGTTGCCGCGCTGGTTGGCGTCGATCACGTACTTCTCGTTGAGCGTGAACAAGAAGGTATGCCCGGTTTCACCACCGTCCCCGTACAGCGTATCGGCCTCGTCCGGCGTGAGCAGCTTGCCCTTGTATTCGATGATCTCCTCGCCGCGGGCGATCGGCGCGGTGGCGAATACGCCGTTGCCGTGGATCGGCGAGCGGCGGGCAATGAAACGTCGTGACATGCTGCAGTACCCGGACTGGAAGGCAAGCCGACGATGATGCCTGTTCGCGCGCCATCGCGAAACCTCGGCACCACCGCGATCCCCGGCGCGAGCCGCGACGACGGCCTGCCCGGTCGACTGGCGCGGACACCCCGATCGCGGTTAGAGTCAGGATTCAAACGATCGTTTGGAGAACTGCGATGCGTCCGTTGCGCTGGGTCGTTGCCCCGTTCCTGCTCGCCGTGCTGGCGTTTGGCCTGGCCGCCTGCGGCCCGGCGAAGAAAAGCGTGTTCCCGCCCACGGTGAGCATCCAGCAGTTGCAGGTGCTGTCCAACGGGCAGTGGCAGCTGAGCGTGCGCATCCAGAACAACAGCTACGCCGGGATGGACTTCCAGTCGCTGGACGGCCAGTTGCAGGTCGCCGCGCTGGCGCCGGTGCGCCTGCACGACACGTTCGAGCTGGCCATCCCGCAACTTGCCGGCGACGTGGTGCAGCTCAAGGTATGGCCCACCGCCGCGATGAGCCGCGCACTGGAGGCCATCGCCGACAAGGGCAGCGCCGCGTCGCTGGCCTATTCGATCAGCGGCACCGCGACCGCCAAGCCCGAGCAGGAGAGCAAGGCGCGCGCCTTCGACTTCAGCGGCAAGGACTGGATTTCGGCCGTGCCGGGCATCGCACACACCTTCCGTTAAACCGCCTGCATCAGGAGTTCCCATGACCGCTTACAAGGCCCCCCTCGACGACCTGCGCTTCGCCCTGTTCGATGTGCTGGACGCCGAGCCGGTTCTCACCTCGCTGCAGGGCGGCGAGGCGCATGGCCGCGACCTGCTCGACGCCGTGCTGGAAGAAGCCGGTCGCCTGAGCGAGCAGTTGCTCGCGCCGACCAATGCACCGGCGGACGCCGAGGGCTGCCAGTTCGACAAGGCCACCGGCAAGGTCACCACGCCGGCCTCGTTCAAGGAGGCGTTCCGGCAGTTCGCCGAAGGTGGCTGGACCGGCTTGACCAACCCCGAGCAGTACGGCGGACAGGCCCTGCCCGGCGTGCTCGGCACCGCCACCACGGAGATTTTCCAGTCCGGCAACCTCGCCTGGAGCCTGTACCCGCTGTTGTCCGAAGGCGCCACGCATGCGCTGCAACAGCACGGCGAGGAATGGCAGCGCGAGCTGTACATGAAGCCGATCGTGGCCGGCCGCTGGACCGGCACGATGTGCCTGACCGAACCGCAGGCGGGCTCCGACCTGGGCCTGCTGAAGACGCGCGCGGTACCGGGCGAGGCCGACGCCAACGGCCGGCCGACCTGGAAAATCAGCGGCACCAAGATCTTCATCAGCGCCGGCGAGCACGACCTCACCGAGAACATCGTGCACCTGGTGCTGGCGCGCCTGCCTGATGCACCGGAAGGCAGCCGCGGCATCTCGATGTTCATCGTGCCGAAGTTCAAGCTCGACGCGGACGGCAAGCCGGGCGAACGCAACAGCGTCGCGGCCGGAGCGATCGAGCACAAGATGGGCATCCACGCCTGCTCCACCTGCGTGATGAACTTCGACGGCGCCGAGGGCTACCTGATCGGCAAGCCGCACAAGGGGCTGATGGCGATGTTCACCATGATGAATGCGGCGCGGCTGTCGGTCGGCGTGCAGGGACTGGCCCTGGCCGAGCGCGCGTTGCAGAACAGCCTCAACTACGCGCGCGAACGGCTGCAGTCGCGCTCGCTGTCCGGGCCGAAATTCCCCGACAAGCCGGCCGACAACCTGCTGGTGCAACCGGACGTGCGGCGCATGCTGCTGACCCAGCGCGCCTTTGTCGAAGGCTCGCGTGCGCTGGTGCTGTACACCGCGCTGCAGACGGACATCGAGCATCGCGCCACGGACGAGGCGGCGCGCCAGAAGGCCGGCGAACTGGTCGCCTTCCTGATCCCGATCGCCAAGGGCATGGTCACCGAGCTGGCGCAGGAGTGCACCAAGGAAGCGCTGCAGATCTACGGCGGCCACGGCTACATCGCCGAGAACGGGATGGAACAGTTCGTGCGCGACGCGCGCATCATCACCCTGTACGAGGGCACCACCGGCATCCAGGCCGCCGACCTGCTCGGCCGCAAGATCCTCCAGCTGCAGGGCGTGGGCTTCAAGCATTTCCTGGAGGAGATCAGCGCGTTCTGCCAGCAGCATGCCGACACCGAATCGCTGAAGGCGTTCATCGGCCCGCTCGCCGTGGCCACGCGAAACTGGAGCGAGCTCACCGTGGCACTGGCCCAGCGCATCCAGGGTAACCCCGAGGAACTGGGCGCGGCGGCCACCGATTACCTGTACTACTCCGGCTACGTGACCCTGGCCTACCTGTGGGCGCGCAGCGTGCTGGCGGCCGAGAATGGTACGCAGTCGGCCGCGTTCAAGCAGGCCAAGCGCGACACCGCGGCGTTCTACTTCAGCCGTCTGCTGCCCCGCACGCTCGCCCACCAGGCGGCAATCGAGGCCGGCGTGGCCAGCGTGCCGGCGATCGACTGAGCCGCAGGCACCCCCGCACGAAAGAGCCCGGCGATGCCGGGCTCTTTCGTATTCGGGGCAGTCATGGACCGAAGTCCGGCCATGTGCGGCACGTCACATGTCCCGGCGGGTCAACTTTTGCTCAAAAGTGGCAATGGCGGCCGGGTAGGTGTTCAACTGGCGCAGCTTTCGCGGAAGGTCTCGCCGCTCAGGCGCAGGTACTGCTGGACCATGGCGTCGTGGATCGGCGCGCACTGGATCAGCTCGCGGGCCAGCGCCTCCTGCGCCTCGGCCACGCCGGAGCGGGCGGCCCGTGCGGGAACGGTGGGAACGGCCCGAACGATCCGCGGCGCCGGCACATCGGCCTGTTGGCGTTCGACGTCGAGCAGATGGGAGATGTCATAGGCGATGTCGTTCATGCCCGAGGTAATGCAACAGGCTTGCCAACTCACCGCCCGCCCGGCATCGGTTTCGGGCCGCGCGTTGTTTTCCGGCCGGGGAATCGGCACGCTGGAGGAATGGATCGCGGCAGCATCGGCGGGATGATGGACAAGCTCGGCATGATCGGTCGCGTGGCCATCGTGATGGTGATGACGCCGATCGTGTTCTGTTCCGGCGCGTGGGCCGCGCTGGCGCTGTGGTATCGGCTGCCCGGCGGCCGCGCCGGGCGCGCGCTGGGCAGTGCGCTCTGGGTGATCGCGACCGGAGTGCTGTACGCCTGCGCGATCGGCGGGCGCAGCTGGCTGCCGCTGGTCGTCCATGCCGCGCTGTACGCGATGGTCCTGCTGTGGTGGGTCGCGATCAGGCCCTCCGGCGCGCGCGACTGGCGCGACGACGTTGCCCGCACGCTGACCGGCAGCGTGCACGGCGATCGCGTGGTGCTCGACAACGTGCGCCACTTCGCCTGGCGCAGCGACAACGATTACGACATCCGCTGGGAGCGCCACGAGTACGACCTGGCGCAACTGGCCAGCGCCGATGCGGTGCTGTCGCACTGGGGCAGCCGGGCGATCGCCCACGCCATGATCTCGTTCGGTTTCGACGACGGCCGCCACCTGGTGTTCTCGGTGGAGGTGCGCAAGAGCCGCGACCAGGAGTATTCCTCGGTGGGCGGCTTCTTCAAGCAGTTCGAGACGATCCTGGTCGGCGCCGAGGAAGACGACATCATCCGCGTGCGCACCAACGTGCGCAACGAGGACGTCTATCTGTATCCGCTGCAGATCGAACCGGCCACGCTACGCGCGCTGCTGCTCTCCTACGTGCATGCGGCCAACCGGCTGGCCGCGCGGCCGGCGTTCTACAACACCTTCACCTCCAACTGCACCACCCTCGTCCATCGCATGGCGCGGCAGATCGATCCGGGCCTGCCATGGGACATGCGCCTGCTGCTGACCGGCTATCTGCCGGAGTATCTGCAAGGCATCGGCGCCCTCGATCGTCGCGTGCCGATCGGAACACTGCGCGAGCGCGCACGCATCAGCGAACGCGCCCGTGCGACACCGGCCGGCGCCGATTTCTCGCGCGCGGTGCGTACCGTCACCGCACGCGACTGATGCGCGCGAGCCGTTCGCGTCACGACCTCGACGCGAGCCGCGCAGCGCAACCCGACCTGAACGGCGCGACGCGGAATGTGCCGCTTTTACGCGTCCTTGCCGCCTCGATGGGTTAGGTTCCGGGAGGACAGCGATGGCGGCACCGTTTCGTTCGTCCTGCAGGCGCGCCGCTGTCATCAGCGCCTGCGTGCACCCCCACCCCGTACAAACCAGGAGACCCGGATGAACACGAGGATCACTCGCGTGGCCGCATTGACGGCGGGATTGCTCACCATCGGCCTGGCCGGCTGCTCGCAGTACGTCAAGCAATCCGATTTCAACACGGCCATCCAGCAGCTGCAGCAGAAGCAGACCGACCAGCAGCAGCAGATCGATGCCATCAAGCAGCAGATGCAATCGCAGTTTGCCAAGTACGACAGCCAGATCACCGCGATGCAGGGCCGCGTCAGCATCGACACGGTGGCGCACTTCGCGTTCAACAGCGCCACCCTGAGCGAGCAGGACAAGCCTGCGCTGCAGGACTTTGCCGCGACCATCGGCAAGTACCACCCCGGCGTGCTGATCACGGTGGAAGGCTTTGCCGACCCGGCCGGTTCGCGTGCCTACAACAAGAAGCTCGGCATGCAGCGCGCCGATGCGGTGCGCGATTTCCTGATCAGCAGCGGCCTGTCCGCCGATCAGGTACGTGCGGTCAGCTACGGTGAAGACAGCAACCGCCAGGTCGCCAAGGGCGCCACGCACGACCAGGGCCGCGACAACCGCCGCGTCTCGCTCACCGTCGATGCCACCGGCGCCGGTGCGGTCGCCACGACGGCCCCGTAAGCGGCGCCCGTCGATGGCCAGCAGCGCGGGTGGCCGGCACGGCCGCGCTGCTGGCGTCGTGTCCCCCCCCCGGCATGCCTCGGCGCCGCGGCGTGTCAGCCTGCCAGCTCGAAACGCGTCACGCGCCGCACCGGGTCGGCCTCGACCAGGCTCACCCGGACGTCGGCGCCGAGCGTGAGGTTGCCGCTGCCGGAAACGCCGGCCTCCACCGCCGGGTTGCGCACGATCACCGTGCCCTTGGCCGGATCGCCGCGGGCGACCTCGACGATCGCACCGTCGAAAACCTCGCCCACCCGCGGCGCCAGCGCGGCGGCTTCGGCCAGGTTCAACACGGCGCTTTCGTACTGGCCCGCGCGATGGCCGGAAGCCTGCATGGTGTCCGGCAGGCCGGGCAAGGCGGCCAGTGCCCACGCCGGCACCGGCTGCTTCGCGCACAGCGCCAGGCAGACCTCGCCGGTATAGCGATCGACCAGCCGGCGCAGCGGCGCGGTGGCATGGGTGTACTGCGCTGCCAGCGCCGAATGCATCGGCTGCGCGGGCAGCGCGCCGTCGAACGCCGCGTAGCCGGCCCCGCGCAGCACCGTGGTGCAGGCGGTCAGCATGGCCACGTGCACGTCGTTGGACGGGTCCAGCGAACGGATGAAGCCGGGATAGTCCAGCCCGGACGGCCAGGCGATGCCGAGCACCCGCGCGGTGACGCGCAGCCGCGCGATGGCGTGCGGGTCGGGTGGCGGCAGCGTGCGCAACAGCCCCAGTTTCGCCTGCACCATCAATTGCGCCGCGGCCATGCCGACCAGCAGCGAGATCTGCTCGTTCCAGTTCTCGATCGGCAAGCGCGCGCGGAACGCCAGCGTCCAGCGGCCGTCGACCACGTCGATCTCCTGTTCCGGCAGGGGCAGGCTCACGCCGCCGCGCGCGCGCTCGCACTGCTCGCGCAACTCGCCGATCCGGCGCAGCACCGCCCACATCGGATCGTCGCTGCCGGCGTCGATGGCCTGCTGCACGCCGGCATAGTCGAGCTGGGCGCGGCTGCGCACGCGCGCCCGGCGCACGTCGATGGCGGCGATGCGGCCGGCAGGGTCCAGGTCCACCGTCCACAACAGCGCCGGGCGCACCTGATCCGGCAACAGCGAGGCGGCATCCTCGGACAACACTTTCGGGTGCAGCGGGATCTTCGAATCCGCGCCGTACAGCGTCTCGCCGCGCCGATGCGCTTCCAGGTCCACCGGGTCGCCGGCCTGCACGAAGGCGGCGACGTCGGCGATGGCGTAATGCACGCGCCAACCGTCGCCCTGCGCCTGAACGTGCATGGCCTGGTCGAGGTCGCGCGCGCCCGGCGGGTCGATGGTGACCAGCGGCAGCTCGGTGCGGTCCAGCGCCGGCAGGCGCGGGTTCGCCGCAGCGGCCGCGGCGGCGGCTTCGACTTCGGCCGGAAACGCGGTGGGCAGGTCCAACTGTTGCCGGATCTCGTCCATGCCCTGCGCAAGCACGGCACTGCCCGCGGGCTGCAGACGGATGCGTCGCGTCGTGGTCATGGTTCCTCCGTTGATGGCTGCCGGCCGTACGCGAATATACATGCCGCCTTCGGTGGGCTTTCGTCCACGCCGGGGGCGGTGTAGAAAGCCGTCAGGCCCACCGACCCGATCGCCCATGAACGACTCGCCCCTGCTGATCCGCCTGGCTGCCGACGACGACGATTTCATCCTTGCGCTGGTGCCACGCTTCGCCGACTTCGCGCTGCCGGCGTGGCGTCGCCGCCACGAATGCGTCGAAGGCATCCGCCGGGACCTGCTGCACCATCTGGAGGACCAGCCGGCGAACAGCTTCCTGTTCGTGGCCGAGAATGGCGACGGCGAGCGGGTGGGTTTCATCCACCTGCAGCGCACCGCCGATTTTTTCAGCGGCCGCAGCAACTGCCACATCTCCGATCTCGCGGTGGCGCCGCAGCACGAAGGCAACGGCGTCGGCAAGGCCTTGCTGGCGCACGCCGAGCAGTGGGCGCGCGAGCACCAGTGCCAGCTGGTGACGCTGGCGGTGTTCCCCGGCAATGAGCGCGCCCGCGCGCTGTACGAGGCCAGCGGCTACGCGACCGACCTGATCAAGCTGGCCAAACCGGTGCGTTGAAGGCGCGCAAACGAACAAGCCGCCCGCAGGCGGCTTGTTGCGTGCAGCAGGCGAAGCGAAGTCCTGCTCAGTTGGTGGTCTTGGCCGCCGACTCGGCCTGCTCGCGCTCGTCCAGGCGACGGGCCAGGCGGTCGATGTTGCTGAGCGACAGCAGGTGGGCGTAGATCCACGCCATCACGCCTTCGCGCAGCATCTCGTGGGCGACCTTCTCGTCCAGCGCGCGCAGCTTCTCCTCGTTGACCATGAACAGGCCGTTGAGCGTGATGCCATGGCCGGAATCCGGCTCGCCCTTGTGCAGTTGCACGTTGCGCGCTTCCAGCAGGTCATGCTTGACCAGGTACTGCATGAAGGTGCGGGTGCGGTCGATGTTCTGCTGGAACTCGCCGAGGAAACCCACGGCGTTCTTCAGCAGCTCGGTGTCGCTGCCGTCCTCGTTGAACAGGCGCTCGCCGTCGGCGGCGTTGAAACCCTCGAAGCCCTGATCGAGGAACACCGCGAAATCGCCGCCCTCCTGCCCGGCCGGTTTCTCGGCCAGCACGAACGGGTAGCGGCGCACGAAGGCCGGCACGTAGGTGTTGGGCGCCCACTGGCCGGCGGCGTCGACGTAGAGGTTCTCGTTCTGACGCAGGCCGAGCAACGCGATCGGGCCGGCATTGGCGGCGTCGGGACCGGCGAACACGATCAGCAGGTCACGCGCGGCCAGGCCGAACTCCGCCGCGGTCAACGGCACCGAGTGCGTGTTCATGGCGAACTTCATGTTGGGCACGCCCTTGAGCCGAAGATTCTTGTGTTCGGCCCGGTTCAGCGCCACCGGGTGCTCGTAGAAAATGACTTCAGCCACGTTGATCCACCTTTGGTCCCCCGTCGCGCCGGGCCGCCACGGCGGCGGCCCTGTCGAACCCGGCGTGGGTTTCATGTCGAGCCAGGGATCATATCAGCGGGCACCGGTGCCTGCGAATCCCGCCGCGCCGGCGCCTTCGGAACGGCGGAAAAGTGTTCTATGCTGCGATCGGGCTGGCCTTGCGCCATGCCCGCTGGTTCCCTCGATGCCCCGGCGGAAGGACGAACTGCATGCTGATGGACGCTGTCAAACCGGCTGACCTGCAGGCGACGCGCGTGTTGTCGCTGGACGCCGCTGGCCGCATCCTGGACTGGATCAGCTGGCAGGACGCGGTGTGCCTGTACGTGCGCGACGTCGTCGCCTGGACCCTGGGCGATCCCTGCCTCACCGTGCACGGCGGCCACAACCGTGCGCTGGGCACGCAGAGCCTGCTGCAGTTGCACCCGATCATCGCCAGCACCGGCCACTGCCGCGAGCATGCGGTCGACCCGTCGCCGGCGCTGACCAACACCGCGCTGTTCGCGCGCGACCGGCACATCTGCATGTACTGCGGCGAGCACTTCACGCGCATGGAACTGACCCGCGACCACGTGCTGCCGATTTCCCGGCAAGGCAAGGACGAGTGGGAGAACGTGGTCAGCGCCTGCCTGTCGTGCAACCTGAAAAAGAGCAACCGCACGCCGCAGCAGGCCAACATGCCGCTGCTGGCGGTACCGTACCGGCCAAGCTGGGTGGAGCACCTGATCCTGTCCAACCGCAACATCCTCGCCGACCAGATGGAGTTCCTGGTCAGCCGGCTGCCGCGCGACCGGCGCCCGATGGCGGAATACGCCTAGGAGCGTGGGCGGTAGAAACTTTCGAGGCAAAAGTGGCTGCGTGAGTGCAGATTTTCCACGCTTCGCCGGCCCATGATGGTTCTGTAGGCCGGGAAGCGGCGGAAACATAAACCGCGCAGACGCCTTTGCAGCCCGGAAGATTTCTACCGCCCACGCTCTAGGAGACGCCAAGCCTCACTTCCGCCGTTCCGCCGCGGTGTCGGCATGGCCCTCTTCCGCGCGCGTCTCGCGGTTCTTCTCCAGTTCGCGGTCGATCTCGTCGACCTCCTCGCAGGCTTCGTCCGCCTCGCCCGCTTCCTCGGCTTCGCCCCGGGCCGGGCCGCCGTGCCTGCGCTTGCGGCCGCCGCTGGCACGCTCGCGCCGTGCCGCCAGCTTGCGGTAGTTCTCGCGGATACGCTCCAGGGTCTCCTCGTCGAGGTCTTCCAGGTCGAGCAGGCCGTTGTGGGCCGCGGTAGTGCGGATCAGCTCGTCCAGCTTGATCTGCAGCGCCGCGCTGTCGCGGTTCTGGCTGTTCTGGATCAGGAACACCATCAGGAAGGTGATGATCGTGGTGCCGGTGTTGATCACCAACTGCCAGGTGTCGCCGAAGTGGAAGAACGGCCCGCTGGCTGCCCAAACCGCCACGATCAATACGGCCGCCAGGAAGGTCGCCGGTCGACCGGACTGGCGCGCGGTGGCTTCCGCAAAGCGGCGAAAAGCCTGCGAGACACTGGCCATGGACGGATCTCCGCAAGGGAATCTGCGCGCAGCATGCGATGCCGATTGTGTGCCGCACTTGCAGGCTGCACCGGTCGCAATCAGGCCTTGTTCACTGTTTCGCCCTTGCTCCGCCCCGCCGCTGGGCCAACAATACGAGGATGAATGACCTCAGCCATTATCCCCGCCTGGCTTCGATCGACGCGCCCGCCGACCTGCGCCGGCTGCCCGACAGCGAACTGCCGCAAGTCGCCGACGAACTGCGCCAGTATCTGATCGAGGCCGTCGCCAGCTCCGGCGGCCACTTCGGCGCGGGCCTGGGCGTGGTCGAGCTGACCGTGGCCCTGCACCACGAGTTCGACACGCCGCACGACCGCCTGGTCTGGGACGTCGGCCACCAGTGCTATCCGCACAAGATTCTCACCGGCCGCCGTGACCGCATCACCACGATCAAGAAGAAGGATGGCCTGGCGCCGTTTCCGCGCCGTGAGGAAAGCGAGTACGACACCTTCGGCGTCGGCCACTCGTCCACCTCGATCTCGGCCGCGCTGGGCATGGCGATCGCCGCGCAGGCCAGCGGCGAGCAGCGCAAGGTGGTGGCGGTGATCGGCGACGGCGCGATGACCGCCGGGCTGGCGTTCGAGGCGCTCAACCACGCCGGCGACGTCGAGCCCGACCTGCTGGTGGTGTTCAACGACAACGGCATGTCGATCAGCGAGAACGTGGGCGCGCTGACCAAGATGATGGCGCGCGCGATGGCCAGCCGCCGCCTCAACGACTTGCGCGAGCGGGCCAAGCGGGCCATTCCCAAGCAGTCGTTCATGGGCCGCTGGTTCAAGCGCTGGGAGGAGCACGCCAAGGGCATGTTCGTGCCCTCGACGCTGTTCGAGGAACTCGGCTTCCACTACACCGGCCCGATCGACGGCCACAACATCCCGCAACTGCTGCAGGCGTTGCGCACGGTGAAGAACCTGCCCGGCCCGCAGCTGCTGCACGTGATCACCACCAAGGGCAAGGGCTACGCCCCGGCCGAACAGGCGCAGATCGAATACCACGCGGTCGGCCCGTTCGACCCGCTGGCCGGCGTCAAGAAGAAAACCGGCAAGGCCAAGCCGACCTACACCGACGTGTTCGGCGACTGGTTGTGCGACCAGGCCGCCGCCGACCCGCGCCTGCTCGGCATCACCCCGGCGATGCGCGAGGGTTCGGGCCTGGTGCGTTTCTCCAGGGAATACCCCGCGCGCTATTTCGACGTGGCGATCGCCGAGCAGCACGCGGTGACACTGGCCGCGGGCATGGCGTGCGAGGGCGCCAAACCCGTGGTGGCGATCTACTCCACCTTCCTGCAGCGTGCCTACGACCAGGCGATCCACGACGTGGCGCTGCAGAACCTCGACGTCACCTTCGCCATCGACCGCGCCGGCGTGGTCGGCCCGGACGGCGCCACCCATTCGGGCAGCTTCGACCTCACCTACCTGCGCTGCCTGCCGAATTTCGTGATCATGGCGCCGGCCGACGAGAACGAGTGCCGCATGATGCTCAGCACCGGCTTCAGCCACCCCGGCCCGGCGGCCATCCGCTACCCGCGCGGCACCGGCCCCGGCGTGGCGACCCACCACGAGCTGGAAACGCTGCCGATCGGCAAGGCCGAGCTGCGCCGGCGCGGCCACGGCCTCGCCCTGCTCAGCTTCGGCGCGATGCTGGCACCGGCCGCCACCATCGCCGCCGAACTCGACGCCACCCTGGTCAACATGCGCTTCATCAAGCCCCTTGACGACACCCTGATCCTGGAACTGGCCAGGACCCACGACGGCTTCGTCACCCTCGAGGACAACGCCGTCGCCGGCGGCGCCGGCTCCGCCGTGGCCGAGTGCCTGGCCGCGCACGGCATCACCCTGCCGATCCTTCATCTCGGCCTTCCAGACGTCTATCTGGAACACGGCAGCCGCGAGGAGGTGCTGAGCATGGCCGGCCTCGACCTGCCGGGCATCCGCCATGCCATCCACGCACGATTTCCGTTGATCGAGCGGCTCAGCCAGAACAGCGCCTGATTCCGGCCATCCATCCGGGTTCGCCAGCGCTCCAGGACCCGGATCACGCTCGGCCGCTTCGTGCTTCAGTTACGCTCGGAGCAGCGCAGCGACACCACGGAAGGGAACATCTTGACGGGATGGATCGACGGATCATGGCGCCAGCTGAAAGACTGGGCCAGCCGGCAAGCGGCCACGCTGCGCGATGAAGCGCGCCTGATCGCGACCCGTGCCGAGTGCCTGCGCATCGCCATTGAACGTTCCGAGGGCATCGCCGCCGGGCAGGTTCTGCATGACCTCCGCGAACTGAGGACCCAGGCTCATGATCCAGAATTTTGTTTACGTTCTGAACAACGGCCTCAGGACCAAAGTTGGTGAGTACCTGCCTTCAGTGCCGCTGCTTCAGCAAATCAATGACCCGGAGTACCGACCAAAGGCGTACCAATGGGAGAACGATGGTCGAACGTTTACACGGCAGATTGATGGTCATGACACGCGGACTGCGCAACTCCTGCCCGACGGAGACGGCATCATCGTCCTTCAGGCACAAGCTCATTGCGGTGCCGACAACGTCATCGTTCTGGATGCTGCGAACGAACTGCGCCGACGCATCGTCAATCCTTACCGGGATTCGAAATTTTTCATGGCTGGCGACGAATTCTGGTTCTATGGCATCACCGTGCGCGGTGACGACGTCATCTTGAACATTCAGGTGCAACGCAAACTTGCAGGGAGGTCACACGATGCCGTGCCGATCTACGAGGCAAGTTACGACCCCATGACATGGGATTTGAAAAAGATCGAATGGAAACCTGCGACGTAAAATCTCTGCTTCGCGGGGCGCAGCAACAATCGCCACCGCCAGCAGCAGGTTGTGCGTTGAACCGGAGCATCGTGGACGGGGGATGCACGCCGGCCGTCATCGCCGAGCACAACGCCCGCCGCTCACCCGATCGCGCTGCTCCAGATCCTGCGCCGTGAATACTTCGACATAGCCGGCATCGCGCACCAACACGCGCGCGGCCTCGCCCTGGTTCCAGCCGTGCTCGAACAGCAGCCAGCCGCCCGGGGCGAGATGGCCGAGGGCGCCATCGACGATGCGGCGGATGTCGTCCAGGCCGTCGCGGCCCGAGGCCAGCGCGCTGGCCGGCTCGAAGCGCAGGTCGCCGCGGGCCAGGTGTGGATCGCCGGCCTCGATGTAGGGCGGGTTCGAGACGATCAGCTCGAAGCGCTGGCCCGCCAGCGGCGCCAGCCAGTCGCCTTGCACAAAGCTGACGTTGTCGATGCCGTGGCGCTGCGCATTGCGTCGGGCAACGGCCAGCGCCGTCGCGCTGGCATCGGTGGCGATCACCTGCGCGCGGGGATGCTCGCGCGCGATCGCCAGCGCAATCGCGCCGCTGCCGGTGCCGAGGTCGGCGACGCGGCCGCTGAAACCGGGTGGCAGGCGCTGCAGCGCCAGTTCCACCAGCAGCTCGGTTTCCGGGCGCGGGATCAGCGTCGCCGGCGTAACTTCCAGATCCAGCGTCCAGAAGCCGCGATGGCCGACGAGGTAGGCCACCGGCTCGCCGGCCTCGCGACGGGACAGCAACTTCTGGTAAGACGTCTGGACGTCCATTTCAAGCGGATCGCCGGCATGCGCGAACAGCCAGCTTCGCGGCCGCTGCAGGACGTGCAGCAGCAGGAGTTCGGCCTCGGTGCGGTCGCCCAGCCGTTGCGTCGCTGCGGCCAGCGCCTCGCGCACGTCAGGCATCGCGCCCCGGCCCCGCCGCCGAAGGCGGCAGTTGCGGCGGCACCACGCCAGGCTTCGGCTCGCGCTTGCGCCAGTAGCCGCCATGCGTCCACGCGTCGAAGGCCCAGCGCAGCCAGCCGATCAGCGCATTGGCGAGCCACAGCGCCCAGACCAGCATGGCGAGCTTGTAGATCCACAACGGCAGGCTGAACACGCCGGCCAGCGGCAACGCTCCGTCGCTGCGATCGGCAAACCAGTGCAGGTTCGACCCCGACGAGTGGTTGCCGGCCACATGCATGTCCGGCAAGCCCAGCAGACCCTGCGGCACGGCGCCGACCAGCACGCACAGTGCCAGCACGGTCAAGGTCGCCAGGCCCAGCTGCAGCAGGTTGAAACGCAGGCGTTCGAGCTGCTCCGGCGCCCGCAGCCGCGCACGCAGGCCCAGGGCGATCAGCCACACCACCACCAGCGCGAACGCACTCCAGGCGAAGGCCGAGAAGCCCAGCCCCAGCAGCACCCAGTGGCGCAGGCGCAACGGCGTCGGGGCGTAGCGCGCCAGCAGCCAGGCGGCGATCAACAGCACCAGCACCTGTGACCAGTACAGCACCGCCGGGCCGTCGGTGGGCCCCCAGGCCCACAACACCCAGCGATCCTGCGGCAGTTGCAGGTTCAGGCCGATGTTGGCCGCCGGCGCATGCAGATCCAGCGCAGGCGTGCGCACGCGCATCGCCACGCCCAGCGGCTCACGCAGGTGCACGGCGTAGTCATGCGCGCCGGGCAGCAGCGGCAGGCTCAGCTTGCCATCGCGTATCGCCAGGTTGATCGGCTGGTTGTCGCGCCGGGCATCGATCAACTCGCTGCCGGGCGGCAAGTCGATGGCATGCTCGCCGCCACGGGTGCTGCGCACGCGCAGGTCCAGCTGCAACTCGCTGGCGCGCTCGCCGGTGCGGATGGTCAGCTGCGCGCCGTCGATGGCGAGGCTGTCGCCGGCCATGGCCACCGGCCGCGTGATCGCCAGTTGCAGCTTCTCGCCCGGCAGCGGATCGAACCGCAGGCCGTCATCGCTGGCGCTGGTCGGCACGCCTTCGGCATCCACATGCCACATCGGCGCCGCGCCCACTTCCCACACCTCGGAGCGCTCGCCCAGCGGCGGTGCTTCCAGGGTGATCTTCGCGGAGCGATCGAGCTGGCTGCTCCAGCTCACCATCGATTCGCCGGCCTTGAAGGTGACGTTGATCCTGCCGTCCTTGACCAGCACGCCCTCGCCGCGCGGATGCTCGCCCGGCAGCAGCGGCAGGCTGATGCTGAATCCACCCTCCTGCGGCGCGATGCGCTCGACCCGGTTCAGCACGATCCAGTCCAGCCCCAGGCCGATGCTGCGGGTCAACCGCACATACGGCGGAAAGCTCTGCGCGGTCGGCAGTTGCTTGCCGTCGGCCGCCGTCTGCACACGGCGCAGGGTGACGCTGTCGCCCAGCACCCGGCCGCCATCGACGCCATCGAGCGACCAGCCCGGGTCGCTGAAGGCGATGCGTTGCGGCGCCAGCGCGAAGTGCAGCGCGGCGCTGTCCACCGCGTCCAGCCGGTAGCGCAGGCTGACGCGGTGCACGCCGCGATCCAGCCGCAGCAGCAGCTGATCATCGTCGCGCAACAGCGCCGGATCGGCCTGGCCGTCGAGGCGGACATCGACCAGCGGCATTGCCTGGTCGGATGTCGGCAACGGCAGCGCCACGCTGGCTCCGGCGTGGGTTTCCAGCACGACCTCCAGCATCGCGCCGTTGACCTGAAGTTGCGCCTGCGCCACCTCGGCACACTGCGGCGCGCACTTCGGCGCCTCGGTGAGCCGGCTGCGCAACTGCTCGAGCAACTGCGCATCCGGCAGCGCCTGCGCGCGTGCGCCGGTGGGCAAGAAGGCGATCGCCAGCAAGGCGGCACCGGCGATGCCTGCAGCACGCGAAGGCAGCCAGTGGTTACGCAGCGGTCGCCACAGCTTCATGGCCAATCGACCCAGCACCACCGCCAGCAAGCCGACCATCACTACGCGCAACAGGCGCACCAGCCATGCCGGTGCGATCACCAGCCGGGTGGTTTGCTGCGGCGTCACCGGCCCCGACCAGCCGAGCCGGTAGTTGTTGCCCTCGTCCCAATGCGGCGTGCCGACGCCGGCCTGGATCACGGTGCGGTTGTCCTGCTCGCTGGCCACCAGTTGGCTGGCCGTCATCCGCGAACCGGTGACAACCACGCTGGCCAGGGTGCCGGGGGCCGCCTGCACGACATTCGCGCTCATCTCGCTCACGGCCCGCGCGCCCGGTGGCGGTGGCGGAGGCGGTGCCGGCACGCCGGCCGCCATCTTGTCGGCGACGACGGCCTGCGGTGCATACGCCGCCGACACCATCCGCGGCGCGCTGCCGTGCTCCAGTTGCGGATGCAGCGCGTACTGCAATTGCGCGGCCGCGAACGGCAGCGCCCACAGCACCGCCAGCGCAAACACGGCCAGCGCGCCGCCGCGCGCAAACCCGCGCAAGCGACCTTCCGGCAGCGCGCGCAGCAACAAGGCGAGCGCCAATGCCAGCGCCAGCGTCCACAGCGGTGCCAGCGCCTCGTGCTGCGCCAGCGCCAGATAGCCCGCCGCCAGCAGGGCCCACGGCCAACCGAGCAAGCGCCCGGCCAGCAACGCAACCAATGCCACCACGAACAGGTCGAGCAGGCTCCATTGCGCGGCCCAGGAATCGTTCGAGCGATCCGCACCGATCACACCGAGCAGGCGATAGCCGTGCGGCAGGTGCACGGTAGCCTCGATGCCGTCCAGCGGCAGCTGCCAACCGGAACCCGGCATCGCGCCGACTCCGGCCGGCACGCGCAGGCCGGCTGCCACGTCGATGCGGCGATCGCGCAGCTCGACACCCGCATGGCCTTTCGCATCCCTGGTGACCAGCAGCGGTTCGCCGTCTTCCGAGGCACGCTGCAACTGCCACGGCGCGGTGACGTCGAGCCGCTGGTGATGGCGAAGTTCGCCACTGAGACGATCGGCGACGCTGAAATGCCCACCGTCGAAATCCAGCCACATCTCGCGTTGCAGGTGCAGCGCGTCGCTGCGGCTGCCTTCATTGCCGCGGTTGCCCTGCTCCACGCTCAGCCCGCTGCGGTCATCCAGCGCGTAGGCCGGCAGGTTGGCCCAGTCGCCCGGCACCCCGGCCTGCGCCGCGTCGACCGCATTGCCTTCCACGCGCGTGCCGCGCAGCGCGTTGTCATCGGCGTAACTCCAGACCTCCTGCTTCGGCCACGGCGCGGGCGGCAGGGTCACGCCGACCTTCGCCAGTGGCGCGACGCTGCGCGCCAGCAGGGTCAGCGTCCACTGGCCCGGCCGCAATTGCACGCGCAGATGGCCATCGTTCTCCAGTCGCGCGGGCAGCTCGCCGCTGAGCGCAGTGGCGACGAAACCCGCGGGCAGCACCGGTCCCAGCACCTGCTCGCGCGCGCTGCCGCTGACGTTGAATTGCAGCTGCGTCTCCAGCGTAGCCGGGAGGCCATCGGCCAGGCGGCGATACACGCGCAGCGAAAGCGCATCGGCCGCGCGTTGCGCGCTGGCCGCTTCGCCCAGCGTGAGCTGCCGGCCATCGCGTTCGATTCGCGTCACCGTGGCGCCGTCGACGCGAAGCGTCACCAGCCCGATCGACTCCGGCACGCCCAGGTTGGCGGGTCGCGACGTCCATGGCAGCTCGCCCTGGATGTGATAATCGCCCGACTCCAGCCACAACATCGGTTGGCCCTGATGCTCCAGCACCGTCGCCGGCCGGTTGCCCAGGTTCACCTGCTGCGGCCAGTGGCGACTGTCCCCCGGCAGGGCCACCCAGCTCGGCGCATCCACATGCACCTCCAGGCTGAAGTGCCCGCCATCCTCGCCGGCATCGAGCGCCAGCCGCCCCGGCCAGGCGCAGCGGTAACTGTCCTCACCCGGTGCCTGGTCGGCCAGGAACGGGCAAGCGTGCCCGGGCACGTCGTGCAGCACCCAACCCTGCCAGTCACGCAACGGCGGCGGAATGTCCTGCGCCGCCAGCGGCGCGGTCAGCAGCAGACCCAGACCCAGCAAAATGCACAATCGACGAAGCATGCTGCTTTACCCCTTTAGGCCGGTCGGCGGGCACAGTGTAAGTGGAATGCGTCGGGCGCACGAAGCGGCCCGCGCCATTGGTGGTGATGACGCGCGGGCGTGTGCCAATCGCACTCTGGATTGAACGCAGCACGCGGCGGAATGGGGTTGAGGCTCGTCCCCCTCACACGTCGTCATGCCTGCGAAGGCAGGCATCGCACTTCGGCCGTCATATTTGCAACGTAGCTTGCAAGCGGAGCAAGAGCTTTCGTCTGCCTGCGGCAGCCGAATTACTTTCGTGCGCGATTGCAGGAGCGCACCCTGTGCGCGATGCTCTTGCCGCATTCAAAGCCAAGAGCGGTCGATCGCCTGCGGCGACCGAGTCACTTTCTCTTTGCGTGGCCAAAGAGAAAGTAACCAAAGAGAAAGGCCACCCCGCTTGGCGCTTGTTGGGCATCCTGCCCAACAAGTCCGTGAGCCGGGGCCGGGCTTTTCGAACGGGCATCCTGCCCGTGCGAAAAGGAGCCGACATCCCTGTCGGCTCCCGCTACGCGGCCTGTCGACCCCGCCTCACCGCCGCACAGGGGCCCCGGGTAGAGCAGCGGGCCATCCTGGCCCGCACTCGGTGCGCAACCGCTGCGTGGTTGCGAGAGCTAAGGGATCTCGGCGGTGAATGGACATTTCAGCTGGGTCATTACAGTTAGGGGCAACACCGTTACTCCACAATCACTGCGCGACGGAGGAACGACTTCAACGGTTCAGCCGAAAACCCGGACATCTGATTATCGAGGAGAAATACCCAAAAATTTTGCCGCACCAACATGCTCAAGGTATTCCGATAGAAGTGATCGCCCAGTCCGGCTCCGTGTGCTTTCGGTGGCGAGGTGCTTTCTACGGGAATCGCCGATTGCCTGTAAACGGCAGTCACATCCCATCCGTCGTAGATCGTAAGCAAGAGGTTGACGGTTTTTGGAGTTGCGCCGCGCATGAATCTGACGTCGAAGTGTGCCTTTCCCAAGGCCATGTTTCCCATTCCGATGTAGAGCGGGCCTTCTATGCCGTTGGGTCGATGGAGATATGCGTTGATGACACCCCAGACCTGCCACTCGGAGGACGGCCCCCGCGAGGGTGCCCACCACATGCACATGCATCCTTCGTTCTCGCCTACCCTCACGCCCAACGCACTTGGCGCTGAGGGGTAGGAAGCCTCATCGGCCAGTCTGGCAGTCATCAAGCCAGCATCGACTGTCTCACCGGACTTTATTCGGATGACGCGAAGTATGTTGGCGGAACTGCTTGCCTCTGAGCGCGATCTGAGCAAAGTAGGCAGCAGCGTATTCATTCCCAAAAAAAACGATGCCGCAACAAAAATGGCGGCACGCAATGTCTTGTGAACTTTGAAGAGCGACGCGAGCCAAGCCGCCAACAGAAGGTTAATGGCGGACGGGATGAACCACCAGCCTAGGAGAAGGAAGAAGGCGCCTCCCAGGAAGCCAGTGGCGGGATGTAGCGAAACAAAATAGAGAAGCACCAGGCCAAACGCGATCGCTGGCAACGTCAGACGTTTCGGCAAGCCGCCGCGAAGGTCGTGCAAAGACGAAAACAGCATGAACCTCTCCCTGTCGCTCCGCCATCTATCGCTACTTCGCCGGTGATGGTGCGCCTTGTAGTCTATCCCTTGCAGCGCGACGCCTGAGGTTCGTAGGGCGGACACTGTCCGCCGACCCTTCACGCAACCGCGGCGAGCATTGCCCGTCCTACGCGCCGAGCTATCCCGCGTGCGCAGGAACTGGTGCGACCCAGGCAACTCACGCGCTCCTGCCGTCTGGCGAGGCCGCATCGAGTGATGCGCGTGCCTCCGAAAATCCGCACGCGGCTCAGCGCAACCCCAACACCGCCCGCACCCCCGCCCGAAACCGCCGACTGAGATCCAGCCGCGCCCCGTCGTGCAGCACGACCTCGGCGCCCCCCTTGCACTGAAGCCGGGATGGAGGAAGTTAAACAAAGAAGGAAATGGCCAGCACGCTGCTTCGGCGTTTGCGCTGCTTCTCTGAAGAGTGCGGGCCACGATGGCCCGCTGCTTTACCCAGGGCCCCTGTGCGGCGGTGAGTCGGGGTCGACAGGCCGCGCAGCGGGCATCGGCAAGGAGGCCGATGCCTTTTCGCCAGCACATGGATGTGCTGTCGAAAAGCCCGGCCCGGCTCACGGACTTGCCGGGCAGGAGCCCGGCAAGCGCCAAGCGGGGTGCTCTTTCTCTTTGGTTACTTTCTCTTTGAGCACGCAAAGAGAAAGTAACTCGGTCGCCGAAGGCGATCGACCGCTCTTCGCTTTGAATTCGGCCAAAGGCATCGCGCGCAAGCGCGCTCCTGCAAGTGCGAGGGATCGACCGTTCTTGTGAGACGGGCGATGCCTGTCTTCGCAGGCATGACGGAGTGTGGGGACGAGGTGGGAGGCCTGTCGAAAGCCCGGCAGCCACGTCATATCTCTCAATCAAAAGAATGGCGCGCCGGCCAGACAACCGGCGCGCCACATGACACATGCTGAGCGAGCGTCAGCGCGGTTACTGCAGGATCGCTGCAGGGTCCTGCGCCTGCTTCAGCGCCGCGCACAGTTCGATCGACTCGCCGGTCTGCGCCAGGCCGCGGGCGATGCCGGCCGCGTCGTCCACGCGCGAATCGAAGAAGGCGTGCAGGCGCGCGGACTCGGCGGTGCTGCAGCCACCGGCTGCGGCCAGCGACGGCAGGCGGCCGCCGGCGAAGCTGCCGGTGCGCTCGAGGATCCGCGGGTAATGCGCGGTGAACCACTGCCACATCGCATCGCGCTGGGCGATGGTGTCGCGCTCGCCCATCAGCAGCATGCCCATCTCGCCTACCTTCACCGTGTCGGTCAGGGCGAAGTTGCGCACCTGTTCGGCCAGCGCCGGATCGTCGGCGCGCGACAGCCCGTCGAGGATGCCGTTGCGCAGCGCCGGGTCGCTGGTGTGGGGCAGTTCGGCGATCAGCGTGTCCACCGCGGATTTTCCGTGCGTCTGCACTGCCATGCCCAGCGCATCACCGAGCAGGTCGGGGTTGGCGGCGGCCAGGTCCAGGCGACCGTTGGCGCCGGGCTTGAGCGCCGCCTCGCCCTGCTTGAGCAAGGCCGCGCGCACTTCCGGCACGCGGAAGTCGAACGCCAGCGCGTCGGCGAGCGTGCTGCGCAGCAAGGCCGCTGTATCCATCTCGCCGGCCACGCGCTGGTAGCCGAGCTTCTGCAGCCGCGGCAGGTATGCCGCGCGAACCCAGCCGTCCACGCGTGCACGCTGCGCGTCGGTGCGCGCCGCGTGGTGCGCGATCCACGCCAGCTGGCCCAGCGGGGCGGTGGCGACGTCGGAGATCGGCGAGGCGGTCAGCGGCTTGAACGCGGCCAGCACGTCGCCGGCATCGAGATCGCCGCGACGGAAACTGGCGCTGACCGCATCGGCATACGCGAGCTGCTCGGCGTCGCTGAGCTGGCCGACCACGGCGGTCAGCCGGGCCAGTTGCGGCTTGTCGAGGCTGAAACGGTAATAGCCGTTGGCGTTCGCGTTGGGCATGACCCAGGTCGGCTTGCCGGCACCGGGCAGCGCCATCGAGCCGCTGGCCTGGTCGAGCATCTTGCACTCCACCTTGCTGGACTGCGCTTCATCCTTGCCGTTGGCGCGGGTGCCGTAACGCACGCACACCGGCACGCCCCACAGGCGCTGTGGGTCGCCCTTGCTGCCCAGCGGCAGGTAGCGATCCTGGCTCAGCCGCAGCACGGTCTGGCCGCCCTTGTATTCCAGCTTGGTGCGCACGTAGGGCACGCCGGACTGGTTGAGGAAGCTCTCGAATGCGTGCTTGAACGGCGCGCCCTTGCCCGCCGCGTCGGCGATGGCGTCGACCAGATCATCGGCGGTGGCGTTGCCGAACTTGTGATCCTGGATGTACGCGCGCATCCCCTTGCGAAAGATCTCCTCGCCCACGTAGTTCTCGAACATGCCCAGCACGCTGGCACCCTTCTGGTAGGTAATGCCGTCGAACGCGGTAGTGATGTCGCCGTTGCCGGTGATCGGCTGGCGCACGCTGCGCGCGCTGACCATGCTGTCGCTGCCCATCGCGCGCTGGCCGCCGCGCACGCGGTCGAGATCGGCGCGGTATTCCGGATGCACCTGCATCGTCACCTTCTGCTGCATCCAGGTGGCGAACGCCTCGTTGAGCCAGATGTCGTTCCACCACTCGGTGGTGACCGTGTCTCCGGTCCACATGTGCGCCAGCTCGTGCGCGGTGACGTTGAACGAGCCGCGCACGTTGCGCGCGGGGGAATCGTTGTCGAGCAGCAGCAGCCAGTCGCGGAAGGTGACCAGGCCGGGGTTCTCCATCGCGCCGGCGGAGAAATCCGGCGCGGCCAGCAGGTCGAGCTTGTCGAACGGATAGCCGAAGCCGTAGTAGTTCTCCAGCGCGTGGATGATGCTGGGCGATTCGGAGAGGACATGCTGCATGCGATGGCCCTCGCCTTCGGCGGCGACGCCACGCAGCTGCAGCGGCTTGGCGCGGTAAGCGGTCGGCGAAATGTCCGGGCCGGCGACGACGTCCCACGGGCCGACCGCGAAGGCCACCAGGTAGGTCGGCAGCGGCACGGTGCGGGTGAAGGTGACGGTCTTCCAGCCCTTGCCGGCGCTCTGCTCGCTCACCGGCTTGGTGTTGGCCACCACGGTCTCGTCGGCGGGCGCGGTGATGGAGATGTCGAACGGAGTCTTGAAGCCGGGCTCGTCGAAGCCGGGAAAGGCGAAGCGCGCGCTGATCGGTTCCATCTGGGTCATCGCATACGGCTTGCCCTTGGCGCTGACCTTGTACAACCCCTGCAGCTGCGCATTGAGCGGCGCGGTGTACTCGAACTTCACGCTGAGCTGCTGCGGCTGCAACACGCTGCCGAAATCCACCCGCGCCACACCGGCCTTCGCATCCGCCGCCACGTACTTGCCCACGTGCACCGCGCCGGCAGCATCGGTGATCTCCACCCTCGACACCTTCAGGTCGGCGCCGTCCAGCCACAGGTGGTCGGAGGCCTTTTCGAGCTTCACCTCGATCGTCGTGGTGCCGGAGAAATCTGCCTGCGCAGGGTCCACCTTGAACGCCAACTGGTACGACTGCGGCATGGCCCAGCCGGGCAACCGGCCGCTGGGCGCCTGCTCGGCGGAAGCGGCCAGGGTCGAGGCGCCACAGGCAGCGAGCGCGGTGAACAAGGCGGTCTGGACAAGGCGGCGCATGGCTTCACTCCGGGACGGACAAAGCCCCACGCTAGGGGGCGGCATGACTTTCGACCCAGTGCCAGAAGGCATGGCTGGCGGCCTGCGGCATCGTCAACGCTGATTATTTGCGTGGCGCATCATAGGTATGATCTATGTTTCGACGGACCGGGAGCGGCGATGAACCTGCGCGACCTGCAATACCTCGTGGCTCTGGCGGAGCACCGCCATTTCGGTCGCGCGGCGGCCGCGTGTTTCGTCAGCCAGCCCACCCTCTCCACCCAGATCAAGAAACTGGAAGAAGAACTGGGCGTGTCGCTGGTCGAGCGCGCGCCGCGCAAGGTGCTGCTGACCGAGGTCGGCCGCGACATCGCGATCCGCGCGCGCGACGTGCTGGGCGGCGTGGAACAGATCCGCGCGGTGGCGCGGCGCACGCTGGACCCGGAGTCCGGCACGGTGCGGCTGGGCATCTTCCCCACGCTGGGGCCGTACCTGCTGCCGCATGCGCTGCCGCTGGTGCGCGCGGCCTTTCCCAAGCTGGAGCTGCTGCTGGTCGAGGAAAAGACCGAGGCGATCCTGCGCCTGCTGCGCGAGGGCCGGCTCGACGCCGGCATCCTTGCCCTGCCGCTGCACGAGGACAGCCTGCACAGCGAGTTCCTGTTCGAGGAGCCGTTCCTGCTCGCCGTATCCGACGAACACCCGCTGGCGCACCAGCCGGGGCTGCTCAAGCTGCGCGACCTGTCCCACCAGAACCTGCTGCTGCTGGAAGACGGCCACTGCCTGCGTGACCAGGCGCTGGAGGTTTGCCACATGGCCGGCGCCGGCGAGCACTCGGGCTTTCGCGCCACCAGCCTGGAGACCCTGCGCCAGATGGTGGCGGCCAACGTCGGCATCACCCTGCTGCCGGTGACGGCGGTAAAGCCGCCGGTGGCGCCGGTCGACGGCCTGCACCTGATCGAGTTCAAGGGCCACGCACCCAGCCGCCGCATCGCGATGGTGTGGCGCAAGAGTTCGGCGATGCACGCCTTCCTGCAGCGCCTGGCCGAGGTGTTCCGGCAACTGCCCGCCGAACTGCTGGATGCACATTCGGCCGCCTCGCCGGTGGCGGCGACGGAACCGGCACCCGCCACCCGCCGAAGCCGCCGCACGGCGACCGCCGCGCCCGCGCCCGCCGCCGATCCCGGCTGAACTCGCCCCGCCTCGGGAACTTCCCAAAACCCGTCGCCCCAGCGAACGCTGGGGCCCAGCGCCTTCGACTCATCGGGAAAAAAGCAGAGGCGCTGGATCCTGCCTTCGCAGGAATGACGGAACAATGGAGTTATTCGAAATCCCCTTCGCGTAAACTCCGCCCAGATCGAGGGTCGGGGCCTCCATGCGCAAAATATTGATCGCCGCCGTCGCGTCGCTGGTGCTGCTGGGCGTGCTCAAGCACCACGGGCGCGCGCCCGTGCACCCCGGCCCCGGCGTGCTGGCCCCCGCCGCGCCGGAACAGGTCGACCTCGACCACGGCGCGCAACTGCAGAAGGGCGACACCACCCTCACCACCCGCGCGCATTTCGACATCACCGCCCGCGTGCTCTCGCGCAAGGACTACGGCGGCGCCGACGGCGAGCTGGTTCCGCTGGACCTGGCCATGGGCTGGGGCCGCATGTCCGACAGCGACGTGCTGCAGCACATCGACATCCGCCAGTCCGGCCGCTTCTACTACTGGCACGTGCAGGAGTTCCCGATCCCCCGGCGCGAGATCGAAACCTCCAGCGCCAACATGCACATGATCCCCACCGACGCCGACGTGAAAAACCAGCTCGAGCAGGTGCGCACCGGCGAGGTCGTCCACCTCGAAGGCTTCCTGGTCGACGCCAGCCGACCTGGTGGGTGGCACTGGAAGACGTCCATGAACCGCGAGGACACGGGTGCGGGGGCGTGCGAGTTGATTTATGTGGAGCGGGTGGACGTGGTGCCGGCGCCATAGGAGTGTGGCGTGCCGCCGCTCAACCTGGCCTCGCACGCCCCACTGGCCGTGCAAGGCACTGGCCCGGTTCTGGGCACGGCGATCCTGCTCGAGAGCGGGGATGTCGCACGCTTCGCCTCGGTCGGTGACCACGCCTCGTACTGCCGTATGGTCGAGAGCGCACGGCTACCAGACGGCAAGCCGTGCGCTAGAACACCATCCGAACGGCCCACGAGTACGTCGGGGACTTCTTCTTCGAGGTTTCAGTCAGGGGCGCAGCTTCCCCTCACGTTATCGCAGGGAGCGAGATTTGGGACTGGGGTCCGACGCTAATCAGGCGTTTTCTTTTCAGCAGAAATAGCCTCGTGAGATTCATCCTCAGCGAAGCGATTTCGCCAGATACGGCTAATACCATCCGTCTGCCTGAGCGTCACGGGGATATCAATGCGAGAGGTACGGTCAACCTTAATCCCCATACGCCCAAGAATGCACCCAGTGAAGGACTCGGCGTCACTCAAGAGATCCTCGTAAAAAATACGAATAGGCTCTATCTCGACGGTATCGAAGATATCTTCCCAACATCTCTTCTGTTCCCTGATCAATCGCAGACACTTTTTGATATGAAAAAAATCATAAGCAACCTCAGACACATTTGCTATTCCTCCGAACCATGTTTTTGACCTCATTGCCCTCGAATAAGAAAAAGCCTGACCCAACTCATCCCTTCTCGTCAAATATAAAACATAGTTTGGCGTAATTTCCTTAAGCAGCTCAGGGTACTTTTTTGATATCTCGAGGAAATTTGAGGTAAACATCTTCCAGCCGAATACACCATTCAAAGAAGTTCTTATAATCTTCA